>NZ_CP042176.1:6395879-6700068 GCF_005937885.2 Bradyrhizobium sp. KBS0727 | reverse complement strand
GACTGCGCCATCTGATCGAAGGTCGCGCCGGCGCGGCCGCGATCGATCGAGCTCAAATGGACCGGCAACGGATCGGCCGCGGCCGCCGGCCCAGGCTTGTTGCAGATCAGCTCGATGTCGCCCGGCCACGCAATCGCGAAACTCTGCGGACCCCATACGCCCTCGAACAGGGGGCGATAGGGCCGCTGCGAGACGCGATAGACCGCGCATGCGATATCCGGCAGCCCCATCTCCACGGGATTGGTAGGCGGACCTTGCGCCTGCTCGGCGGCCGGATTGCCGAGCCGGCGTCCCGTCGCGCGCATGTCCCAGAAATTGCCGCCGACGAGGTCGCCCTGCCCGGGATTGTAGTGCAGCACCGGCGACAGCGGCGCGTAGGCGTGCGATTGTGGTTTGCGGTCGCTGAAACGCGTGCGCACCGAACCCGGGTAAGCGCCCGTGGTTCGGTTCAACTCCGACACCGGACCTGTAAAGCCGGTCTCTGGCATGTGGCAAAAGGCGCAAGCCTCGTTGCGGTTTACCGACAAATCCTTGTCATACAGCATCAGCTTGCCGAGCAATTCCACCTGCTGAATCTGATTGTCCGGCGGCGCCGCAAGCCGTTCGATCGCTTGCGCCTCGGTAAGGTCAATCTCGGCCTCGACCTTTGCAATTTCCTGCAACACCTCAGGCGAGAGATTTGAGCTTCTCTCCTCCGCGCCGGGCGCGTCCGCGCCCATAGTGACTGCGAGTGCGGCCGCCGCGATCGACAAAATTGCGCTCTGTATTTTCATATCGGATCCCCTCAAGCCGACCCTGAATAGCCTGCGCCGACATTGTAGGAGTTTGCAACACTTCGTGCCAATAGCCGATACGCACATCGCCACCGGGCATCGGCATCGCGGTTGTCAGCTCATGCCGCCGTTCGAACAATGCGCGCGGCCCTGATCTCGTCGAGGAGATCATCCACGCCTGCCAGCGCAAAGCGCAGCGTGGCCTCGTCGACGATGCGCCCGTCGCTGACCTTCTCATGCACGCTCCCGATCACGATCTGGGGCCGAAGCACAGGACGCGCCGGGATCGATGCGAGCGTCTCGTTCATTTGCTGCTGCGCGCGCACGCCGCCAGTGAAGGCGGGCGAGGTCGTCATCGTCAGTACCGGCTTGCTCCTCAGCACCGAACATCCATAAGGCCGGGAGGCCCAGTCGAGCGCGTTCTTCAGGACGCCGGACATGCCGTGATTGTACTCGGGCGATACCATGATCACACCATCCGTTGTCTCGACGGCCGAACGCAGGGCGCGCACCGATTCCGGCGCATGCTCACCATCGTCATCCTCGTTGTAGAGCGGCAACCCATGCAGGGAGAAAATGTCGAGCACAGCCATGGGCGCAAGTGCGTCCTGAAGACCGCGCAGCACCGCGGTGCCGTTGGAGGCCCGGCGCAGGCTGCCGGAGAGGCCGAGAAGGCGGAGTTGGGTCATCGGGCGCAGTTCCAGACGGCTTGGATTTCAGTTCGCGACCCGACGAACATCACGACAGCGCAGGTCAGCTCAAGTAAATTCGATTTTAATATTCGACTTTCGAATGCTCACCGGTTCCTGAAGCGATCTTGCCTTTGGGTCAATCGCGTCGTTCTTAGCGCCCCCCGCAGACTTCCGGCCTTCCGGTGCCGGCGCGCGGATCATGAACATATTCGCCGAGGGCGGGCAGTTCATATGTCTCCAAACGCATTTCTTCGGGTCCGCCGTAGCGGTGATACTGAATTCGCTGCATTGAAGACTCTCGGCCGATCAGGCCACCCCTCGTTTTTAGGCAGTCGTCAGGGCCGAGACGTCGGCAAAGCGGTTTCGAGTGCGAGCTTGCGCTGTTCGGGGCCGAGGCCGACGCCTTCGGCACGAACGAACGCGGCGTCGCTCATGCCGATGAACCCGAAGAAACTCGTCAGGAATGTTTCCTGATGATCCATAAAGGCCATCGGAGACGAGGCGGTGTACAATCCACCGCGGGAAGGGGCGATGATCAGCTTCTTGCCGCCCGCGAGACCTGCCACGCCGGTCGCGGTGTATTTGAACGGCTTGCGCGCAGCGCGTCGGCGGCCATCGCGTGGTTCGCGGTGCCCCTGCCAACACAAGTGAATGGTATCGGTGGTTGCGTCTCCGGGATTTGAACCTACGACGTTTTGGTCGGTACGATCGCAAGTCCCTCCGCGCGCTACTTTCCATACGATATGGCGACCGAAACTACGATCGCAGTATTGCGGGCCTAGGCACCGGCAAAGTGCAGCGTTACTTTGCTTCTGACTTTGATCGGCTTTCCAGTTGCTTGTTCGATGCTAACGGGGGGCGCTGCGGTGAGTAGGTGGCGTCTAGTACCGTGGTACTGCACGCGCTCTGCCAGTACAGCAATGCAGTACTGGAATTGACGAAGACGAATTACAAGAAACTGCCGGAATTATTTCAACCAGTTGAAAAGAAACGAAAATGCGCTAGTTCTATCGCTCGGATCGTTTGTCGGCCCAAAAATCGATTGGGCCGATTGGAACTACAAAACTGATTGAAAACAAGATGTTAGACAGGCGCTTTTCTGTGGCCCCCTTGATGGACTGGAACGAGAGTTTAGTTTTTTCAATGAGTTAGAAGGCGGCGTGTGCACGATGTGTGCACCGGGAGATCAAAGAAAATCTAGAGACAACGTAAGCGTCCGAGTCCTGCACGACTTTCCGAGAGTGCGTTGTCGTTCCATATCGGGTTCCTTGCTGCATTGGAGGATCTCCGGTGGGTACGGGATATTTCAAGAACGAGGCGCTCCGTTCTTTTTGGTCGGTACACGTTGAAGCGTGGCGACGAAGCGGTCTGAGCAAGCGCAAATATTGTCGTCAGCATCGTCTCAGCGGCAGCACATTCGATCGCTGGCTGCGGCATCTGATTGACGTCGAAACCCTGAAAGTTCGTGCGGAATTGCGTCGAGAGGAACACCGGGAGCGGCTCCGCAAGAAGCGGAGTCCGGTATCGAAGGACCAGCGCTGCAGAGCCGTGCAAGCGTTCTGGGCGATGCACGTCGAAGCGATGAGATGGTGCGGAATGAACATGCAAGCATATTCCCGGGCACATGGCATATCGCAGCACAGCTTGAGGCGGTGGCGTGATCTGATCGACACCAATGAAGTGGAAATCGACTGGCGGACCCATCTTCATCCGAGTGCCCGCCCCCTGGTAAGCACTAGTGCTAGCAGCGCTGCTAATGAGTCCGTCGCCGGAACGCGCTTGACAGACACGCCGACAGCTGATCCGCCGAACGATGGACGTGCCAACCGACGCCGCTTCAGTGACGAGGAAAAGCTGGCGATCGTGGGCGAATCCGAACAACCCGGCGTCACCGCCGCCGAGGTTTGCCGGCGCCATGGCATCGTCAGCAGCATGCTGTTCCGGTGGCGGATACAGTTTGGGTTCGGCAAACGAGCACGGGCGAAGTTGGTGGCTGTGAAAGTTGCCGGAGCGCAATCGGGAACGCTCGTTCTGAACGATCTGTTGCAGCCGCCCGACGGCACGACGATCGTCGAATTGGACGATGGGCGACGTGTCTTCGCACCGATGGGCAGCGATCCGGATGCAGTCCGTCGACATGTGATCGAGCAGGAGACGGCGCGATGATGATCGTGCCAGCGGGGGTGAAGGTGCATCTGGCCTTGGGATATACTGACATGCGCAAGGGCCTGGATGGGCTCGCTACGCTCGTTCAGGAACACCTCAAGAAGGATCCGTTCTCCGGCCATCTATTTGCCTTCCGCGGCAGGAATGCGAGCAGACTGAAAATCCTGTTCTGGGACGGCAACGGACTCTGCCTGTTTACCAAGCGCATCGATCAAGGTGGCTTCATCTGGCCCAGAATGAGCGATCCAGGCGACACCGTGACGCTGTCTCCAGCGCAACTTGCGATGCTGATCGAAGGCATCGATTGGCGCACACCCGAGCGTCGATGGCGCCCCGCCATCGCGGGCTGAATCGCAGAAACCCGCATAGAATATAGCGACGTTGCTTCTTCGAATCAGCATGTTCGAGTAGAATCGGACATGCAGCTCGATCTCAACAATCTGCCGTCGGATACGACACTTCTGCATCGCTTGGTGCGCGACATCGCCGCGACAATTGAGCATCGAGACAGCGAGATCGAGCGACTTCAGGCAATCATCAAACAGCTTCAACGCGCGCAGTTCGGGCGTCGCTCCGAGCGCCTTGATCCCGAGCAACTGGCGCTCACGCTGGAAGATATCGACAGCGATATCGGCCGCATTGAGGAAAGCCGGCCGGTTATTGTATCGGAGCAGCCAGAGGCACCGTCTCGGCGCGCACCGCTGCCCGATCACCTGCCGCGCGAGGACGTTCTGCTTGACGTCGATGGTGAGGCCTGCAGCTGTTGCGGTGGCGTGCTGCATTCGATCGGCGAGAGCGTCAGCGAGATGCTGGACTGGGGTCCGGCGCAGCTTCGCGTGGTGCGCATCACGCGCCCCAAGTACGCCTGCCGAGCCTGCGGTAAGGTTGCCCAGGCGCCTGCGCCGGAGCGGCCGATCGCCGGCGGATTGGCGACTCCAACCCTGCTCGCCCACGTGCTGGTCAGCAAGTATTGCGATCACACGCCGCTTTATCGGCAGTCGCAAATCTTCGCCCGGCACGGCGTCGACCTCGGCCGTTCGACGCTGGCCGGATGGGTTGGCGGCGCATGCTGGTGGCTCGAGGCGCTGCACGAGCGATTGTGCAAGAACGTGTTTGCCTCCGACCATCTGTTTGCCGACGACACGCCGATCCCGGAAGAGGACGCACCAAGACCGGACGCCTGTGGGTCTACGTCCGCGAGCAGCGGCCCTGGAGCGGACCTGAACCGCCGGCAGCGGTTTATTTGTTCGCACCCGACCGAAAGGCCGAACGTCCGGTATTGCACCTGGCGGGCTTCAAAGGTGTCCTGCATGTCGATGGCTATGCGGGCTTCGAGCACCTGACCGTCAACGGCGACGTCATGCTCGCGGCATGTTGGGCCCATACAAGACGCAAGTTCTACGAAGTTGCCGAGGCCACCGGTTCGCCCATTGCGACGGAAGCCTTGCGCCGGATCGGTGAGCTCTATGCCATTGAAGCCCGCGTCCGTGGACAGTCGTCTGCCCATCGGCTCGCTGAGCGGCGCTCCTTCTCGAAGCCGGCTGTGCAGGCCCTGCAAACCTGGTTTGAGGCGCAGCTCGCACGCGTGCCCGGCAGCAGCACGCTTGCGGAAGCGATCCGGTACGCGCTCTCCCGTTGGGAAGGTCTGACGCGCTTCCTGCACGATGGCCGCGTTGAACTGGACACCAATCCGGTCGAGCGTGCAATCCGCCCGGTGGCACTCGGCCGGAAGAACCACCTCTTCGCCGGCAGCGACGCCGGAGGGAACCGTTGGGCAGTCGTCTGCTCGCTGATCGAAACCTGCAAACTCAACGGCGTCGAACCCTACGCTTATCTCACCGACGTGCTCACGCGCATGGTCGACGGACATCCGATCAACCGTCTCGACGAACTGCTGCCGTGGCTTTGGAAACCAGAGATTCATGTCAAGACCTGACTGACGTGCAAGAACCGGACGCATACGAGACAACCAACGAGAGCGGGCGTTCTAAACGCCCATTGGTGTCTGCGGGGCTGTGGGTGTCTCCGCGAGGCTTTGATCTTGTTCGCAAGTTCGCAAGGCGAACGTTGACGAGATCAATCTATGCCAAGTCATAATCGCGGAGTTAGCGCTTATCGAACGGCGGCTGTTGGCGCGAAGCGGCCATTCGCGGAATGAGCGACATTCGCCAAGTGCCATATGTGGACGCTCCGGGTTGGCAAGCGCTTTCTTCACGTTTCGCAGCATTGGTCGGTGCAGCCATGTGTTCGGCTTTTAGGTGCGGTTCACATGACCGCTGGCCTTGATGCCCTCCGCGGATCAGGTCCCGACCAAACGCGCTCGATCTGATCTACGGCAGGTGCCGCTGAGCGCATTGGTTGAACAAAAGCGAACCGTGCGGTCGCTATCGGTCAGCCATCAGGGCCAGTTCCCCCGCGATCACACTATCGTTCAACCAGACAGCAGGTGCCGCGCTCGGCCAGGCCGTTGAAGCGATTGAGAAGGCAAAGCGGGACCTGAACGTCCCGGCCACCCTGATCACCACGTTCGAGGGGAACGCCCAGGCATTTCAGGATTCGCTCAAGACCCAGCCTCTCCTGATTCTTGCAGCGCTGATTGCGGTTTATATCATCCTGGGAGCGCTCTATGAGAGCCTGATCCATCCAACCACGATCCTTTCGACCATCCCTTCGGCTGGCGTTGGCGCGCTTCTGATCCTGATGGCATTCAACCTCGAGCTCAGCGTCATCGCGCTTATCGGCATCATCCTGCTGATCGGCTTCGTCAAGAAGAACGCCATCATGATGATCGATTTTGCGATTCATGCCGAGCAGACGGAGGCCATGGACCCGGAGGATGCGATTTTCCAGGCGGCGCTGAAACGCTTCCGCCCGATCATGATGACGACGTTCGCGGCCTTGTTCGGCGCCCTGCCGCTTGCACTCGAGCACGGGACCGGCGCGGAGATCCGCCAGCCACTCGGATGCGCGATCGTCGGCGGCCTGCTCGTGTCGCAATTCCTCACGCTCTACACGCCGCCGGTGGTCTACCTCGCGCTGCATCGCTTCAGCCGCAACCAAGCCCGCAAGGTTGTTCCGCGCCCGGTCGAAGCGGCGATCGCGGCTGAATGAAAATGTTTTGCCAATTGACGCGCTTAGGCGCGCTGAACCGGGATCGGCCGGATACTTTCGGAACACGGTTCGAGCCAATGGCTCTCTGGTGAAACCAGTTCCAACCCCTTCAACCGTGGCCTGATTTCGAAGCCGGCCACTGCTCCAATTCAAGTTGGCACAACGAACGTAACGGGGGACGGCTGGTGCCGTCCCCCGTTTGTTTGGCTTTAGAACGGCGAAACGTAACCTTCCGGGAACCGCAGCTGGAAGCGGCCGATCGAGCGATAGTCGCCCAGATTGTTGCTAGGCTGCGGGGTGTTGTAGCCGGCGAATACGATCGTCACCGTGCGTTCGTCGGTGTACAGCGCTTGCGGATCATAGACGCGGCCGCTGAAGAAGTTCGAGTTGTAGCCGCCTGCCACCGGCACAAACGGCGCAACCTGCGCGCCGGTCAACGCGTCGGCGCCGCTGACGTTCACAACCGGCGGGTTCACCGGATATGGCCGCGGCCCTGCGGGATCGGTGACGGTGTCGGTAGACAGGATCGGATTGTCGAACCCGTTGACCACGTGCCAACTCAAGAGGTCGCTGGGCTGGTTGACCGGCCTGTCGGTCTCGGCATAGCCGATGAAGTGGAACCCGTCGGAGTCGTTGTCGAGGCAATTGCCGGCGCCGAAGAACATGCCATAGCGTCCGTCCGAGAGCCGGAGAAGGCTGCCGCTGCCGAGATAGCGGATGCCGTTCAAGGCAACGGTGGTCGGATCGTTGAGGCCGCTGGCGGCGCCGACATCGGTGAAGTTGATGCCGTCCGTTGTGGTGGCCACGCGAACCGCGGTCACATCGTGGTTCGCCTTGCGCGGTTTGCCGTTGACCAGGTTGGTCAGCGCGAAGGCGGGCGTTTTCGGGCATTGCTGGGCGGACGGGAAACTGGTGTCGGCATTCAGGGTCTTTTCCACATAGACGACCGTGGTCGTAGCGCCATTGGTCACCGCGCCCATGATCGCATCGGGATTTTTCAGGCCGGTCGTTGATAGCGCCTTGGCGTCGAGAGCCGGATAGCCGCCAGAGGCGAGCGGGCTGACATAGCCGAATTCCGGAAGCGAGGACAGCGAGCCCGTGTGCGAATAAGGTAGCGTGTGCACCACCAACTGGTCGGAATCGATGTGGCCGTTGGCACGGTTCAGGCTGTAGACGCGCTGCACGCCGCTCACATTCAGGACCACCGGATGGCCGAGACCGTTATCCCCGGCGTTGGCGCTCGATGAGCCGTACGCCGTCTGCACTCCGTTGACGTTCAGATTTTGGTTGTCCGGGTCGGTCGCATCCCACGGGCAATAGGGGTTGAGCGCGAGGGCCATGCCGGTGAAGCGCCAGGAAGCGCCCCAGTCGGTCGAGATCGCCGCCACCGTGGCTTCCTGCTGGTTGCGCGGGCGGTAGTCGAAGAAACCTTCGAGGACATGGCCAACCCGGCGCACAAACGGGAAGTAATAGGGCTGCATCACGCTGAGGCCGTGATTGATCGCGGGAGTGCCGGTCGGGCTGCAAAAGCCCGCATAGGGCGAGCCGTAACCCGAATAGGGCGGACTTAGATTGCTCGGCGGAACGATGCCGGAAGCATCATGCTTGAAAAAGTCGTTCGACTTGTCGTGATCGCGGCCTTCGTCCGAGTCGCCATGCCTGAAGTGGTCGCCCGACTCATCGCGCTCAAAGCGGTCGGCTGACTCATGCAAGGTCCATGGTCCTTGATTGATCACGGACTGCGCGAGGCTTCTCGGAACATAGCTGATCTGAGGGCCGGCGGCGCTTGCCGATGTGGGTATGGCAGCAAGCACGGCGATGGCGCCGGAAGCGCCAAGCAGCGAACGATTCATATCGGGGATATCCTCTGTGAAGTGGCTCAGGCCAATAAAACAACGAGAGAACGCATATCACTGGCTTCCTGACGGCATTGAGACAGGACAGTGAAGGCGTCGCGGGTTGCACATTCGCGTGGCGAGCCAGCGAATTTGACGGTGGCTTGAATGAAGTTATGCGAAACGTTGGTTGCCTGCCCGCGGCAGACGATCCGCGGCTTTCCTTCAGCATCGCCAATTTGATGGCGGCCGCCGACGGCCCTGAGCAGCTTCGCCCGGCGCGGGAGGGCCGGTGAGCACGGGGCTGCGTCCGGTTGAACGCAGCCCCTTAACCGTTGCCGTTAATTGCATGAAGCAATCGGCCGGCCGATTTCACTACGGAAACCTAGCGGCGATCGCGGCCGTCGTTGTCCTGATCGTGGTGATCGCCGTCATGATCGCCGTCATGGTCGAAGGCGAACAGGTTCATGAGATCGCCGATGGCCGGGCGATTTTCGGGCTTGTACCGGTTGTCGTCGCCGTCATGGATCGGGTTCGGGAGATTGTCGCGGCTGCGATCCGATATTTTTGGAAGATCCCAGTTCTTTTCGATGAATTTCAACAGCGAGACATGGTCATAGTAGGTGTGGTCGACATGACCCTTCTTGGCGTAGGGGGAAACCGCAATGAACGGAATCCGGGTGCCGTCGCCGAGGAAGTCGACCGGCTGGATATAGCCGGAATCGTAGTAGCCGCCGCCCTCGTCGGTGGTGATGAAGATCGCCGTCGATGCCCAGAGCTCTGGATTGCTCTGGACCCGGTTGATTAGGGCTTGCAAGAATTTTTCGTAGAGATCGGTTGTCGAGTCCGCAGGGTGTCCGGCCAGCGCCTCGAACGGGCGGACAAACGACACCGCTGGCAGCGTGCCGTGTTGAACGTCATTCAGGAACGCGCCGTAATTCTGCAGCTTCGCTTCCTCCGCGGGCTTCTTCATGATGTTCAGATAGCCCGTGAGCGGATCGCAAATTCCGCAGTAGTAGTGGAACAGCAGCGGCACGCCGTCCACGGCGTGGGCGAAGGCAGTCGCATCGTCGCCGCGATCGCTGTTGTAGTATTTCCACGACACGCCTTTGGCGGTCATCACGTCCGCGATGGTCGGCAGGCTTTGCGGCGGCAGGATAAACGAGTTGGAGCCGAGTGCCCCCGGATGGCTGCTGCTCTGGTTCCAGTACATATTGTAGTTGTTGACCAGATAATAATGGCCCGGCGCGCAGTTGCCGTTCGACACGCCGTGGCGGTAGAGCTGTTCGTTTACTGATGCTACGCCGGGCGCACTCGGATCCGAACAATTGACGTAAGAGCCGCCGCCGTAGCCGTCCTGGGTGTAATAGTTGTTGGTCCCGGCGACGGGATCTGGATTTTCGATCTGGTTGCTGAATGGAACGGCGGCCGAGCCGTCGAGAGTCGCCGGATTGGTGAAGAAAGCCGCATGCCCTGAAACCAGCGCCTGGAAATTGGCGCCGGTGCCGCCCATGATCGCCTGATGATAATTGTCGCTGATGGCGTATTGATCGGCGAGAGCTTTGAAGAACAGTGCGTCGCCGGGCTGTGCGTTGCCATAGGAATCGGTGAACGGGTTCATGTTGTAGAACCCCATCGAGACGGCGCCTTCCTTGGGATTGAACCCGCCGGCAGGAACGGGCGCGCCGTTCGATCCGGTGCCGATGGTTTCTTCGACCCAGACGAACTTGTCGAGCTTGCCGCCGTCGAAATCCTGCCACATCTGGAAGAAGCGATGCACGGGATCGCCGGTATAGGCGGCGTAAGGCACATATTTGCTGATCTGGAACGGGCCGTTCGGCAGGTTTGCCGGGAAGCGGGTGTCGGGAACGCCCTGCGGCAGGCCGAGACCCCAGGTCGTGTAGGGTTGCGGCAACGTTGCATAGGCGCCGGTCGACGCCGTTTCCGCATTGTATCGGTTCAGGTCGCTGCCGATCCGCTGCTTGGCCTTGTCGAAATGCGGACCCGGAGTGCCGTCCGCGTTGACGATGCCCTTGCTCAGGAGATTGTCGATGGCCTGACCGGCTTTCGGCCGGTAGGTGCCGAACAGGTTGTCGAAGGTGTGATTCTCGCCGACGATGATGATCACATGCTGGATCGGTGTCGTCGGCGTCCTGGCGAATGCCGGCGCCACGCTGGTTAACGTGCAGACCGCGCTCGTCGCAAGGCACAGCGATTTGAATAGCCGTATCGATCTCATGAATAGTCTCCAAGAATGGGAAGTCGTTGCGCGTGGCGACGGTGCGGCAGTCCTGTTACAAAGAAGGATCCACTCCGTCTCGAACCACTATTGGCAGACGCAATTGCACGATGATGTCGCGACGAATTCAGATTTGTGAAAACGCCTTCGCGACGCAGATGGATATGAAGTTTTGCGACCTCGAGCGAGATCAATCCACCGATACGAAAAACCCGCCGGCGGCACCGGCGGGTTTTGGCGTTGAGCAGACGTTGAAGCTTACCGCTCGTCGTGATCCTCGCGCTCGCGCTCGGCCAGATCCTTGACGCGATCGATCAGCGTCCGGGCGCGGTGGCCGAGGCCGTCTTCCGAACCTTCGTCGACCGGCTGGTTGCCGAACGCCGCGGCATCCAGCACCGCCTTGATATCGCCGGCCAGGCTGTTGCGCCGGCTGGTGATGTCGCTGATCTTGCTGAGGTAGCGGGCGTAGACATTGTCGCCGCTGGTGATGGAGCGATTGGCATACCGCATGCTCGCCCGGCCGAGTTCGCCGAGAGGCGCATCGAGCTGCTTGTAGATTGCGGCCAGCTCGACGAAGTTTTCGCGGTGCTGACGAATGCCGGATGGCAGCGCCCGGTGCTCCAGCCATTCGGACAGCACCCGGCCGTCATGTACGTAGCTGTCCTTCAGCCCGAGCAGCGCCAGCAGCGTCGGACGCACGTCGGTGTGGTCCGAGAATACCGCGTCATGGCGGCCAAGCGGTTGCACGCCGGGACCGACCATGGCGAGCCAGGTTCGGGTGATATCCTGCTGGTAATCGCCGTGGTTCCAGGCGAAGTTCGGGCCGACGAAGACGCAGTCCGACTGGTTCGCGCAGGCGCCGCCATTTGCGTTCGCGAAGAAGTAGTTGTCGTCGCCGAACATGGTCAGCGTCGGGGTGCGCACCGGGCTTGAAGTCACCATGTGCAACAGCTTCATTTCCGCCTGATCCGCAAGTAGCCGGGACAGCTTGTCGGTCTTGCCAGTGATCGGATTGGTGGCCACCAGCGCGTCGAGATCATGCTCCATGGTACGGGTGGCGGCGTCGGTCGGAGCAGGGTTTCCGTTGATGTAGATCGTGGGCGCATCGTCGCTGTGCGCCGAGAATACGGTGCTGTTGGCGCGCTGCGTGATCAGCAGGCGGTTGAGCGACGCATTGATTTCGCCCTTCTGGCCCGGCGCGTAAGTGCAGGGGACGTTGACGCCGTCGCAATGCGCCGGGCTCGGGGTGGCGCCGGCGAAATGATCGTTTTCGTCCGGCACGATCACGAACAGCGTGTTGTCCTTGGTGATGCCGTCCGCCGTCAGCCGGGCAAAGAATTTGCCGAACGCGGTGTCGTACTGCTTGAGCTGGGCGACGTAGCCGGCCTCGCCAGGTCCGAAGGTCCCCGAACCGAATCGGTTGTCATGCGCGTCGGCAATATAGAGATAGACCACCTGGACGCCGGCTTCGAGCATCGCAGCGGCATAGCCGAGCGACTGCGTTGCCAGCGGGCTGAAGGTGTTGGGAAATCCAGGACGTCCAAAGGAGTTGGCGATGATATTGCCGTCGAGGTCTTTGACCGGCCCGCTCGGGGAGATCACGGGCTGCACATTCACGCTGCCGAACAGTCCTTTGAAGCCGTTATACCCATTGGGCTCATCCGGCAGGGGATCATTGGCCGCATAGCCGTTGCTGCAAAGCGGGCTGCCGATCGCGCAGTGGATCGCGATGCCGAGATAATCGGATGTTGGCTGTGCACGCGTGGCGGCATTCGGCGAAGCAAGTTGGGCCTTGACGGCCAGGTCGATAGCGCTGCCGGCGCCAAAAAAAGTGGTGACGTCGTCGGGAACCCTTTCGAACTCGATATTGGCAACGGAGAATCCTCCGACATCGCAGCCGGCGCGGGTGAACGGCACCCAGGGAGCCGGCGCGGTCTTGCCGAGTTCATTGACCATCTGCGGCTTGCCGTCGCCGCTCAACGCCGTCCAGTACAGGAAGGAACTGGTGAAGCCGACGCTGCCGTCCGGCTTGAAGTAGCCGTAGCTGTTGGAGACGGGAATTCCCATGCGGTCGCCATATACGCCGGTCTGGGCCGTGAGGATATCGGTCGCGGTGTGCGAAATCAGCGGCGTGTGATGATTGCCGCTGATGGTGCCGTTGTTCTGGATGAAATTCAGCAGGTTCGGCATCAGTTCGAGATCGGACGGAACGTCGGGATTGTCGCGCCGCAGATGCACATTGTCGAAAACAATGTGGACGACGTGTTTGATTTGACCGCCCGGGGAATTCAATTGACAACCCGCCGAGGCGGACTGCGAAGCGGCGCCGAGGAACGCGACGCCAAGCGCTAATGGAATCGACGCGCCAAGAACAGCTTTCAGTCGTTTCATCGCTCTCTCCTGATGTAGGCCAAGTTTGATCGCATGGAGATTGTTGAAGAATCGCGCAGCAGTGTGCCGACGCCGGGAGAGTACATCGTCGGATATTGCGGCTGATTGACATCGACGTGACGGTTCCGAGGCTTCAAAAAAAGAAGAATCGCGATGCAGAGAATTTGTGTTGTGTTTTCAAGCGAAGAAGCCTGCCTCAGGGTTGAGCCGGGTGTGGATGCCAGGCGACGCAAATTCTTCAGCGGCCTTTCGAGGTGATCTTGTGCGCGGGTGGTAGCGCGCCGCCGTTACCAGCGCCCCGGTGCCCAGATCAAGGCAAGCCGCTGGCCGTCAGCGATCTGGCCGGGCGACATTTTCGAGGCCACGGCGTTGCGAAGCCTGATGTAGTAGTCGCGTTCACGCCTGGTCGCGCGGGCCGCTGCGAGATCGAGCCATTTGTAGGAAAGCACGAAGTCTTGAGGCACGCCGTGGCCCTTGTCGTAAATCAGACCAAGTCTGCTTTGGCCGAATGCATCGCCTTGCGCGGCCGCCCGCAGGTAAAGATCGGCTGCGGCATCGTAGGATTGCGGCACTCCGAAGCCATTTTCATACAAGAATCCGAGCCGCGCCTGTGCCCGCGCGTTGCCGCGCAGCGCCAGGGGCGCCAGTGCATTGGCCGAATTGATGTAATCGCCTCTGGAAAATGCTGCTGTGGCGCGGCCCAGGGCGTCGGCGTGAGCAGGTCGCAGCATGCCCGCTGCAAGCAGGCAGATGAAAAGGAGAATTGTCGGTCGGAGCCGCCTCACCAGACTCAAACTCCATCGCTCGTCTCGCGGCCATCGCGGTCGCGCCGGACGAGTTGTGCATCGACTGCCCCGCATGCGTTGCCCCGGATCAATGCAAAACCGGGGCTCGCACCCCATCGGCAACCCCGATATTGCCGCGTAGTTTCGACCGGAGTTCTTCGGCTACGAAATGAGCATCGGCGCTGTCGCGGATGATCTGGGGCCGGATAAAGATGATCAATTCGGTCCGTTTTTTCTTTTTGTCCTGATGGGAAAAGGCGTCGCCCAGGCCTGGAATTTGATCGAGCAGGGGAATTCCGTTTCGGTCGCTGTCTTGTTGTTCACTGATCAATCCGGCCAACAGGACGGTCTGGCCGGTCGCCACGGAAATCGAACTCTTGACCTTTCGTTCGGAGACTGTCGGCGTCAAACTCGTCGCGGTTGCCGTCGAAACGTTGCTGATTTCCTGTTCGACATCGAGCCTGACGTTGCCATTGACATTGATGCGCGGAGAAACCCGAAGGATGATGCCTGTGTTACGATAGTCGATGGTATTGACCACCGTGTTGTTCGTCGTCAGCACGGTGGCGCTGCCGGTGGAAACCGGCACGACGTCGCCGACCTGAAGGGTGGCTACCTGATTGTTGACCACAACGAGGGACGGGTTGGACAAGACCTTAACACCGGTGACGGTATGCAGAGCGTCCAGAATTGCGCTCGGCTGGGCCTCCGATCCGATCAGGAAATTGAACCCGGGAAAGGCACGATTGATGAAGGCGTTGGCGATCGTTCCGGCAGCGGCTGCTGCGGGCGCAGCCGTCGACTGAGTGTTGAGGGCCGAGCCCTGGTCCGGCCTCAGGCCGAGATTGTGGCTCGTCAGGTAGAACTGAACGCCATAGCTCAGGTCGTCGTTGAGGGTGACCTCTGCGATCGTCGCATCAATCGCGACCTGCAGCTGCGGTTGGTCGACCTGCTGCAACGTCGACGTGATAATCCGGTAATTTTCCTGATCGGCATAGATGAGCAGGGTGTTGTTGACAGTATCGGCCGTGATCCTCACGCCTTGCAGGACCGGCTTGCCACCGCCGGCGCTGGTGGGGTCGGACAGACCGCTGCCTGACGCGGTCGCAGGTGTCGCCGGCGCCGTGCCGAAGCCCGATGTGCTGCTCGAATTGGTTCCGGGCTGCGTGCGGGAGCCAAACGTACCTGGTGACGACGAGCCGCTGTTGCTATTCAGGGACAAGCGATCGGCGGCGTTGGATGTCGACGAAAGGCCGGATCCTGGCGCGATCTGGTTGCTCGCTGTGTCCACCGAAGCCGACGACGATCCGCCGATGAACATTTCGGTCAACACCCGCGCAATCTGCCGGGCTTCGCCGTATTTCACGCGGTAGACGTGTACGCTGTTTCTGCCGGTATCGGCATTGTCGAGGCGCTTGATCCAGGTTGCAGCGGTGCGCAGCAACGCCGGCTTTCTGCTGACGACCAAAATGGCATTGAGGCGGCTGACCGGTTGAAGCTTGATGACATTCTGGCTGAGACCGCTATCGCCGGTATCCATGATCTTTTCGAGTTCGGCAATGATCGGTTCAGGACCGCTGTTGGCAATCGGATAGATCCCGACGGATTGACCGCGCATCCAGTCAACGTCGAAGCTGAGTGCGGTGTCGACAGCGGTGCGGCGTTCGGCGCCGCTGCCCTGAATCAGCAGGATATTTCGCGTCGAATCGGCGCGAACCATGCCAGGCTTCGTCGCGAAGCTGTCCATCAGCTTCAACACCGTTTGTGCTGAAACATATTGCAGGGGTACCACGGAAACGCCGTAACCGGGCTCGGGGCTCGCGGCGGCTGCATCGACGCGGCCGGCGCCGACTGCATCTCCGATGGGGGTGAGCCGATAGCCGGCGGTGTCGCGCAGCAACACCACGCCGCTCAGCCGCAGGGCGTTTTCAAGGACGAACACGATATCCGATTTTGGAACCGGCCTCACAGAGACCAGGCTAACCGTGCCTTGCACGCGCGGATCGATGGTGTAGCCGGTGCCCAGGATGTCACCGAGCACGACCTTGGCCACCGTCGCGACCGGCGTGGTCTCGAAATTGAGGTCGAAGCCACTTCCTGATGTGGTCGATTGCGGGCGGGCCTCCGCAATCTCAGTTACCTCGGTGCCGTCGTAGACCGCCGGCCGGTTTCGCTGACTGCCGTTCGGTTGGGTGGTACTCACTTGCTGGGGGGTGCGAGGAAGGATATCGAGCGAACGTACCTTGTCGAGCACATCGATATCGTTGCTTTCACTGGTTCCGACCGTCGCGGAGTTGCAGGATACGAGCAGGCCAGCGGATAATATCGCGATGACAGCCCATACGCCGCGACCGAGCGCCGGGTGCCGGCTTGGGTTGCCGACGCTCACCATGTTTCCGCCGTTCTAGCTCTGCGTTCCCGCTGTGGATCGGATAGTCGATCCCACCGTGACGGCATGACTATCGGGGAAATATGACAGGAATAATTAGCCGCGAGCTGTTCGCCGAGAGCGCCGTCGGACGACCGCTCTGAAGCAGCAGTTTCGTACAGGTGTCATATTTCGGATCAATAACCAACCGCTGGCGGTCGACATCGCGCTGAAGCCGCGCGATCCGCTTATCCTGAAGCGGCGAGACGGGAAGACAGATGACCGGCGACGAGTCCTGGCGGTTTGTGGAGCATCTTCGTCAGAACAATCATTTGACGAAGACGACCGGTAACGGCGAACTCGCCGAGCAGGGCGGCGACCGCTCGCAAGGTCAGGTTCGCGGCAAGCTTTGGGAGCACACCAGCCTGTCGGCCAGCGAGTTCGCGGAGGAAGCGGCCGGGTTTTACGATCTCGAGCGGGTGACGCTCCAGGACATGCTGTCGGCTACCCCCGAGGTCGAACGCTTCTCGCAGCGCTTCCTGCGCGAGACGACGGTATTTCCCCATCGATCGGCCGACGCCGGCGCCGTGCTGGCGGTGGCAGATCCGGCCGATATTGCGGCGCGGCGGGCCGCGGAAATCGTGCTCGGGGCGGACGTCGCGATCAAGGTAGCGTCGTTCGAAGATATCACCGTAGCACTCAATCAGCGTCTGGGCGAGGACATCGAGGTTCAGGATGGCGGCGAGATGTTTCAGCCGCGCGAAGACGATATCGAGAGTCTGCGCGACCTCGCCAGCGGCGCACCCGTGGTTCGCGCCGTCAATGATCTTCTCGAAAAGGCGGTCGAACTGCGCGCCAGCGACATTCATATCGAGCCCTTGCACACCGGGCTTGTGGTCCGTATGCGCATCGACGGCCTGCTGCGGCCGGTCGCGGCGCCGGCCGGCGTGTTGCCGCAGGCCGTCATCTCGCGCATCAAGATTGTCGCCAGCCTCAACATCGCCGAGCGTCGCCTGCCGCAGGATGGCTCTGCGCGGTTGCGGGCGGGGCGCTCGGATATCGACATTCGTGTCGCGATCATGCCGACGCAGCACGGTGAATCCGCGGTCATACGCATCCTGCCGAAGGATCGCGGGCTGCTCGTTGTCGAGAAGCTGGGATTTTCCTCGGCCGACGATACCAAGCTCAGGCGGTTGCTTCGGCTGCCCCATGGCATGATCGTCATTACCGGACCGACCGGAAGCGGCAAGACCACGACGCTGGCGACAGTGTTGTCGATCCTGAACGAGCCGTCCCGCAAGATCCTGACGATCGAGGATCCAGTCGAGTATGAAATACCCGGCGTCAACCAGTCGCAGATCAAGCCCGCGATCGGGCTGACCTTTGCCGCGGCTCTGCGCTCGTTCGTTCGTCAGGACCCCGACGTCATCATGGTAGGCGAGGTGCGCGACTCCGAAACCGCGCATGTCGCCGTTCACGCGGCCCTCACCGGACACCTCGTGCTGACGACGCTGCACACCGAAACGGCGGCAGCCGCGGTGCCGCGTCTGCTCGATCTCGGCATCGAAGGCTATCTGCTGCGGTCGACCTTGCGTGCGGTGGTGGCGCAACGGCTTGTCCGCCAGCTGTGCGACCGCTGCAAATCGCCAAAGACGCTGACCGAAGCCGACCTAGCCGAAGACCCCCGGCTTGGTGCGCTCGGCTTCCGGGCTGATGAAACGTTGCGAGTGCCGTGCGGGTGCGAACGTTGCGGCGGTACAGGCTATCGTGGCCGGCTTGGCGTCTTTGAAATTCTGGAGCTGACGAGCGAGCTCCGCGAACTCATCGGGGAGAAGACCGACGGGCTGAAAATCGACGAGACCGCAATCCGCGGCGGCATGACGACTATGCTGGACGACGGTCTCGCCAAGTGCCGCGCCGGCCTGACCTCGCCAGCGGAGATCCTCCGCGTCACAACGATACGGTGAGAGCGTGGCCAATTTCCGATATCGGGCGCTGACGCAGAATGGAGAGATCGTGCACGGCACGCTCTCGGCTCCGACCGCGGCGGAGGTTGCGCACCGTATTGAATACCTTCAGTTGCTGCCGATTGAAACCATCGAGGAGACGCGAAAGGTCGTCGCCTCGCGCGGTGATTTCGGCTTGTTCAACCGGCCAAGCCCGGCGGAGGTGACGACTTTCACCAGGGACCTTGCTTTGCTCCTGAAGGCGGGCGCCCGTCTGGACGACGCCCTCGAATTGCTCGCGGGGGATACCGATGTTGGAAGGCTTCGTCCGGTGGTTGGCAAGCTGCGGGCCGCTCTGCTGAGCGGAGAAAGTCTGGCCGGAGCGATCGCCGACCATCCGGCCCTGTTTCCCGCGATGTATGTCGCGCTGGTCCGGGTCGGCGAAGTGTCGGGAACGCTCGACCAGGTGCTGGAAATGTTGGGAGCGGAGCGAGCGAGAGCCGAACTGATGCGCCGCAAGCTCACCGATGCGATGCAGTACCCGGCCTTCGTTCTGATCGCTGCGGCCTGCGTCATGCTTTTCTTCATTCTGTTCGTGCTGCCGCAATTTTCCTCGGTGCTTCAGGACTTCGGTGCCAAGTCCGACTCCGCGCTGAGCATGTTCATCAAGCTGTCCGACTTTCTTCGGGCGAACGGGACCGCCGTTGCGCTGGGTTCCGCCTTGTCGATCGCCGGCATCTGGTGGCTGTTGCGGCGGCCCGGCGCCGGCGCGGCAGTCGTGACCGCAATCTCTCAAGTCCCGGGGATCGCCGGCATCTTTCAATTCTACCGGACCACGCTGTTTTGCCGCAATCTCGGGGTCCTGCTCGGCAGCGGTGTCAACCTCACGGCCACGCTGCGCATTCTGGTCGACATCATGGCGGTCACCGGAAGCGTGGCGACCTGGACGGCGGCCGCGGATCGCGTGCGCCACGGCGGCAAGCTGTCGGACGCCCTGTCCGCGTCCAATAGCCTTCCGCCGATGGCGGTTCGCATGCTGCGGCTCGGCGAGGAAACCGGGCAGCTGCCGGCGCTCGCCGGCCGTGTCGCCGAATTCTACGAAGCGAAATTGCAGCGCAGCCTGGACCGTATCGTCGGCATCATCGGGCCGCTGGCCATCATCACTATCAGTGCGGTCGTGGGAGGGCTGATCGTATCGGTCATGACCGCGCTGTTATCGGTCACTCAACTTGTCGGCTAGATCGAGGGTAGGTTTATTATGACGTCGGAAACAAAGCCGGGCTGGTTCTCTGCCCGAGGCGCGCATGGCCGCGATCGGCAGGATTGCGGCCAGCAGGGCTTCACCCTGGTCGAGATGCTGGTGGTGATCGCCATCATCGGCCTGATCATGGGTCTGATCGGTCCGCGCGTTCTCAATTATCTCAGCGAATCGAAGGTCAAGGCAGCGAAGATCCAGCTGCAGAGCTTCGGCAGCGCGCTCGATCTGTTCTATCTCGATGCCGGCCGCTTTCCGTCGACGGCGGAAGGCCTGACGGCCCTGGTGCAGCGGACACCGGGTGTTGCCGGCTGGAACGGACCGTATCTCAAGGGCGGCAACGTCCCCAACGATCCCTGGAGCAATCCCTATTTGTATCGCTCGCCGGGGGAACGCGGGCCTTACGACATCATGTCCTACGGTGCCGATGGTCAGGAGGGTGGCAGCGGTGCGGCGGCCGATATTTCGACCGAAAACATCGCAAGTGCAAAGAATGAGTGACGGGGCGGAACGCGGCTTCACTCTGCTCGAGATGGTGTGTGTCCTCGGGATCATCGCCATGCTCGCGTCCGTGCTGTTGCCGCTGATTCCCCGCCAGACTTCCCGCTCGCGGCTGCAGGCCTATGCCCTTCAGACGGCGACGCTGCTGAAGGCGGACCGCAACGCGGCGATCCGGCGAGGGTCGGAAGTTGCCACGCTCGTCGACGCCGCGACCCGCTCGATCCGCTCGGGGGCGACGTCGGAGACGGTCAGCATTCCCGACGACGTTGGCTTTGATGCGCTATTGCCGCAAACCTGTCGCCGGCATGCGGCGCTGTCGACCATCAGCTTTTTTGCGGATGGCATGTCGTGCGGCGGGACGATCGCGTTGACGAGGCTCGATGCCGGCTACGAAATTCGCGCCAACTGGCTGACCGGAAGGATCGAAATTGTCTCGCGCGACACCGCCACGAATTGACGGCCCCGACGCCGGCTTCACGATCATCGAGGTATTGATCGCGCTTGCGATTGTTGCCGTCTCGATCGTTGCGATCGGATCCGTGATGGCGACGAACGTGCGCGGCGTGAAGTCGCTGGAGCAGCATGTCGCGCTGATCCAGGTCACCCGCAGTGCGATGACGACAGCTATTCCGCCGCGTGCCGAACTTGCCCCCGGCGCCTCGTCGGGCGATCTCAACGGCTATCGGTGGCACCTCGACATCGCGCCGTTGGGGAAAGACTGGGTGGTTCAGGACGCTAACATTGCCTGGACCCCGCAGCTCGTCAAAATTCATGTGCAATCGCCCTCGGGCGCCGCGTTCGACCTGCAAACCGTCCGCCTGATGCGCAGACCCCGCCAATGACAATCGAGCATCCAACAACGCGGGCGGACCAGGCCGGCTTTACGCTGATCGAGACGCTGGTGGCACTGGCGTTGACAGGTCTGGTGTTGTCGACGCTTGCCAACATCACTTCGCAATGGCTGCCGAACTGGAATCGGGGCGTCGAGCGCATCCAGCGCAACGAGTCGGTCAGTCTTGCCTTGCAGCGGCTCAGCGCCGACATCGCCGCGGCAGAGAGCATTCCGGCCAATCGCGAGCAGCGCCAGCCGCTGTTCGATGGTTCGGAGCTGTCGGTGACCTTCGTGCGAACGGCTTTCGGCCCGAATGCGAGGACCGGCCTCGATGTCGTGCGGATCGGCGAGACCACCGAGCGCCAGGAACTGGTGACCGTGCGCACCCGTGCGCCGTTCGGGCCGCTGGCGCCGGGGGCGTCGCTGTCCGAACAAATTCAGACCGGGGATCCGGTTGTGCTGCTGCGTGCGCCGTACCGACTGTCGTTTGCCTATGCGGGCCGGGACCGGATATGGAAAAGCAACTGGCATGATGCCGACCGTCTGCCGGCTGCAATCCAGTTGACGGTTCGCGATGCGGCGACCGAACAGGTTCTCTCGGTGTCGACGGTGGCCTCAATTCACGTCGATGCGCAGGTGGTGGGACAATGCGCGCAGCCGGGAAAGACATGCCCCGGGAATTCCGACGGCGCAGCGCGCAATTCCAGGGAAAGTTCCGGCGGGGTATCAAAGGACAATTCAACTGCCGCCAAGGCCACAGCCGGGCAGGGCGGCTGACCATGATACAGCAATCGCCCAAGGCTGAAACCATAGTGGCTGAAACCGCAGTGGCCGAGACCGCAGAACAGGGCTTCATTATCGTGGCCGTGCTCTGGATCCTCGCAGCGCTCGCAGCGCTGGCGACCATCTTTTCGATCTATGTTTCCAACTCCGCGCAAGCTCTGGCTGTCGACGATACCGCCCTGCAGGCGGAAGCGTTGGTATCGGCGAGCCTCGAACTGACCGCCTACCAGCTGTTGTTGGCGGAGGAGAAAGCCCGCCCCGCGCAGGGATCGTTTCAATTTCGGTTGGGCGACGCGGCCATCGACGTTTCCTTTTTGTCGGAGGCAGCCCGGATCGATCTCAATCTTGCGCCGAGGGAGCTGTTGGCCGGCCTTTTGTCCGATCTCGGCGCAGATCCGGAGGCGGCGGCGCAATATGCCGATCGCATTGTCGGCTGGCGAACGCCACCGAAACCGGAATCCGCCGAAGATGAATCGTCGCTCTATCGCGCCGCGGGCCTTACTTACCCGCCCCGGCAGGCACCCTTTGCACATGTCAACGAACTCGCTCTCGTCGTCGGGTTGCCGCCTGCGCTGGTCGATCGTGCGTTGCCGTTGGTGACGGTGTTCAGCGGGCTGCAGAAGATCGATGCCCTGATCGCGCCGCCCGAGGTGCTCGCCGCATTGCCCGGCATGACGCCGGCCGGTTTGAAGCAGTTCGTTCGGGAGCGGTCGACTCTGCCGAGAGAGGCGGCGGTGGTCGCGACCGCGCTCGGTCCGGCGCAGGCCCACGCGACGATCGAAAGAAGCGGGGCCTTTCGGGTCCTGACGGTCGTCAGGTTTGGCAATGGCCGCCAGACCGCGTCGGAGGTCACCATTGCGCTTGGGGGCGAAGAGGACCCCTACCGCGTGTTGTCGTGGCAGGACAATGTGACGGTTGCGGCTAGCTCGCCCCGAGAGCTGGCGGGAGGTGGCGATGCTCGCTGAGATCGGAGAGCTTTTTTCCGGCTGGATTGCAGCGGTCGCCGCTGCGGTCGACGCGCTGGTCGACCGGTTCGTGCGGCGACGGCTGGTTTCGCTGATCGAGGGCGATGAGAATGTCTTCACGGCGACGATGGTCTCCCCGACCAGGGGACCGGCCTTGCCGGACGCATCCTTCAAGCTGTCAGATGGCCGGCTGCCCAGTCCTCCGCTTGGGGCGGATTGGGAGGCGGCACTTCGCGGCAGCCGCGTCGAAATCCTTCTCAAGCCCGACCATATCCTGTTTCGGACGCTGGATTTTCCAAAGCGGGCGTTGGACTTTCTTGACGGCATGATCCGCGCGCAGATTGATCGCCTGACGCCATGGGCCGCGAACGACGCCGTGTTCGGCTGGAGTCCGCCAACGGTTACCGCAAACGAGCGCATCGAGCTGATGCTGGCGGCGACGTCCAGGAACAGGATCCAGCCGCTGGTCGGACTGATGGGCGACTTCGGCGCAGCATCCGTGACGGCATCGGTCGTGCCTCCGTCCGGTGGGGGCGCGTCCGGCAAGTTCGCGGTCTATGAAACCAGTCTGCAGGGCCCGGTCGGACGAAGGCGCGACGTACCGAAGATCTTGCGCGCTATATTACTGTGCGCCGGTCTGGCCGCGGCGGCGTCGCTCGCGGCGGCGACCTATGTGGGAGGCGCGCTCGATGCCGAGCAACGGCAATTGCAGCAGCGGATCGTCCAGCGCCGTGCGGCGCTACGGCTCAATCAAAATGCCGGGGCCGGATCGGCCCAGGGGCTGCTCGCGAAACGAAAGCAGACGACGCCATCGAGCGTGATGGTACTGGAAGCGATCTCGCGGGTGCTTCCTGACAGCACCTATGTCACTGAATTGCGGATCGAGGGCGACAAGGTTCAGGTGGTTGGCCTTTCGCAGGATGCGCCGTCCCTGATCCGGCTGATGGAACAGTCGCCGCAGTTCTCCCGCGCGACATTTTTTGCGCCGACCACGCGTGCGCAAGGTGATCCTGGCGAGCGTTTCCACATCGAGGTGCATGTGACGCCCTATTTCGGATCGGGCACATGAAGGCTATCGCCATCTTGACGAAAGCCCTTTCGGGTTCGCCGGCGCTAGCGGCGGCGGCCTACGCCGCCGTGGTGCTGGCGCTGCTGTTGTCGGCGATCTTCTCTATTGCGGATCTGCTCGGCCAGCGGGCCGAGCTGGCTTCGTCGGCGTCGATGCTGGAGCAACTCGAAGGCCGCAGGTCTGCAGCCACCCCGGGGCAGGCCGCCGACGCCGCGGCACCTGCGGGCTCGCCGAATCTGGAAGGTGCGACGGTCACCGTCGCCGGTGCAGCATTGATCCAGCGCGTCGCGGGCGCGGTGACAAAATTCGGCGGCAACGTGCTGTCGACCCAGGTCGAACTGAAAGGCACGCAGTCGAAGGCGGGATTTCTCAGCATCCTGGCGAGCTGCGAAATCGAACAGGCCGGACTGCAGCAACTGCTCTACGATATCGAGGCCGGCATGCCCTTTCTGTTCATCGATCAGCTCGTGGTGCAAGCCCCGGCCAATGGGTCCGGTTCCGGGAGTGGAAAACTGCGAGTTCTGCTGGCGGTTTCAGGACAATGGCAGGGCGCGAAATGATCCTGAGATCTGTAATCGTCGTTGCGCTGCTGATGGCCGCGGCGCCGGCTACCGCCGCCACGACCTCCGCAGGTGCGGATATACTCGAGGCCGGGGATGCGCGCGCCCCTGCGTCGGCGGCGCCCTCGATCTGGGAAAAGCCGGCGGCGCAGGTCGTCGTTGCCCCGGCTGCGCTAGCGCCGGCGCTGGAACGGACGCTCAGTGCAAATCCATTATGGGCGATTCCGCTCAGCGTACTGTCGGGCACGCGGGACCGGCCGATCTTTTCACCATCGCGGCGGCCGCCGGTGCCTGCGGTTGCACCCTCCGCACCGCCGAAACTGCTGGTCGCGCCGAAACCGCGCGAGCCTGAGCGTCCGCAACTCGCTTTGGTCGGAACCGTATCAGGCGACGATGAGGGGTTCGGGATCTTCCTCGATCAATCGACCAAGGTGGCATTGCGGCTGAAAGTCGGCGAGGATTATCAGGGCTGGAAGTTGAGATCGGTTCAGGGCCGTGAAGCGACCCTGGCGAAGGATCAGGAGGTTGTCATTCTCGCCTTGCCGCAGCCTGGCAGCGGACAGCCGGCGGGAGAGTCTCGCGGCGCCAGGCCGCCGGCGCCGCGGCCCGAGAGACCCGGTCGCTAGTGCTTCCAATGGATCTCACGGCCATTGCAAACCGAGCGCGACCAGTAGGCCGATGGCAAGGAACGGTCCGAACGAAAGCGCGGTCCGATGAGTCAATTGCCGCCCGGCCAGTTGCAGCAGGCCTGCGCAAGCCAGCGCGCTCGACGCCGCAACCAGTAGCAGTAGCGGCAGGCCGGTGACGCCAACCCAGATTCCAGCCGCCGCAAGGAATTTGACGTCTCCCAGCCCAAGACCCTGGATTTTCCGGACCTGAAAATAAAGCCGTCGCAGCAGCCAGAAGATGACGCCGATCGTCGCGCCCTGGAAGGCTGCCTCCAGACCAGCCAGCGGGCCGCCGGCAAACACGGCCCTGGACAATCCCAATGCGGCGATCGTCAGATTGAGCCAGTCCGGAATAATGCCGTGACGGATGTCTATCCACGCCAGCACGGCGCTCAGCACGCAGAGCATTCCAAAGAATACGATGACGGCGACCATGCCGGGGGGCCTGTTGCGACAGCAAAACGATCCGACCGCTTTAGCAGACCGCTAAAAGATTTTGCAAAATCATTCGCGAAGACGTCATCTCATGCAAAGCGAAAAGGGCCCCACGAATGCAGGGCCCTTCCGCAATTCAGTCGCTGGTATCGTTGCCGTCGTTCAGCGATTGTCCCACAGGCCGGGCAACACCGCGGTGCGTTCGACGCGCACCGACTTCAACGCCTCAGGTTCGATGTCGAGCGCCTGCAGGATCGTCGGCGCGACCTGCGAGGTGAGCACTGGTGTTTTCAATACGACGCCGGGGAAGCGCGGATTGGAAACGATCAGCCCGACACTGGTGTCGCCGAAGCTCATTCCGCCGTGCTCGGCGTTCTTCTTGCTCGATCCGGTGTAGACGGTGCCGTAGACAGGCTGAACGATGATATCGGGCGTGCGGCTGTCAAGCGTCGGATCGTTGAACTTGAGTTTCAGCTCGTCGCTGCCCAGGACCTCGTCAATGAACAGTGCCTTGGCGTTGGCGTTCAGGTAATCGACCGTTGCCTGGGTTTTGCTTTGATCCTGCAGCCAGATAAGCGCGACGTCGTCGTCCTGGACGAAACCGCATGGACCGGTGGGGCAGGCGTTGGCGCTGGCGATGGCCAGTGCTCCCGGATTGGTTCCGGCGTCCGGCAGCGCCGCAACGAGGTCGGCGAAATGGCCCGGCTTGTTGACTTTGGCCGGGTTGATCGGCGACTGGCCGTGCTTGGCGCTGACGATGACCAGCGTGGAGTTATAGAGGCCGCGCTGCTTGAGCGCCCGGATCATGCTGCCCAGGGCTTCGTCGGTCTTCTGCAGGCCATAGGCCAGCACCGCGGTTGGCGTTCCGGCGCCGTCGGCGTAGCCGCCGGGCTGGCCGGTGTGGGTGCTCTGCGCGCAACTGCCGTCTTTGTTGTCCTTGGCCAGTTTCTGCCCGACGCTCACCGCCTGGAAGTTCATGCCGAACACCGCGGGGGCGCCGCCGTTCGGCGAGCCGTCATGCTTGAGGCCGTTGATTTCATTAATGATCGCCGTCACCTTCAGTTGATCGTTCGCAACCGTGCAGTCGACGCTGACAGTGGCATCGAAGCCGTTCACGTTGGTGATTTCCGGCGTGTAGAGATCGTCCACGCCCTTGCCCGAGGGGCCATTGACCAGATCATAGGCCGGGTGCTTGTCCGCCCAGGCGGTGCGGCCACCCTTGCTCTTGACCACTTCGAAGATCGTATTGGTCCTGATCGCATTGTGCGGATACACCGGAACGCAGTGGCCGAACTCGTTGCGCCCGCGCGGCAGTTTGGTCGGGTCGATGGTGTTCTGGGAGATGTTGCCGTTGTAATGATCAATGCTCTCATCGAATACGACGGTGTTGCCGGCCGCGCCCGTGCAGGAAACGTTGCTCGGATCAAAGAGTTTGCGGTCATAGCTCACATCGTAGAACAGACCGTGGGAAATCGGCGAGCCGCCGGTGACCAAGGCCAGCAGGCCCGGGAACGAATCCGAGAGCGAGGGCGTGCGGGCATTGCTGTAAGTGATGCCATGGCTGGACAATTCGGCAAAAGCCGAATTCGGATGGCCTTCAACGTAGCGCGCCACGTCGAGCGCGTGCAGGCCGTCCACGCTGATCAGCAGGACGTGATCGATATCGGCCGCCTGCGCGGTCGCGCCACAGGCGACCCCGGCCAGCAGACTGAGGGCAATCGTCTTCAGTGCCATGACAATATTCTCCGCAATTTGTTGTTACAGCCGGGACTGTGGCAGTCGAATATTTCACGTCGATGACCGGGTGATGGGAGCGCCGATTTTGATAAGAATATTCGCTGGTGAACCGCGATACCTGATGAAGGAAATCCGGTTGTCCCCAGCAGCTTTCCAATAACCGGGCGCGCGCTGCCAGAACCGGCACCCACGTCTATGCAAGTGCCGTAAATCATGAAGCCTCAAGCCAGCCAAGCCAGCTGCAGCGACCGCAATAGAATTGCGGCGGGACGTGCGAACGCCGGGGTCAGCGACATTTACCCGTCCCGCCTGGGAAGTCTCAGCTTGATCGGTTAACCGGAACGCTTCAGACGATTCCGATGCCCGGATCGCTGGCACTGTCTCTTCCGGTCTCGATGTGACCGGCCAGACGCTGCTCGAAGCCTTGGTCGGTGTTGACGTGGATCACCAGATCGTACCAGCCGTGACTCTCCTTCAGCGGCCAATTCTTCCTGACCGACTGACCACGATCCAGCCAATGGCTCATCGTTTCATTGGTGTAGGAGTTCACGATGCTTACCGTGCAGGCCGCTGCCCCGCGATTGGTGACGGCCAGTTCGAATTCGGAATCGTCGTCGCCGTAGCGGCCGTCAACATCGAGATTGGCCCGGGCGATCCCGATGCCGCCCTTGAACGCACGTAAAAAGCCGTTCGGCCCGTAAACGGAAAGATCATACTCGCCATTGGGGTTCGCCGCGACGTTCCAGGTATCGGACAACGACTTGCCGGCCTCCACCGTATAGGTCCATGGTCCGGCGGAAGTATTGCCGGAGCGTACGTGGAAGCACGCGCCGGCATCGCCGGTATTGCGAAAGCCGATATTGAACGAACGTTTCGGGAAATCGGCGTCGCCATCCACATGCAATTCATACGGCAACGGGCGCGCGGGGCGCAGTCCACCCTCTTGGGTCGGCATCGTTTGATTGACCGGAATGGCCGGCACGTAGCTCGGGTAGGTTTTTCCCGACGCGATGTCGGCGGCCGGCGGCGCGTCGCCGGAGGTACTCGGCATTGCCACAACCGTGGCATCAGGTCTGGCGAAATTGAAGGCGGATGTCAGATCTCCGCAGATGGCACGGCGCCACGCGGAGATTTGAGTCTCGATCAGTCCGGGGTGATGCGGACCAAAGCGCCTCTCGATGAACTGGATCAGCGAGGTATGGTCGAACACCTGCGAACAGACGTAGCCGCCCTTGCTCCAGGGCGACACCACGAGCATCGGCACGCGGGTGCCCAGGCCGTAGGGACCGACGGGATAGTTCGCGGTGGGATAGGACGCGCTGCCCTGAAATATCTCGTTGCTCGCGTCGACCGTGGACTGGCCTTGCGCGGCGGATTGCGGCGGGTAGGGCGGAATGATGTGATCAAATAGGCCGTCGTTTTCGTCGTAATTGATGAACAGTGCGGTCCTGCCCCAGACCTCCGGATTGGAGGTTAGCGCATCGAGCACTTGGCTGATGTACCAGGCGCCGTAATTGGTTGGCCAATTCGCATGCTCCGAATAGGCCTCGGGAGCCGCGATCCACGAAACCTGCGGCAAGGAGTTGCTGGCGACATCCGCACGGAGCCGGTCGAACAGAGTTCCGCCCTGCAGGACGTTTGTTCCTGTCCTCGCCTTGTCGTAAAGCGGAGTGCCTGGCGCGGCATTTTGATATTGATGGAAATAGAGCAACGAATTATCGCCATAGTTGCCGATGTAGGGATTATTCGTCCAGCCCCAATACCCGTTGGCATCCAACCCGTTTCCGACATCCTGATAAATCTTCCAGGACACGCCAGCCTTTTCCAGGCGCTCCGGAAAGGTCGGCCAGTCATACCCGACCTCGGCGTTGCTGATCACCGGTCCGCCGCCTTGACCGTCGTTGCCGACCCAGCCCGTCCACATATAATATCGGTTCGGATCGGTCGGACCCATCACCGAACAATGGTAGGCGTCGCAGATGGTGAAGGCGTCGGCCAGGGCATAGTGGAACGGGATATCGGCGCGGGTCAGATACGCCATCGTCTGGCTGCCCTTGTTCGGGATCCACTGATCGTATTTTCCGCCATTCCATGCCGCATGGCCCTTCGTCCAGCCGTGCTCGGTACCAACCATGAATTGCGCTCCGAGGTTGGGCGCCGTGGGATGGAACGGCAGCACTTCTGAATTGCCGTTCGGCTGATGCCACACGGACTTGCCGGAGGGCAGAAATGCCGGACGCGGATCGCCAAATCCCCGCACCCCGCGCAGACTGCCGAAATAATGATCGAACCCGCGATTCTCCTGCGTGAGGATGACGATGTGATCGATGTCCCGGATCGTGCCGGTGCGATGGTTCGCGGGAAGCGCCAGTGCGCGACCGATGCTTTGCGGTAGTGTAGCGGCAGCAATTGTTGCGCCACTCAAGACGCGAAGAAAATCGCGACGATCAGTTGTGGTCATTGTGATCTTAGCCTCGCCGTTGTTTGGGGACGGCGGCGAGGCTAGGTCGGCAGCATTACGGTCGCGCGACGGAATCGTTATGGATCGAAGAAGAAATTATTATTCAGATCGAGCAATCGACGAACCCAGCCACACGGGTCGTTCGCGCAGAACATCACATCAAATTCGTATCGCGCGGCGTCTGCGTCGATGAAAGCTCGCGCGGCTCAAGCGAGGCAATCGCGGCCTGTCCGCATTTGCTTTGTGGCCCGGGCACAAAAAACGGCTCGCCGCACGAAAGTGAGGCGAGCCGTTCTTACGATTGCCGTCAGCGGGTGATCAGCGACGGAACATGTCTGCCATGATGGCGGTGGTGTCGTCGCAAGCGTGGTTGAGGCAAGGAAGACCGAAGCTCGCCTCCAGCGACTTCAGCATCGAGAAGTGCGTGTAAAAGGTCGGGCTCTGGATGTGACGGTCGTCGTGATCGCCGTCACCGTTGGTGTCGACGATGACCATTACCTTGTTGATATTCGGCGCGATGCTGTAGTCGTTCTCGTCCCACATGACGACAATGGCATTCTCGCCATCGTGCCACGCCGGCGACGCCTTGATCGACTGAACGATCCGCTTCACCGCGTCGTCGCCCAGATAGATCAGAGCGGGGTTGAGTCCGGCCTGGGTGCCGTCGCTGGTCGGGTCATAATTGCAGAACGGGCCCGCATTGCCCCGGCCGTGCATGTCGTTGCATTGGTTCGGCGCGATCAGCGAAAAAGACGGAACCTTGCCGGTCGCGAGATCGGCGTAAAGTCCGCGCGGACCGTCGAATCCAACGGTATTCTTGAGGCTGTTGCGCGGATCGGTGCCGTCCTGAACGCTTTTGAAATAGACGAACGGATTGTGCTTCGCCGCGTAAAGCTTCACGACGCCGCCCTGGGTCAGCGGCGGGGTGAGAGCCGGAAGAATCTTGCTGAAATCGGTGCTGTCGGTGAAGACCCCGTCGCTGTAATTGACCTGGTCCGCGCCGCCGAGCGGCAGGCTTTCCTGATAGGTCTTCCAGCTCTTGCCCTTCGCAACGAGTTGGTCGCCGATCGTCTTTCCGACCGTGCCGGGCGCTGCCGGGAACGAGCGGATTCCGTCGATGTTGTTTTCGCCGGGCGGGCCCGCGGTTTCGTTCGTGGTATCGACAGCCACCGTCGGGGCGTCGGTTCCGACGCCTGCGATCGGGCAGACCGCCGCGGTTGCCGGCGTATCGGTTGCCGCGGTGCCTGACGCCAGATTCGGGGTGCAGGACGTGCTGTGCCAGTTCGGGTTGTTGTCGCTGAGCACGCCGAAGTTGGAGCCGCCGACGACTTCGAGGTAGTTGGTCAGGCTCGGATGCCCGACTGCAAAAAAATTGGTGGCCAAACGGGCCTTGCGTGAGAGTTCATTGATGAAGGGCGCGTTCGGGTTATTCAGGATCTGGCTGTAGCCATGATTTTCCATCATGATCAGAAACACATGATCGAGATGGGGCACGCCGTTCGGAACGGGTCCTTCGGCCGCCATCGCGCTGCCTGCAAGTGCCGTCGCCAACAGGCCGGCGGCAAAATTCAGTGTTTTGAAAGCCACGAAAATCTCCTTATCATCTGTTTATATTTGTATTGTCGCATTGGGCGGGAGTTCTGACGGAGCTGGAGCGCCGCGACGAATTGGCTACCACGATGCGGATGACGCGCTTGTGTCGGCCGGATGTTGAATGAACGAAAATGAAATAAGACAAAATTGAATACGGAAGATGATGCGTTTGTGACGACGCGAAACCTGTTTGGTAATAGAAGGCGTCGATCGATGTGGCCTTCGCCGCGGCGCTTTTGCCCTTGCCGTCGAATGGGAGACGAGAAAATCCCGAGATCGGCAATGAATGGGGGGCCAGGCAGAACCAAGCCCACGGCCGCAAGGTGCCGCCCGAGGTGCACTGTGCCAGGGTCACGTTCACGCTCAGCGCAATGGCGCCCTCGACCGCAAAGCCGGTGGAAGGCAGACAGGGCAGTCTGGGCCGTAGTAGTCGCCACCGCGAACCCGTTGGCGAATGTTAGGGTCGAGGCGGAATAGGATGTTGGCGGGGAGTTGAGAGGGCCTCGATCGCGATTAGCTAGACCTTGGCCGGGCGCTTACCCGCGCTACGCTGCGCTTCTTTCGCCCGCATTTGGTCTACGCGGAGAAGGTTCGAACCCAGTTCCTCTCCCTCCGCCAAAACGATCTCGGAAAAGACCGCGAGCAAGCGCCGCTGCCTAGTCTAATGGGGCCGATCGCCACCAAATAGCCAGTCTAGCCGATGCGCTCCAAGGCAATTTCCGGCGTTTCAAAGTAGGAGACGAAAATTTCCCAGAGCTGCTCGTCAAAGAGCATCTCCGAAGCCCGGCTCAGCGGGAATTCCATGGGTTCGACCCGTGCTTACCCTAAGCCGGTTTGCAAAGAACTAGGACAGCTACCAATTCGCGCAATCCATTGAAAATTCAAAGCAAGTCAGTCTGCGAACTACGGCCGGCCATCTGTCGCCGCCAATTAGGGAAGTCACGATTTGAGCCAGTTAGAAATGTCACTCGGGTGGGGGTAGGTTAGCCGCCTTTCCTTTGGTTGGGGTTGAGTTTTGTTGGCTCGAGAGGGCGCGCGTGAAGCCTTCAGATAGCGTAGCGCGCCGCCCGGGCGCTATCTATCCGACCTTGAACATGTGGTTCTTTTGACCTCGTCGCCGCGGCGCCTTGGCGGAACGGGACATGTCGAGTTCCTTCTGCTGCTCGGCGATATAGGCCAGGATCGGCCCTAGTCGTTTGTTCTCGACGAGGGCGGCCTGGTTGACCTGCGGGCGCTTGTCGAAAGTGCGGTAGGGTAGATCGACGCCGTTGTAGCGGATCGCCAGCCGCCCATCAGGGTAGTCAATCACGGTGACCCGCTTGCGCGCCAGCGACCGTGCGATCTTGGTTGGCTCGAGAATGAAGAGCACCTGGTCATACTGCAGCGTCAGGTTCACCGAGACCGAGCGCTCTTCCTTCCAGGCGAAAGCATCATCGATATCTTCATGACTGGCGAGCGGCCGATGCAGGTCGCGATCCTCTAACGGCGCTTTGCCAAAGCGCGCATTGTACTTCTCCATGAACGCCGGCAGGAATGCGTTGCCGGCCTCAATCGTATCGATGCCGCTTAATCGCATCTCCTTGACCAACCGGTCCTGCAGCGTGCCATTGGCCCGTTCGACACGGCCCTTGGCCTGCGAGGAGTTGGCGCAGATGATGTCGATATTGAGCGCATGCAAAGCCCGTCCGAACTGGGTCATGCCATCGCCGCGGACCGCATCCTTCTTGTTGACCCGGAACACGCCGTGCTTGTCCGAATAGAACGCCACCGGCTTGCCGTAACGTTCTAGATAGGCTCGGGTCGCCGCAAAATAGTCGAAGGTGTTCTCGCTCTCGACAAACTGCAGATGCATCAGTCGGCTGGTGGCGTCGTCAATGTAGACGAGCAGGGTGCATTGCGGTCCGCGGCCCTCGAACCACCAGTGCTCCGACCCGTCAATCTGGATCAGCTCGCCACAACAATCCCGCCGGTACCGCGGCTGGTGAACAGCCTTCAATCGCGCTCGGCGGTCCTTCCACAGGCCCGCCGCGATCATCCATTGCCGCAGCGTCTCGCGCCCAAGGTGAATGCCGTGCAGCTCCGCCAGCTTCTCGGCCGCCAGCGTCGGACCGAAGTCCGGGTAACGCTCCCGGATGATGCCAAGCACTTTGGCGCGCCAGCCGCTCGGATAGCTGCGGTTGCTCGGCCGGCCTCGCCGGCGCGACACCAGGGCCTCCGGACCGTGCCGCGCAAAGGCCTTGCCAAGCCGGAACACCTGACGCCGGCCAACACCCATCAGCGTCGCGGCGTCCGCAACCTTGATCCTGCTTGCAGCCAGATCCTGCAACACGCTCATCCGGTCGATCTCCGTCCGGCTCATCGCAATCACCGTCATCGGCCAAATACTCCCCAACGGAAACCGTGGAGAGTGACATCTCAATCTGGGCCAATGGTGACTTCTCTATCCGGCGTCTACATCTGGAATTCGCGTAATGAGCGGTTATGGAACGGCCGCTTTTGGCGCGAAGCGGTCATTGAGGTGTGGATGTCAGATCTCGCTAGCTCCCGCGCACTGGACCTAGTCCGAACTTCCGCCTGGACTAGACCGACCTGCACTGCAGGCACCAATCCAACCGCTTGGGGAAACGATAGCCGTTCTCAGAATAGGGAGCTTCTGACCGACATCAGTTGCCAAACAATCGGCCACGATTTTCTCCAGGCTGCTTACTCGCTCGAATGAAACAGAGCTACAGTTTCGGTCAAGGCGCGCATAAGGGCCCTTCTACAGTCGAATTATCGAGATGCGCTAGCTGGAGCTCGACGACATCGCCATCCCTTGCCTTAGCGTCCTTGATCTCTTCGTGGCGAGACAGGGTCGAGAAGGTGGTCCGGAATCAGTGGGCGCAATGATCAGTCTTGGTATCAATGCCAAGCAGCCGCAAGCGATTGTCGAGCGTGTTGCTCGACAGTGCGGCATCCGCCAGAGCCTTGGAGGCAGCGTCGCCGGGCCTGCCCTCGTCCGGCGTGGCGAAGAGATAGAGACCGCCGCCGGTCACGTCGGAAATCTTGGCGGAGCTCCACGCGCCCTCGTTGAATTTCGGACGCGCGGCGCGGCAGTCGACGTCGGTCCTGATCAGCTTGGGGTCGGCGCCCGCGCCATCGTTCTTGCGGGCCATCTGCTCGATTGCGTCGTTCGGAATAGCGAAATTCGCCGCGATCGTTTAATTTCCCGATGCCAATAAAAATACCAACAAATTGAACAGCTGGAGCTAATTTTTTATCAGTATTTTCAACGAGGCTCGAAAATTTTCCCAAAAAAATGGAATCGAGCCAATGGCTTAAGCTGTTGTTTTTATTGGTGTTTTCAGTCTGGTGCCCCTGGCCGGAATCGAACCAGCACTCCTTGCGGAACTCGATTTTGAGTCGAGCGCGTCTACCAGTTCCGCCACAGGGGCCTCCGGGCACAAGCCTTAGGGGCCGGTGTCGCGAAGCGGGCGGAATATAGCGGGCCGCTCCCGCCGGTCAACCCGCGCGGATGTGATTGTTGCTTGCCTCGACAGTGCCGGCCTCGCGCGATAGGACCGTCATGCAGGAGATTGCCCTTGACATCAGATGCCGCCGCCAATCCGACGCATGCGCCCGCTAGCCCCGCGCTGAGGGCAGCGCTGGCGATCGCGGTCATTGCGGCCGCGACGCTCGCCGGCGCCTGGTTCTTCCAGCTGGTGCTGGATATCCGGCCCTGTCCGCTCTGCCTCGAACAGCGCTACGCCTATTACCTGGCATTCCCGGTCGGATTCCTGGTTGCCCTCGCAGCGGTCCGAGATGCGCCGCGCCCGGTACTGCTGGCGGGACTTGCGATCCTGCTGCTCGCAGCCCTCGCCAATGCCTGGCTCGGCACCTACCACGCCGGCGTCGAATGGAAATTCTGGCAGGGCCCGACCGATTGCACTGGCCCGGTCGGCAATTTCGGCAGCGCCGGCAGTCTGCTCGATCGTCTCGACACCGTGAAGGTGATCCGTTGCGACGAGGTGCAGTGGCGCTTTCTCGGCCTCTCGCTCGCCGGCTACAACGTGCTGATCTCGCTGGCGATGGCCGCGATCGCGGCCTGGGGTTTGGTTTCGACCCGGCGACGCTAGACGCCTGATGGTTTCGCAAGAGCTCAACCCATCCTGCAGACTACCCGACGGGCAAATCACCCCCAGATGTTGGTCCAGCCCTTCGCACAAAAATATTCCGCTGGCGCCGTCGGGCAAATCAGGCGTTCAACTTCGCCCGTCTACCGCGACAAGAGGGGCGATCGCGATCGTCACGACCGTGCGGTGGGATGCGATGGACGCGAAGGCTGCGACTGACGAGCGCGGCCACTAGCGTACGGCGAAGTCGTGTGGGTCCGACGCCCCGGTGCTGGCGTCAAGTTGGCGGAGGCGAAAGCTTCCAATGATGATGGTGGCAAGAAAGCCGGTCACCAGGGCGTACTCGTATAAGCCGTAAAGCCATTGCGCAGGGAAGGCCGGTGTGTTTCCGCCAAACCTGTATGCTCGTGTGCGTATCTTGTTGCATCTATTGCACGCGAGACCGCGGGTGCGGCGCGCACCCGGTCTTCCCTGCGCCCTCTGTTTCGAGGGCCAAGGTTTTCTTGCAAAACTCCGGGCGCATCGCGCCGCGAGATCGCGAAACTGTATGCGTAATGAGCCTGGTAGCCCGGATGAGCGCAGCGACATCCGGGATCACTCTCACACCGCCCCGGATATCGCTTTGCTCATCCGGGCTACAAGTGCTCTGGCGAGAGCCCCCTAATCGTCGACATCTTCCTGCGGCCGTCCGAACAGATGGACGATGCCGGGGGTGGTGATTGAGACGAACACGAAGCGGGAGAGGTGATGGGCGCCGACGAAGATCGGATCGATGTGCAGGGTTAGCGCCAGCGCCAGCATGGCGTCCATCGCGCCCGGCGCGAACGCCACCACGACGTCGGCGAAACGGACATGCGTGGTCAGCACGATGACGGCGACGAAGATCGCCGAGATCACGATCGCTACCGCAAACGAGCCCAGCCCCGCGTTGATATGCTTGAGCAGGGTCGCGGTTCGCATCCGTGCGAAGCGCGAGCCGATCAGGGCGCCGATGCCGACCAGCGCCACGCCGCGGATCCAGTTCGGCAGGCCGCCTTCGATCATGCCGGTGCCGTGCAGCACGCTGGAGGCGATCATCGCACCGAACATCCAGCTCGCCGGAAATTTCGCCAGCCGCAGCAGCAGCGCGACCGCGACCGAAGCCGCGATCAGGGCGGCGAGTTCGAGCGGCGAGGCGACGGCCGTGCCGAAGCTCGGCGAGGCCTGCGGCGAAATCCCGCTCAGCGCCACCAGCATCGGCAGCGCCGCCGTGAGGATGATCACGCGCATGGTCTGCACCACGGCTATTCCGGCGACGTCCGCGCCCTTCTCGACGGCGAGGATGGTGATTTGCGACAGCGCACCCGGGCTGCCGGCCAGCAAGGCCGAGGTCGAATCCCAGCCATGGACGCGCTGCAGGTAAAGGCTGGAGCCGAAGGTCGAGCAGAAGGTCGCGAGCGCCAAGAGGCCAATGGTCAGCGGATAGGAGCCGACATGCTGGATCAGCTGCCGCGACACCAGCGAGCCCAGCGATATTCCGAGCAGCACCAGTACGGTCTGGGTCAGGAGCGGCGGCACGGCGAGCGGCCGTCCGGCAAGTGCGGCGATGCCGACCGCGGTCATCGCGCCGGAAATCAGCCCGCCCGGCAGGCCTGCCCACAAAAACAGCAGACCGCCCGCGGCGCCGATCGAAAGCGTCTCGAGGGTCGACAAGAATTTGGCGCGGTCGGGAAGGGCGACTGCCTTCAATGCGGGGATCAGGTTCACGCCACCTTATGGCAAATCCGCCGTGGCGGGACAAATGCGCGAACGCGGTGCAGCAATGCGCACCGCGTCCCGATGATTCACCCTTCCCTGGAGGGGAGGGTGAGCTCAGTTACTTCGCAGCAGGCTTGTCACCCTTGTCGGCGCCGGCCTTGCATTCGGAACGGAATTTCTTGCGTTCCTTGCCGTGCAAGCCCTTGGCGTCGGCTTCCTTCGAGCATTCGAGGGAGGCCGCGGTGCGGGGCTTCTCCGCCTTCTTTTCCGCCGGCGCGGCCTTGGGCGCCTCGGTCTTGGCGGGGGCGGCGGTCTGCGCCGAGGCGGCGCCCATCAGCAGCAACGAAGCGACGGCGGTTGCGGTGGCAAAAGCAGAAATCTTGGTCATGGAGGTACCTCGGTTGGAAAGGAGGGCGCAACCGTCGCGCCGCAATGCTGAACCGCAAATGAATGGATCGGGTCATTCGGGGTTTTCGTCGCCACAATATTTTGAGCGCGGGATCGTCCCGCGCGTTGTCGCAAGTTCCGGGTGCGCTAGGATGGGAGCTGCAGATGACTGTCCCAAGGAGACCAAGGATGACCATTCAAGCCAAGATATTGTGTGCGATTGCGGTGTCGGGTTTTGTTGCATTTGCGGCGACATCACCGGTGCAAGCCCTGACCACGCAGGAATGCAGCGCGAAATACCAGGCGGCCAAATCCGCCGGCACCCTCGCCGGCCAGAAGTGGAACGACTTCCGCAAAGCCAATTGCGGTGCGGATGCCACCGCGACCCCGGCGGCTGCGCCCGCCGCCGCTCCGGCGCCTGCCCCCGCGCCGAAGGAAGCCAAGAAGGAAGCCGCACCTGCGGCGGCACCGGCTGCGCCGTCCGGACCCGCGGTGTTTCCGAATGCAGTGGATCCGAAATACGCCAAGGAAACCGCCGGCAAGGGCCGCATGCACACCTGCGTCGACCAGTACAACGCCAACAAGACCACCGGCGGCAATGGCGGCATGAAGTGGATCGAGAAGGGCGGCGGCTATTACAGCGAGTGCAACAAGAAGCTGAAGGGCGCCGGCTAAGCCGCACGCTAACCCATTCAGGCGCGGCCGGATCGAGCTTTCGGCCGCGCCTGCTAGTCGTCTTCGATCAGCTTCTCGGCGGACTTCGCCACCAGCTGCGCGCGCTTGCGCGGGCCCCGCTCGAGAAACAGCAGGCTCTGGCCGAAGATGAAGCAGTAGAACAGGAACGCCTGCGCGTCGGCCTCTTCGCCGGGCAGCCCGGTGGCGCGATAGAGCTGCCCGACATTCTTCAGGCGCGCGGCGTCGACGCCGGCGACCGCTGCGGCCGCCAACTCATCGGACCGCGCCCATTGCCGGATCGCCAGCTCGATTCCCATGCCTTCGGTATTCATGCGCTCCGAATAGAGCGCGATCAGCGCCTTCAGCCGTTCGCGCGCGTTTGTGCCGTCGAGGCTGGTCTGCTTTTCGATCGCGGCAATGCGCCCCTCGCGCCAGTTCTGCAGCATGGCCTCGAGCAGCGCCGCGCGGTCGCGGAAGCGGCGATAGAAGCCGCCTTTGGTGACGCCGAGGTTTTTCGCCAGCACCTCGACCCGCACGCCCTCGACGCCGGAGCGGGCAATTTCCGCAAAACCGGCCTCGATCCAAGTCACTGTCCGCGTCTCCGTCCGCGTATCGGCCCTGCTGCCGGTCATGGTTCGCCCTCACCGATTCTTGATACGGTACCGTATTGCTAACCCGCAACGGCCTTGATACGCTACCGTATCACAATCGATGGCGTGAGATGCCGCAATTCCAGCCGAAAAATCCGGACTTCCGCGCCGTCGCGACCGATACGTTCGCGCGGCAGCGCGCGATGCGCACGCTCGGCATCTCGATCGCGCGACTGGAGCCGGGCGAGATTGATCTGGCGATGGAATACTCGGTCGATTTCACCCAGCAGAACGGCTTCGTGCATGGCGGAATCATCACCGCGGGGCTCGACGGCGCCTGCGGCATCGCCGCCTTCACGCTGATGCCCGATGGCTCCGACATCCTGACCGTGGAGTTCAAGACCAACCTGCTGGCACCGGCGCGAGGCGAGCGCTTCGCCTTCCGTGCCACCGTCGTCAAGCCCGGCCGCACGCTGACCGTATGCGAAGGCCGCGCCTACGCCGAGCAGGACGGCGTCGAAACCCTGATCGCGACCATGACCGCCACGATGATGGCGCTGCCGCGCCGCGAGGCGGCGCCGGTGGCGGAGAGGGCGCACGTACCAGCCTGACGTTGACAAGCGTCCGCTGTGGCGACCTGATGCGGCTGTTGCCCCAACGCGGACGGTCGCATGATTGCCAGCCTCAGCCTGATCCTGCTCTGTCAATTGACCGGTGAGGTCATCGTCCGCGGGCTCGGCCTGCCGATGCCGGGCCCGGTGGTCGGGCTGATCATCCTGCTGCTGTTGTTGCTGGCGCGGGATCGCTTCGCAATGCTCGCGCGCGGACCGCTGCAGGGCGACGGCGTCGAGGGTGCCAGCCGCGGGCTGCTGGCGCATCTGTCGCTGCTGTTCATCCCGGCCGGCGTCGGCGTGGTGCAGAAGCTCGATCTGCTCGCCGAACACGGCATTGCGATCCTCGCCATCCTGGCGGTCTCGGTCGTGGTGACCTTGCTGGTGACGGTCGCAACCTTCCTGGTCGCCAGCCGCCTGATGACGCGCGGAGAGGAAACACCATGAGCGAAAATCCGTTCTCGCTGTGGGTCTACCTGTCGCAGTCGCCGCTGCTCTGGCTGACGGTGACGCTGCTGACCTATGCGGTGGCCGATGCGGTCTCGCTGAAAACCCACCGCCATCCGCTCGCCAATCCGGTGCTGCATTCGATGTGGATCATCGGCGCCTTCCTGCTCGTCACCGGCACCTCCTACACGACGTATTTCGGCGGTGCGCAGTTCGTGCACTTCCTGCTCGGGCCGGCCACCGTGGCGCTGGCGGTGCCGCTCTATGAAAATCGTAAAGTCGTAGCAGCAGCGATCCTGCCGATGCTGGTGGCGCTACTGATCGGCTCGGTCACCGCGATCGTCTCGGTGGTGGTGTTGGCGAAAGCCGCCGGCCTGCCGCGCGGCATCATCCTGTCGCTGGCGCCCAAATCCGTCACCGCGGGAGTCGCGATGGGCATCAGCGAATCCCTGCATGCGGATCCGTCGCTGACCGCGGTCTCGGTGGTGCTGACCGGCATCATGGGCGCGATCATCGTGACGCCGCTGATGAACCGGACCGGCATCACCGATTTCCGGGCCCGCGGCTTCGCCGTCGGCCTCGCCGCCCATGGCATCGGCACCGCGCGGGCGTTCCAGGTCGATGCGGTGGCCGGCGTGTTCGCCGGCATCGCCATGAGCCTGAATGCACTGGTGACGTCACTGCTGGTGCCGCTGGCGGTGACGCTGCTGATGCGCTGAGCGCTGTTGCAGTGCAGCTTTGTGCTGCGGCCATGGCGACAGGCAGAAAATCCTTCTATGGTCGCGCCCCAAACGTGAGTCTCTCGTCTTGATAATCTCCACAACGCAAAGCCTGCTGGGACTGGCATCGGGCATGCTGGTCGGGTTCTCGCTCGGCCTGGTCGGCGGCGGCGGCTCGATTCTGGCCGTGCCGCTGATGGTCTATGTGGTCGGCGTGCCCGAACCCCATGTCGCGATCGGCACCAGCGCGATCGCGGTTGCCGCCAACGCCGCGATCAACCTCTCCAACCATGCGCGCGGCGGCACTGTGATCTGGTCCTGCGCGCTGGTATTCGCCGCGGCCGGCATCGTCGGCGCCTTCGGCGGTTCGATCCTCGGCAAGATGGTCGAGGGCCAGAAGCTGCTGGCGCTGTTCGCGCTGATCATGCTGGTGATCGCCATGCTGATGCTGAAGACGCGTTCGCGGATCGGGCTGCCCGACGTCAAGATCTCGATGTCCAACATGCCGGCCATCGTCGGCCTTGGCCTTGCGACCGGTACGCTGTCCGGATTCTTCGGCATCGGCGGCGGCTTCCTGATCGTGCCGGCTTTGATGCTGGCGACCGGCATGCCGATCATGAATGCGGTCAGTTCCTCGCTGGTCGCCGTCACCGCGTTCGGCCTGACCACGGCCGCGAGCTATGCCTGGTCCGGGCTGGTGTCATGGATGCTGGCGGGATTGTTCGTGGCGGGCGGCATCCTGGGCGGCCTGGCCGGTACGCGCTCGGCGCGGCACCTCGCGGAAAAGCGCGGGGCGCTCAACATTGTGTTCGCGGTGGTCATTATTGCGGTGGCGCTCTATATGCTGGTGCGTAACATAACCGCGTTGTGACCGTATAAAGGGGCAGAACAGCCCTCGCGAGACCCCGAAAAATGAACCGAACCAATAATCCAGCCCGGAACCATCCGGAACGCAGCCGCCGCGAAGCGCTCGGTCTGCTTGGCGTGAGTGCGGCGCTGCTGGGTGCGGCCGCGCTGTCCCGTCCGGCGTTCGCCCAAGGTGACGAGACGGTCCTGACGGAAGCGCTAGTGCTGCGCGACCCGGAAATTCCGGCGGCGGGCAACGTCGACGGCGACGTTACGATCGTCGAATGGTTCGACTATAATTGCCCGTACTGCCGCAAGATTGATCCGGAGCTCCGGCAGGTGATCCAGGACGACGGCAAGGTCCGTCTGGTGCTGAAGGACTGGCCGATCCTGGGACCGGTCTCCAAGGTCGCTTCGCGGATGGCGCTGGCCGCAAAATACCAGGACAAGTTCATGGCGGCGCATGAGGCCATGATCGGCGTCAGTTCGAAACTGACCGAACCGCGGATCGGCGAACTGTTGTCCGGCGCCGGCATCGACATCGATCGCCTCAAGCGCGACCTTGCGACCAATGCGAAGGCGATCGACGCCATCCTCGCCCGCAACAACGATCAGGCGCTGGCGTTCGGGTTCAAGGGCACGCCGTCCTTCATCGTCGGAAAATTCCGCGTGCCCGGCGTGCTGACCATGGCGGAATTCGAGATGGTCATCGCCGACGCCCGCAAGGCCAAGGCGGGCAAGGGCTAGCGGTCATAGCGTTTTCAAGCGAAGTGGACGCCGGTTCGCGTGAAGAAAACGCGTCAAAAAAGAATCACTCCTCAAACGAAAAGGGCGCTCCCGTCTGCGACAGGGGCGCCCTTATGCTTGCGGCAAATCGTGCCGCGATTACTTCGACGAAATCTTGATCCAGTCGTTATGCGCGCGCGTCTTCAGCGCCGCCCAGTCGTTGGCGGCCACGTCCCAGTTGACGATGGTGCGGTTGGTCTGCGCGACCTGGCCATTCGCCACGCTCGACGTCTGCATGGAATCATAGACATAGACGCCGCAGACCAGCAGCAGGGCGCCCAGAATCATTCCGAAAAACGTCTGCATCGGTAATCCCTCCGTTACGCAGACAACGCCGGGAGGGGAGCTTGGTTCCGCGGTCACAGCCGCCCGAACGCGCGCATCACATAGTCGATGAAGACGCGGACGCGCGGCGAGAGCTGGCGGTTGCGGGGATAGAGCAGCGAAACCGGCACGGTCGGCGGCGGCCAGTCCGCCAGCACCTGAACCAGCGTGCCGTCGGCGAGATCCGCTTCGGCGTGAAAGTGCGGCACCTGGACCAGGCCGAGACCGAGCCGCGCGGTGGCTAGGTAGCTCTCCGGCCCCGTGACCGACATGATCGTTGGTAACGGAACCTCGCGCCTTGTGCCTTCCACCATGAATTCCATCGGCCGCACCCGCCCGGTCGTCAGCGAGCGGATTCCGATCATGCGGTGGCCGTCGAGCGCGTCCCAATTGGTCGGCGTGCCGTAGCGAGCGAAATAGTCGGGCGTGGCGCAGGTCAACCGCTCCAGCACCACCACCTGCCGCGCGATCATGTCGCTGTCAGGCAACTGGCCGAAGCGCAGTACGCAGTCGACGCCTTCGCGGATCAGATCGACCCAGCGGTCGCTCTCGCTCATGTTGACTTCGATGTCGGGATATTGCGCGAAGAAGCCCGGCAGGTTCGGCAGCAGGAAGTGACGCGCCAGCGTGCCCTGCACCTCCAGCCGCAACAGCCCCTTCGGCCGGGCGCCGCCGAACGCGCCCTCGGCATCTTCGAGATCGGCGATCAGCGAAAGACACCGTTGGTAATGAGCCTCGCCGTCCAGTGTAGGACTGACCTGTCGCGTGGTCCGCTCCAACAGCCGCACGCCGAGGCGGGCTTCCAGCGTCTTCACGGCGTCGGTGACCGTAGAGCGCGGCAGGCCGAGATCGTCGGCGGCAGCGGAAAAACTGCGCCGCTCCACCACCCGCGTGAACACCCGCATCGCGTCGAATCGGTCCATCGGATTGTTTGTTTTGTCCGGATTATGATGTCAGATAATGCCTGATTATCCGGAAACTGAAAGTACCTAGATTTCTCCCATCAGATGCGGCCAAGCCGCCAAACATGAGGAGAACAAAAATGTCGAACCAATCCAACAAGATAGCAATCGTAACGGGTGCCTCGCGGGGCATCGGCGCCGCGGTGGCCGAGCGGCTGGCGGCCGACGGCTTCACCGCCGTCATCAACTACTCCGGCGACGTCAAGTCGGCCGAGTCGGTGGCCCGCCGGATCGAAGCCAAGGGCGGCCGGGCACTGACCGCCAGGGCCGATGTCAGCGATCCCGCCGCCGTGCGCGGCATGTTCGATGCGGCGGAGGCGGCCTTCGGCGGCGTCGATGTGCTGGTCAACAATGCCGGCATCATGAAGCTTGCCAAGATCGCCGACAGCGACGACGCGCTGTTCGACCAGCAGATTGCGATCAACCTCAAGGGCAGTTTCAACGCGATGCGCGAGGCCGCCAAGCGGTTGCGCGACGGCGGCCGGATCATCAACTTCTCGACCAGCGTCGTTGGGGTCAAGCTCGAGACCTATGGCGTCTATGCGGCCACCAAGGCCGCGATCGAATCCATGAGCGCGATCCTGTCGAAGGAGATGCGCGGCCGTTCGATTACCGTCAACGCCATCGCGCCGGGCCCGGTCGCGACCGACCTGTTTCTCAACGGCAAATCGCCCGAGCTGATCGACCGCATGTCCAGGATGAATCCGCTGGAGCGGCTCGGCACGCCGGAAGACATCGCCGCCAGTGTTTCCTTCCTCGCCGGTCCCGACGGCGGCTGGATCAACGGCCAGACCCTGCGCGCCAATGGCGGCATGGTCTGAACCAACCTTTCCATCATCGATCAACATCTCGTCCTTGAAAAGGATACGTGTCATGAAACAGGTTATCGTCATCACCGGCGCTTCCAGCGGCTTCGGCCGGCTCTCCGCCAATGCGCTCGCCAAAGCGGGCCACACGGTCTACGCCTCGATGCGCGACACCAGGGGCCGCAACGCGCCCCAGGTTGCCGATGTCGAGAAGCATGCCCGGGATAACAACGTCGATCTGCATGCGATCGAACTCGATGTCGGCTCGCAGGCCTCGGCCGATGCGGCGATTGCGCAAATCGTTGCCGAGCAGGGGCGCCTCGACGTCGTTATGCACAATGCCGGTCACATGTCGTTCGGTCCGGCCGAAGCGTTCACGCCCGAGCAACTCGCCGAACTCTACGACGTCAACGTGCTCTCGACCCAGCGCGTCAACCGCGCGGCGCTGCCGCAGCTGCGCAAGCAGGGCCGCGGATTGCTGGTCTGGGTGTCCTCCAGCAGCGTGGCCGGCGGCACACCGCCGTATCTGTCGCCGTATTTTGCCGCCAAGGCCGGCATGGATGCGATGGCGGCGGTCTATGCCCGCGAGCTGACGCGTTGGGGCATCGAAACCACGATCATTGTGCCGGGAGCGTTCACCGGCGGCACCAATCATTTCGCCCATGCGGGCGCACCGGCCGATCAGGCGGGTCGCGGAATATGAAGCCGGTCCCTATGCCGGCTTCGGCGAGCAACTGCAGAAGGCGTTCGCCGCGATTGTGCCCGCGGATGCGGATGCTTCGTCGGTGGCCGATGCCATCGTGGAGGTTATCGACATGCCATTCGGCAAGCGTCCGTTCCGCGTTCATGTCGATCCGACCCGTGATGGCGCCGAGGTTGCTTTCGGCGTGATCGACCGCGTCCGCGACGAAATGCTGAACCGGGTCGGACTTTCCGACCTGCTGCGTCCGAGGGTCAACGGCTGAAGCCTTCCAGACATGACAAGGCCGGCGGCGTGCGAAGCGCCGCCGGCTCCGTCATGCGCGGTTGAGCCAGGCCAGTATCTCCGCGTTCATCTCGCGTGGGTAGCAATGGCTGAGGTCGTCGAGTTCGCGATAGGTGACGTCGGCGCCGGCCGCGGACAGCACCTGGCTGGTCTGCCGCGCCACCTGCACCGGAAACATCCAGTCGAGTTTGCCGTGCACGATATGGACCGGCAGACCGCGCAGCCGTTCGGCATCGGCGATTTCGGCCATCAGCGGGTGAAAAGTCGCCGACACCGGCGCCAGATGGGTGAACGGCGAGGCGCTCTCGAACCCCGTCACATAGCAGAAGGTGCCGCCGTCGCTCATGCCGGTCAGCAGCATTCTCGTTGCATCGACATTCCAGCGCGACCGTACCTGTTCGAGGATGCGCATCAGGTTCGGCGTATCGGTGTCGTCGCCCATCAGTGCCCAGGTGCTTTTGTTGGCAGAATCGCCGGTCGCGGTCGGTGCGATCAGGATGGCGCCACGGCTGCGGGCATCGAGCAGCCAGCTCCAGAGGAAGCCGCGGCCGTTGCCACTGCCGCCGTGCAGCGCCATCACCAGCGGCCATGCCCGATCGGGCGTATAATATTCGGGAACGTAGACCGAGAAGCCGCCGCGGCTGCCCGGCTCATTGGCGTCGTGAAAAATTCCGGTGTTGTCGTTGGCGGGCGCGGCGAGCCGGGCCGCGAGATCGGCGTCATCGCGCAAATGCGGGTCGACGAAGAATTCGCTGACCGGCGGCAGCTTTGCCGACAGCGCATACAGCGCCTCCTGCGCGCGCGGTGCGTAACGCAATGCCTTGAACACGCTGACGAGATCGCCATGGCCGTTCTGCACGGTGCGCAGGCCATCGAATGCGGCCAGCGCCGCATCGCTGGCCGATGCGAGCGCGGCTCCGATGCCGGCGAATTCCTCGGGCCAGTGCGCCAGCCGCGGACGGGCCGCGCGTAACGCCGCGTCGGGCGAGCCTGCGGCTTGCATGACGCGGCCGAAATCCGGCGGGTTCAGATGGCGGGCGACGAAGCCGAGCGATTCCAGCGATTGCAGCAGTGGCGGCAGCACGGCCACGATGTCGTCCACCACGGCCTCGCTCATGTGCAACTCTCTCGCTTCAATGCAGGCGTATTCAGTGCAACCTTGGCGCCTTCAAGAGCCTGGCGCGATCGGTCGAGGTCAGCGTGACATCAAAGGTAACGCCCTCATGATAGACCGTGAGCGGCACATCGACGCCGGCAGGTCCGAGCGCCCATAGCTTGCGGTAGAAGCCGATCTGGCTGGTGATCTTGTCGCCGTTCACGGCGAGGATGACGTCGCCGGTCTTGAGCTCGGCGCGCGCCGCCGGACCCTTGCTGGCGATCCCGACCACCACGACGCGATTGTCGATCTCGGTCGAGAACATCCCGAGCCAGGGCCGTGACGGCTTGTTGACGCGGCCGAACTTGCGCAAGTCGTCGAGCACCGGTTTCAAAAGGTCGATCGGCACCATCATGTTGACATGCTCGGCCTTGCCCTCGCGCTCGCGTTCGAGCTGCAGCGAGCCGATGCCGAGCAGTTCGCCGCGGCTCGAGATCAGTCCGGTGCCGCCCCAGTTCGGATGCGCGGGATGGGTGAAGATCGCTTCATCCAGCAGATACTCCCAATAGCCGGCGAATTCCTGCTTGGCCGCGATCTGGCTGGCGACCGATCGCGTGCGTCCGCCGGCGCCGCCGACCACCACGCGGTCTCCGATCTGGGCCGCGGCGGAGGAACCCAGCGGCAGCGGATCGAGGTCGAGGCTGCCGAGCGCCTGCACCAGCCCGAAGCCGGATTCGAAATCGAAGCCGAGCGCGTGTCCCTCGACCACGCGGCCGTCGCCGCGATGCAGCCAGACGGCTTCGGCCTCGGTGATGAGATAGCCGATGGTCAGCACCAATCCGTCATCGATCAGCACGCCATTGCCGGCGCGCTCGGTGCCGAGTGTTTCCGCGCTGAACGCGTCGGGCGGGATGATCGAATGCAGTCCGACGACCGACGACAGCGCATGGTCCAGGTCGAAACTGTAATCGCCCGGGCGCGGCTGGTTGGCCGGCGGCACTTTCCATTCGGTCAAAGAGGGCATCGACGGTCTCCTGGCCAACCGGTGCGCATCCACGGAACGAAAGCGCGTGAAACTGATGACAATCTATGCTGCAAACGGCCGCCTTTAAAGTGTCTCGCAAAATGAGTCACGGCGCGACTGATAAGACAGGCATGTTCACAAATGTTCCATTGCCGGTGGCGGTGCCGACCGGCGGGGCCGGTCCGCGCCGGCCAATCGACGCGCCGCCTTTACTCGGCCTTCGCCTGCGCGCGGTGCGGCGTGATCCGAAAGGCACGATTTTCCTTCATCCAACCGGCGCGCTCGTCGCGCAGCAGGGTGCGGCGAACCTTGCCGGAATCGTCGCGCAGGCCGACGCAGACGATCTCGAAACTCTCCGGATGCTTGTAGCGGCTGAGTTGATCGGCGAGGAACGCGCCCATGCCGTCGGCGACCGCTTGCGCATCGGTAGCGGGGTCGAGCTCGAGGATCGCGTGCACGCGCTGTCCGAATTCCGGATCGGGCAGGCCGACCACGACGCAGGAGCGGACTTGCGGATACGCCGTGACTGCGGCCTCGACTTCGGCCGGATAGATATTGGCGCCGCCGCGCAGGATCATATCGGCGAGCCGGTCGCCGAGATAGAGGTAGCCGTCGGCGTCGAGCCTGCCGATGTCGCCGAGCGATTCCCAGCCGTCGGACCGGCGCTTCGCTTCGGCGCCGAGATAGTGATAGGTGCTGCCGGCGCCGTCATTGGGCAGGAAATAGATCTCGCCGGTTTCACCGGTGGCGACCTCATTGCCGTCGTCGCCGACGATCTTCAGGCGGCTGGTATCGCCGATCTTGCCGACCGAGCCCTTGTGCGCCAGCCATTCGACGCCGGTAATGATCGTGGCGCCCTGCCGTTCGGTGCCGCCATAGAGTTCGTAGATCCGCTCCGGCCCCAGCCACTCGATCCATTTTTCCTTCAGCCAGGGCGGCATCGGCGCGGCCATATGAAACACGATCTGTAGACTGGAAAGATCGTAGCCGTTGCGCACTTGATCCGGCAGCGCCCAGATCCGGTGCATCATGGTCGGCACGAAATTGACCCATTGCGCCCGGTTGGCTTCGATCAGGCGCAGCGTTTCCTCGGCGTCGAATTTGACCAGGCCGGTGACGCGGCTGCCGGAGAACAACGCCACGTGCGTCGCGATAAACGGGGCGTTGTGATAGAGCGGGCCGGGATTGAGCAGCGAGCCGTTCTGTGGAATGCCGAGCCCCGAGGCGACCGCCGTGTCGTGCACTGCAGGCATATGATCGAGGATCACCTTCGGCCGTCCGGTCGAGCCGCCGCTGGTCATCGCCTTCCAGTACCGCGCCACCGGGTTGGTCAGCGGCTCGTCCGAAAAACCTTCGGGTACGAAATCGGCCGGCAGCGAATTCGGCGCGTTCCAGTCCGGCTGGCCACCGACCACCAGCGACGGCTTGAGGATGTCGAGCACGGCTGCGGCTTCGCCGCGCGGCAGCCGCCAGGTCAGCGACGTCGGCGTCGCGCCGCATTTCCACACCGCAAAGGTGGTCTCGAAAAACGCGTTGCTGTTGGGCAGACCGATGGCGACGAAATCGCCTGGTTGACACCCTTGGCGGCAAAGGCGCGGGCGCGGGCATTCGCGTTGCGCTCGAGTTGTTCCCAAGTCAGTTCATCGGCGCCATGGCTGACCGCGACGGCATCCTTCGGTTTGCGGTCGGCATACCACCGCGGCACGTCGGCGATGGGGATCAGCATTGGGGGCGTTTCCGTTATCGGGCGTCTTGATGCCGCTCTTGTGATTCGAGTGCGGCGGTTCGCCGCCACATCACACTTCACCAACGGAAGCTGCGGTGAGTCAAGACGCGGAACCCCTTACGGATCCAGCTCGGTATCCCAGTATAAATAATCCAGCCAGCTATCGTGCAGATAGTTCGGCGGGAACAGACGTCCGTTGCGGTGCAGTTGGTGCACGGTCGGCGCGAACGGGGTTTGCCTTGGAAACATCCGCGCCTGCTGCGGCGTCAGGTTGCCCTTGCGCAGATTGCACGGCGAACAGGCCGCGACCACGTTCTCCCAGGTGGTCTGGCCGCCCTTGCTGCGCGGGATGATGTGATCGAAGGTGAGGTCGTCATGCGCGTGGCAGTACTGGCACGAGAAGCGATCGCGCAGGAACACGTTGAACCGGGTGAAGGCGGGGTGGGTGGTCGGCTTGACGAAGGACTTGAGCGACACCACGCTCGGAAGCTGGATCTCGAAGGTCGGGCTGTGCACCGCGCGGTCGTAGTGCTCGACGATATTGACGCGATCGAGAAACACCGCCTTGATCGCGTCCTGCCACGACCAGAGAGACAGCGGGTAGTAACTCAGCGGCCGGAAATCCGCGTTGAGCACCAGTACCGGCCAACCGCCTTGCGAGACATGTGCGTTCAAGTAACGCTCCTGACTCCCATGTTAGCTGCGAAGCAGCATTGCGTCTGCATACTACAATCAGCGTGACGGGATTGTGAAGAGCGTTCCGGGCCTTATCCGCGGCCGCCACGATCCTGCCCAATTGCATCCTTGGCGCAAACACCGCTAAACGGGGCGGTAACACCGCCCCCGCCGCAGACGGACCCGCCTTATGACGACCAAGAGCCGCTATCTGGAGGCGCCACGCCGGCTGCGGGCCTTCGTCCGCGCGCATGAAATCAGCCTGGTGATCCTCGCGGCGCTGGTTGGAACCGTCAGCGGGGCGGTGGTGGTCGCCATGAGCGTGGCGGTCGCGGGCCTGCACGCCCTCCTGTTCAATATTTCGATCCGGGAGCGGCTTTCGAGCCAGCTCTCGATCGAGCCGCTGCGGGCCCTGCTGGTGCCGAGCCTGGGCGGGCTCGTGCTCGGCATCGCCTTCCTGCTGATCGCGCGCTGGCGGCCGGCGCGCGAGATCGACCCGATCGAGGCCAATGCCCTGCATGGCGGGCGGATGTCGTTTCGCGGCAGTGTGATCGTGGCGCTGCAGACGATCTGGTCCTCAGGCGTCGGCGCCTCGGTCGGCCTCGAGGCCGGCTATACCCAGCTCGCCAGCGGGCTCGCCGCCTCGCTGGGGCGCGGATTTCACCTGCGCCGGGCCGACCAGCGCGTCATGGTCGGCTGTGGTGCTGCGGCCGCGATCGCCGGTGCATTCGGGGCGCCGCTGGCCGGCGCCTTCTATGCGTTCGAACTGGTGATCGGCGGCTATACGCCGGCCAGTCTGACCCCGGTCGGCGTCGCCGCCGTCGCCGGCTATTTCGTTACCCACGGCTTCTCGGCGCTGTCGCTCGGCATCGGCATCGAATCGTTCGGCGATGTGCGCGGGCGCGATCTGGCGATTGCCGCCCTGTTCGGGCTGTTGGCGGGGCTGTTCGGGATCGCGATCATGCGCGGCGTGGCGTTGTGCGAGACGTTGCTGGCAAAGATCCGGCTATGGCCGCCGCTCCGCCCGGCGCTGGGCGGTCTCGTCGTCGGCGCCATGGCGCTATGGACGCCGCTGGTGATGTCGTCGGGACATGGCGCGCTGCATTTCACCGGGATCGTCTCGTTGCCGCTGGCGGTCATTGCCGGGGTGTTCCTGCTCAAGGCCCTGGCCTCGATCGTCTCGCTCGGCAGCGGCTTCCGCGGCGGGCTGTTTTTCGCCACGCTCTTGATGGGCGCGCTGGGTGGGCGGCTGTTCGCCGCCGGTGTCGACGCGATCGTGCCGGGCTTCCATCTCGAACCTGGCGTCTATGCCGTGATCGGGATGAGCGCGCTGTCGGCCTCGGTGGTCGGCGGTCCGCTGACGATGTCGTTCATCGCGCTGGAATCGACCGGCAATCTCTGGCTCACCACCGCGGTGCTGGTCGCGGTCATCATCTCGACGCTGATCACCCGCGAATTGTTCGGCTACTCCTTTGCGACCTGGCGGTTGCATCTGCGCGGCGAGACCATTCGCAGCGCCGCCGATGTCGGCTGGATTCGGGACCTCACGGTCGGACGGCTGATGCGGCCCGACCTGACCACGGTGAATGCCAATATTCGAATCGCTGAATTCCGGGCGAAGTTTCCGCTCGGCTCCAAGACGCAAGTGGTCGCGATCGACGGTGAGGGCCATTACGTCGGGCTGGCGCTGGTTGCCGAAGCGCACGCGGCCGATGTCGATGAAGACAAGAGCCTGATCGATTTCCTGCATCACCGCGAGGTGGTGCTGCACCCCGTCATGAACATCCAGGAAGCCATTGCCGTATTCGACGCCGCCGAAGCCGAATCGTTGGCGGTGGTGGAGGCCGGCGGCGAGCGCCGTCCGATCGGGACCCTGACGGAGGCCCACGCCATGAAGCGCTATGCGGAAGAATCCGAACAGCGCCGGCGCGAGGCGGTGGGGGCTTGACCGTAAGCCCCTAAATCTTCTCCAGTTTCTGCAGGCAGCGGGTGACGCCGACTTCCGGCGGCATCGGGGTGTCCGGAAAGCTGGTCTTCCAGTCGGTGACGCCGACTTCGCCGAGATAGATGTCGCCTCTGGAATCGATCGCGATGCCGTGCGGCGCGAGGAATTTGCCGGCCTCGATGCCCGGCCCGTTTTCGCCGCCAAGCCGCGCGACGCGGTTGCCCTTGGCGTCGACGATGGAAAGCCGCGGGCCGAGATTGGGCGATTTGCGATTCACGTTCATGCCCGGACCCAACTCGCCGATGATGAAGGTCGGCTGCTTGCCGCCGCAGCGGCACAGCGCGCAGGGGCGATGCAGGTTGTTCCACTGCGTCTCGTATTTGCCGTTGCCGTCGAATACCTGGACGCGGTGGTTCTCGCGGTCGGCAACATAGACGAAGCCGTCGGCGTCGGTTGCAATATTGTGGACGATGTTGAACTGGCCGGGATCGGTGCCGGGTTCGCCCCAGGTCTTCAACAGCTTGCCGTCGGGCGAATATTTGTGGACGCAGGCATTGCCGTAGCCGTCCGAGACGTAAATCTCTCCCTTCGGTGACAGCGCGGTATGGGTGCAGCGATGAAACGGCTCGCCGCTCATGAACGGCGCCGGCTTGTTCGGGATGCCGATCGTCAGCAGTACCTTGCCGTCGACCGAGCATTTGCGCACGGTGTGGTCGCCGTCATCGGTGCAATAGAGATTGTCGTCGGCATCGATGTGCAGGCCATGGGCGCGATTGAACAGCCCTTCGCCCCAGCTGGTGATGAAATTGCCTGCGCGATCCAGCACCACCATCGGATGGGCGCCGCGATTGAACACATAGAGACGATCCTTGCTGTCGACCGCGACCGACGCGACATCGGTGAAGCGCCACCCGTCGGGGAGTTTCGCGAAATTCTCGACGACGCGGTAGCGATGGTCGCCTGAGCCGAGAATGGTCGGCATGTGTGTGCCCCCCTGAGTGCTGCCGTCATTCCGGGATGGTCCGAAGGACCAGACCCGGAATCTCGAGATTCTCAGATGCGCAATTGCGCATCACAGTTCGATGCTGCGCATCGCTCCGGAATGACGTTGATGGATTTATGCCGTCACCGCCCGCGGCCCCACGCCCCGTGGCAGAAGCCCTTCCTCGATCGCCTTGATCTGCAGCGCCAGGTGCTTGGAGCCGATGCGGCATTGAGCGAGGCCGCCGGCGATCAGCCACAGGCCGGGCTGGCCGGTGCGCGTATACATGTTGCGCAGCTCCTGGCCGTCGCCGAATCCCCAGATTGTGCCGACGCGCTTCTCCACGCCCTCGCCGAACAGTTTGCGCACCAGCTCTTCCTGGCGCTTGTAGCCGGTTGCCAGCACCACCAGGTCGGCGGCGACGGTCTTGCCGTCCTTCATCCGCGCGCCGCCGGCGACGAACTTGTCGATGTCGGCGAATTGCTTCAGCGCGATATCGCCCTTCACGATCAGGTCGGAGCAGCCGACGTTGAAATAATAGCCGCCGCCGCGGGTGAGATATTTGAACTGCCAGCCGGTATTGTCCTCGCCGAAATCTAGCTTGAAGCCGGCGCGCGCCAGGCCGTCGAGCAGGTCCTTGTCGAGCTCCTTCGATTTATAGGTCGTCATCGCATGGCTCTTGCGCGCCACCGGCAGCGGCATCGAGGTTGCGATCAGGTCGTTGTCTTCCAGCGTGCCGTCGTTGTAGGGCGTGTAGACCAGTTGCGCCGAGGGTTCGATGCTGACCACCAGGGTCGACGAGCGCTGAACCATGGTGACGTCGGCGCCGCTCGAATGCAGGTCCTGCGCGATGTCGTGACCGCTGTTGCCGGTGCCGACCACGATGGCGCGCTTGCCCTTCCAGTTCTCGCCGTCGTCATACTGGCTGGAATGCATCACCTTGCCGGCAAAGTCCTTGAGACCGGGAATCTCCGGCATGCTCGGAATGCCGCTGACGCCGGTCGCCAGCACGACATGGCGCGGATGCATGGTGCGCCTGCTGCCGTCGGCGCGGCGCAGCGTCACCGTCCAGCGGCCTTCGCTCTCGTCGTAGCTGCCGCCCTCGAACTCGGTCTCGGTCCAGAAGTTCAGTTCCATGCTTTCGACATAGGACTCGAACCAGTTGGCGAGCTTGTCCTTCGGGATATAGGTCGGCCAGTTCGGCGGGAAGTGCATATAGGGCAGGTGGTTGACCTGGACCTGGTTATGCAGCGTCAGCGCATGGTAGCGCTTGCGCCAGTTGTCGCCGATGCGCTTCTCGCGATCGACGATCAGCGTATCGACATTCAATTGCTTCAGCCGGGCGGCGATGCTCAGGCCGGATTGGCCGCCGCCGATGACGAGCACGGTCGGGTCGTGGTCGGCATAGGCGCTCGAGGCGTTGCGCAGGTCGAGCCAGTTGGGGCCGCGGAAATCGCGCGAATAGGCGCTGCCGCGCGGACGCTGGGCGCCGAGCTGTTCCTCAAAACCTTTCAACTCGCCGAGCTCGGTGAGCAGCGTCCAGGCCTTCAGTTTGCCGTCGGCCGCATCCGGGACCAGCCGGACGATGCCGTTGCCGCGGCCAATTTTGGTCTCGAATTTGAAAATCGCCTCGATGCTATTTGTGCCCGCGCGCATCACCTGGCGCGGCGCGCGGCGGCCGGGATCGATCGCAAAGCCGCGTGGCGTTGTGTTGCCCGCAAGCGTCTTGAGTTCGCTCAAGATGCCGTCGGCGCCGTTGATGGTCTGGATGTTCCAGCTCAGCGCCAGCACGTCGCGCCAATGGCTGTCCTGGCAAAACAGGGTTTTCAGCAAGCCGTCGTCGGGCCTGGTCAACGCCTCTTCGAATTGCGCGAGCCAGTTGTCGGTCGCAACCGAAATATCCTCGGTCTTGTCGAGCATGAGCGTTTCTCGTCACTGGCCGTCTGTGCGGCGTTTTCCCTGTCACTGAGCCTATACCCATTCGGGACGGCGCAGAAAGGGCGTGAGGAGATATCGGTCATACGCTGGCGGGTGATCGAAAACGCTATCACAACGACAGAATATGCCCCAGGTTCGGCGGCACGCGGCCGTTGAGGGTATCGAGATAGGTCGCCTGCACCGCGGCCGGCCCGCGCCCCTCGGTCACATCGAGCCACTGGTCGAGCTTCGGCGCGAAGCCGCTCCATGCGGCGCCGAACCGCTTGTCGACGCCACCCGGTCCCCATTCCCTCGCCCGCTTGCGGATCTGGTCCGGCGCGAAGAACCATGTCGGCTTGGCGCCGGGCAATTGGGGTTCGTCAGGCGAAATGCCGCGGTGGGTGAGGCCGACCTGTCCGGAATATCTCATCTGGTCGCCGAAGTGCCGGTGCAAACGTTCGCGCAGGTCGCTGTTGCCGGCCATGTCGACATAGGCGACCGCCGAATCCGCCGGCAGCGCCGTCACGCCATCATAGGTTACGACCTCGTCGTAGCAGCCGAGCGATGTGACGAAGGCGGTGTTGCCGGCCGAGGTCAGCCCGATCACCTTGACGCCCCGCGCGTGCAGGAGATGGGCGAGGCCGAACGCGGTCTTGCTGGAGGCGGACGACAGCATCACGCGCTTCGCGCCATAATCTTCATTCTCGGCAAGGAAGTCGTCGACCAGGAACGACAGCATGAACAGCGGCCGCAGCAGCGCCTGATAATCGCCCTGCCTGCCCGCGAACGCCGGGTCGCCGCTGACGCGCGCATAGGCGTTGTAGACCGGCGCCACCCCCTGCCGGTGCGCGGCGGCATCGCGCAAGCCGCGCTTGCTGACGTCGGCGGCCTCGATGACCAGATAGGTGGCCATCGGGAAATAGCCGAACAGGGTTTCGCCGGCGGCGATGCCAGGATGTTTCGAGGCGATCACCTCGCCAAATCCCCATACCGGAATGTTGCCGAAATCCTTTGGCGCCGGAAACAGCTGCCAGTATTTGAGCTGATCGCCGAGCACGGCGTAGGTGATGTTGTTGGCGGTCAGCGCGAACCGCGTGACCTTAACCAGCAGCGCTTCATCGGGAAGCGTTGCGGCGTCGGGCAGTTGCGTCTCGATCAGTTTGCATTGCTGCAGATCGTTGCGGGCGACGACGAAGTCGGTGGACTGCATTGGCTTGATCCCTGCTCATCATGTGGCCCGCGATCATTGCCCGGTTCGATGACCGCTTTGCAACAGCAGATAGCGTTTAAAACGTTGTTCGCTTCAAACACTGTTCGGTTTGGAATGCTCACCCCGTCATTGCGAGGAGTGCAGCGACTAAGCAATCCATCTGTCCAGTGGCGCGGAGAGATGGATTGCGTCGCTTCGCTCGCAATGACGAGCAGAACGGTTTCTTACGTCGCCGCGCGCAGGCCGCCCTCGGCATGGAGATCGCGCAGCTTGCGCTTGAAGATCTTGCCGCTGGCCTCGCGCGGCAGGGCGTCGAGAAACTGGATGTCCTTCGGCACCTTGAAATTGGCGAGCCGTCCGCGCAGAAATTCCTGCACCGCGCGGGGCGATAGCAAAGCATTCGGTTCCGGCTCGATGCAGGCGAACAGCCGCTCGCCGAACTCGTCGTCGGGGACGCCGAACACCGCGCAGTCACGCACGCCGTCCATGCCGATCAGCGCGTTCTCGATTTCCGCCGGATAGATGTTGACGCCGCCCGAGATCACCATGTCGCGCTTGCGGTCGCATAGGAACAGATAGCCGTCCGGGTCGAGATAGCCGACGTCGCCGACGCTGACCAATCCATCACGCCCGGCCTCGGCGCGCGCCTCGGCCTTGCCGTGATAATCGAAATCCGAGGTCGCGACCTGGCGCATGAAGATCTCGCCGGGCTCGTTGACCTCGCACAGTTCGCCGTTGGGGCGGAAAATCCTGACGATGCCGCCTTCGATGGCGCGGCCGACGGTGCCGGGTTTTGCCAATGCCTCCTCGGCCGAATGCCACACCGGAATGCCGGTTTCGGTCGAGCCGAAATATTCGTGAACGACAGTGCCCCACCAATCGATCATGGCGCGCTTGACCTGCGGCGGGCAGGGCGCCGCCCCGTGCACAATAAAGCGCAGCGACGACAGGTCGTAACGGCGCTTCACCTCATCCGGCAACCGTAGCAGGCGGACGAACATCGTCGGCACCATGTGCATGTGGGTGACGTGATGGCGCGCGATCAGTTGCAACATGTCCTCGGGGTCGAAGCGCGGCTCCAGAACGATGGTGCAGCCGTTGCGGAACGCCAGCATGCCATAGGAATTCGGCGCCGAATGGTACATCGGGCCGTTCATCAGGATGACCTGGTCGTCGCCTGCCTTGATGCCGTAGGCGATGGTGCCGACGCGCGCCGATGCCGCCTGCTGTTCGGGCTGCATCGGCTTGCGGCGGACGCCCTTGGGCAGGCCGGTCGTGCCGGAAGTATAGAACATCGGCGCGCTGCCGATCGCGGGCGCCTGCGACGGGGCGTGAGTGTCGCGCCAGTCATCCCAGTCGGTCATCCCATCGGGGACGCGCGTCAGCGGCGTTGTGACGTTAAACGCCGCCGCGATTTCCGGCGGCGTCGTCACCACGAACAGCTTCAAATGAGGCGGCAGGCCGTCGCGGATCTGCGGCAATAAATCAGCGTGGCAGACCAGGATTTCGGCGCCGCTGTCGGCCAGGATGTAGGCGACTTCTTCCGCCTTCAGATGCCAGTTGATCGGCACCACGGGGCTGCCGAGGGCTGCGGCAGCGCCGGAAACCTCGAACAACGCAAAATCGTTGCGCAGCATCATGGCGACCGGCGTGCCGGCGCCAAGGCCGAGCGTCATAAATCCTGCCGCCGTCCGCGCGATGCGGGCGTGAATCTCGGGATAACTGATCGCGCGGTCGCCGCTGATGATCGATGTCACGTTGTTCTCCCCGGCCACTGCTCAGCGGTCGTCCAGAATTTCGCCAAAACCGACCCAGCTCTTGCCGTCGAAGCGGCGGAGTCTCAGTTGCTGGAACGGCAGATAGTCGTCGGCATCGGTCGATACCGTCATGCCCGGCAATAGCATCGGCAGCTCAACCTCGCGCAGCGACGCCGCCTGCTTCATGATGTTGTCGCGGCCAAAATCGTCCTTGCACGCCGCCAGCACCTTCATCAGCAGGCTGGCAAAATGATAGCCCGCTGCATAGTTCGAATTGTTGAGGTCGGCGTTCGGCAGATACTGTTTCATGAAGGCGAAATACGCTTTCACGCCGGCATCGTCGGCCCATTGCACGTCCATCGCATCCTTCTGGTTGCTGGATGAGATCAGGCCGACGGCGTTTTCGAGGCCGGCGGGTTCCAGGAACGAGATCGACGACGCCGAGGTCGGGACAAAGAACAGGTCGGGCTTCCAGTTGATCTCGGCGGCGCCCTTGATCATCTGCGAGGTGAATTTGCCGAGCACGACGCCGAACATCACGTTGGCGCCGGAGGCCTTCAGCGTGGCGAGCTGCGAATTGATGGTCGGTGCGCTGGTCTCGTAGCTGGCTTCCGCCACGATCATGGTCGCGGCCTTGTCGCCGAGCGCACGCTTGAAGCCGGCGACATAGTCGCGGCCGAAATCGTCGTTCTGCGAGAGAATGGCGATCTTGGCGTCGGGCTTGGTCTGCAGGATATGCTTGGCATAGATCACGCCTTCGGACTGGTAGGCCGGCATCCCCGGCATCGTCCACGGAAAGTTCTTCGGGTCGGCCCATTTGGTAGCGCCGCTCAGCACGAACAGTTGTGGCACCTTCTTGCCGTTGAGATAGCGATGCACGGCGCTGTTGGTCGCGGTTCCCAATGAGCCGAACATGACAAGTACTTCGTCCTGCTCGACCAGTTTGCGGGTCTGCTCCACCGTCTTGGGCGGCGAATAGGCGTCATCGAGGCTGATGAACCTGATCTTGCGGCCGTTGATGCCGCCTTCGGCGTTGACCTTCTCGAAATAGGCCTGCTGCGCCCGCCCGATGATGCCGAAACTCGATAGCGGCCCGCTATAGGGAAGCGTCTGGCCGATACGGATGTCGCCCTTGTCCTCGGCGCCGGCCGCAGCACCCGCCGTCAAGGCGAATGCGAGCGTCATTAAATGCCGCGAGAGTCTCATTGTTACCATCCCTGTATCTGTCTTGTTGAAGCCGGGTCGCGCGCGCTTTACGCGCGCGACCGCTTCAGAAAATCGCCGCTGGCGTCGGTAAACTCCGCCTTCATGCGTTCGACCAGTTCGGAAACCGGCGGTGCGTCCGCGATCTGGCCGATGCCCTGGCCCGAGCCCCAGATGTCGCGCCACGCCTTCGACTTGGTGTTGCCGCCGGAGCCGAAGTTCATCTTCGACTTGTCGGCGACCGGCAGGTTGTCGGGATCGAGGCCCGCGGCCACGATCGACGGTCCCAGATAATTGCCGTGCACGCCGGTAAACAGGTTGGAATAGACGATGTCGTGCGCGGCGTGTTCGACCAGCGCGGCCTTATAGGCCTGATCGGCGTTGGCTTCCGCGGTGGCGATAAAGCGGGTGCCGATATAGGCGAGGTCGGCGCCGAGCGCGAGCGCGGAGGCAATGCTCCAGCCGTCGGAGATTGCGCCCGACAGCAGGATGGTGCCCTTGAACCACTGCTTGACCTCGCGCACCAGCGCGAACGGCGACAGCGTGCCGGCATGCCCGCCGGCGCCGGCGCAGACCAGAATCAGGCCGTCGACGCCCTGTTCGGCGGCCTTGCGCGCGTGCTTGACGTTGATGACGTCGTGGAACACGACGCCGCCATAGAAATGCGCGGCCTCGACGATCTCCTGCGGTGGGCGCAGTGAGGTGATGATGATCGGAACCTGGTGCTTCACGCAGGTCTCCATGTCCTTCATCAGCCGGTCGTTGGAGGCGTGGCAGATCTGGTTGACGGCGTAGGGCGCGACCTTCTTCTCCGGATGCAGCGCCTTGTACTCGCCGAGTTCGTTCTCGATCCGGCTCAGCCATTCGCCAAGCTTCTCGACCGGGCGCGCGTTCAGCGCCGGGAACGAGCCGACGATGCCGGCCTTGCACTGGGCGATCACGAGTTCGGGCCCGGAGACGATGAACAACGGCGATCCGACCACCGGCAGTTCGAGCGTATTCACAAGCGAAGCGGGTAACGGCATGCGGTCTCTCCCTGGGAACGCGGCCCGCGAGGATCCGGAACGCGCCTGTCATGTTGATTGATGCGGTGCATTATAGCGCTGGACGGCAGCGCCGGCCTGTTCAATATTGAACAGATGACTATCCAGCTATGAACATACCCGGCGGGAGGGCGCGATGGATTGGGACCTCTGCAAGACCTTCGTCGCGGTGGCGGAAACCCGCAGCTTCGCGGCTGCGGCGCGCCAGCTCCGTTCAAGCCATCCGACGGTCGGCCGCAAGGTCGCCGAACTGGAAAACCAGCTCGGAATCCCCCTGTTCGCGCGCTCCAATGACGGGCTGTCGCTGACCTCGCAGGGGCGCAAGTTTCGCGAGCATGTCGAGGTGATGGCGGCGGCGGCGTTGCGCGCCGAGGCCGCGGTGTCGGCGACCGGTGCGCAGGCCCGCGGCGTGGTCAAGCTATCGATCGGGTCAACGCTGGCCTCGCATTGGCTAGTGCCGCGGCTGGAGCCGTTCCTGCGCGCGCACGACCATATTCAGCTTGAGATCATTACCCACCCGTATCCGGCCAGCGTCCGCCGTCGGGAGGCCGATGTCGTGCTACGGCCGTTCGACAGTGGTGAAGAGAACTTGATTGGCCGGCGGATCGGCCGGCTTGGTACCGGCTTCTATGCTTCGCGCGACTACGCCGCGCGGCGCAGGCTCCCGGAGCGGCGTGATGAATGGAAGGGGCACAGCGTTATCGGCTTCGCCGATCCCACATCGTACGTGGGACTCGCGCGCTGGAGCGAAGGCATCACCCGGCAAGGGACCGTCGTGCTGCGCTGCACGTCGCGGGAAGCAATGCTGGCCGCCGCAAAGACCGGCCTCGGCATCGCGGCACTGTCGTGTTTCGCCGCCGCCGGCGATCCCGATCTGGTCCGGGTCGCCCCACAAAAATTAGTCAATGTGGCGGATCTCTGGCTGCTGGCGCATCCGGACCTCGTCGACCTCCCGGCGATGCGCGCGGTGATCGATTTCGTCACCGCTTGCGCGCGCGAGGACCGGGTGACTTTGCGAGGCTGATCTTGGCGAGGCTAACCTTGGCGGGGCTGACCTTTTCCGCCAGCACGCCCTCGCGCTTCTTCAACACGCGATAGTAGCTCCACCACAGATGCGCCGCCGCCCCGCGCAGCGGACGCCACGGCTCGGCCAGCGGCGCCATCTGTTTTGCCGTCGGGCGCGTCGTGAGACCGAGTCCGACCTTGACGGCCTCCTGCACGGCGATATCGCCGGCGGGCCAGGCGTCGGCGTGGCGCAGGCAAAACAGCAGATAGACGTCGGCGGTCCACGGGCCGATGCCGTGCAGCGCCGTCAGCGTGTTGTGCGCGGCGTCGGCGTCCTCTTCCGCCAGCACGTCGAGGTTCAGCCGCTCGGCATCGAGTTCGCGCGCGATGTTCTTCAGCGTCCTGATCTTGGCCCCCGACAGGCCGAGCCGGCCGAGGCGGTCGGTGCGGGCCTTGCGGATAGCGGCATGATCGAACGGGTCGAACGCCGCCGAGAGCCGGCCCCAGATCGCCGCGGCGCTGGCGGTCGAGACCTGCTGGCCGCAGACGATGTGCGCCAAACCCGCAAATCCCGGCTCGCGCTGCCGCAGCGCCGGCATGCCCGTGAGGTCGAGGATCGGCTTCAGCCGCTTGTCCTGCGCGACCAGCGCAACGATGGCGTCTTCGAGATCGGCCTGGGTGTTGAGATGGATGGTCATTTCTCTCTCTTCGTCATGGCCGGGCAAAAGCGCGAAGCGCGTCTTCGCTGGATCACCAGGCCATCCATATAATAGCGTAACAGAGTCCCGCCTCATGCGAATGCTGATACATGCCGCCACCCGTTTTCCGATTTGCGCCGAGTCCGAACGGCTATCTCCATCTCGGCCACGCCTGTTCGGCGATGCTGAATTTCGAGATGGCGCGCGCGTCCGGCGGAAAATTCCTGCTGCGCATCGAGGATATCGACGCCACGCGCTGCCGGCCGGAATTCGAGGCTGCGATCTACGAGGACCTTGCCTGGCTTGGCCTCGCCTGGGAAACGCCGGTGCGGCGGCAGTCGGAGCATTTTGACGCCTATCGCGAGGCGATCGAAAAGCTGAGTGCGCGTGGCCTGATCTATCCGAGCTTCGAGAGCCGCACCGAGATCGCCCGGCTGGCCGCCGAGAGGGAATTCAACGCGCCGTGGCCGCGCGATCCAGACGGCGCTCTGCTTTATCCAGGGGATGCAAAGTCGCTGTCATCGGCAGAGCGCGAGCGGTTGATCGCATCCGGCGCGCCCTATGCGCTTCGCCTCGACATGGCTGCGGCCTGCGCACAGGCCGGCGATCTCGGCTGGACCGAGCATGGCGAAGGCCCTGATGGCGAGCGCGGTGCCGTCACCGCCCACCCGGAAGCTTGGGGCGACGTCATCCTGGCGCGCAAGGAGGCGCCGACCAGCTATCATTTGTCGGTCGTGATCGACGATGCGCTGCAGGGCGTCACCGATGTGGTGCGGGGCAGGGACCTGTTCTGGTCGACCAGCGTGCACCGGCTGCTGCAATCGCTGCTCGGGCTGCCGCAACCGATCTACCGTCATCACCCGCTGATGACCGATGCATCGGGGCAAAAGCTCTCGAAATCGACCGGGTCCACGGGCTTGCGCGAATTGCGCGCGGCCGGGGCAACCCCGGCGGACATCCGGCAACGGGTACAACTGCCGTAGTTTTACTTACTGTGGCAACCACAAACCGGCCCGTGACTCGCGCCGCCGTGACATGGCATGCTGGCACGGCGAGACAGGGGACCATGGCGGCAAAACCACGCGTACGGCGTTCGAAAGCGCTGCCCAAAAAGCGGCCGGCGAAGAAGCGTGCCAAAAAGTTGCCGGCCAAGAAACTACCGGCCAAGCCGCGTCGCAAGCGCCCAGCCGCGTCGGGACCGGGCATGGTCGAGGCGGCACTCGCGGCATTCGCCCATGAGGTCCGCACGCCGCTGACCGGCATTCTCGCCATCAGCAATCTGCTGGCCACGTCCGACCTCGACGAACGCGAGCGGCGCTGGGCCGATACCATCAAGGCCGGCGCCGAACATCTGTCGAGTCTCGCGACCCTGTTCGTCGATGCGGCACGAAGCCGGGGCACCCACGCCAGTGTGCGGCAGGACCTGTTCGATCTGCCGGCGCTGGCGCGCAGCGTCGGCGACTCGCTGGCGGGACGGGCAGCGGCCAAGGGGTTGCAATGGTCCGTCGACATTTCGGAAAAACTGCCGGCGTTCGTGGTCGGCGATCCGGTCCGGCTGCGCGCGGCGCTGGAAAACCTGATCGACAATGCGGCGAAGTTCACCGAGCAGGGCGCGATTGCGCTGACCGTGACGCCGCTGCGCGGCGCCGCGGGCAAGGTCGGCGTTGCCTTCGCGATATCGGACAGCGGCATCGGTCTCACGCTCAACGAGGTCAAGCGGCTGTTCCGGCCGTTCTCGCAGGCCAACGTCTCGATCGCGGCGCGCTTCGGCGGCGCCGGGCTCGGGCTGGCGTCGGTCAAGCAGATCGCGCGCGCGATGGGCGGGGACATCATGGTGGCGGCGCGGCGCGGCGGCGGAACCGTCTTCACGCTGGCGGTGACGCTGACCCGCGCCCGCGCTTCCAGGGCCGGCGGCGGCGGCGTTGCCGACGGCGGAAGATCGATGCCCGGCCAGCGGCCGCTCAAACTGCTCAGCGTCGAGGACAATCCGTTCGGCCGCGTCGTGCTCAACGCCATCCTGACCGAACTCGGTCACCAGACCGAATTCATCGGCCGGGGCGAGGCCGCACCGGAGCGGATCGCGCAGGGCGCATTCGACGCCGTCCTGATGGACATGGTGCTGCCCGGCATCGACGGCATCGAGGCGATCCGGCGGATTCGCGCGCTGGCGCCGCCTTACGGCCGCATCGCAATCATCGGCGTGTCGGGCCGCGGCGACGACGAGATGGCGTCGCGCGCCGCCGGCGCCGACGCCTTTCTGGTCAAGCCCGTGTCTCCCCGTGCGCTAGCGACTGCGCTGCTTGAAGCGACACGCCGTGCGGCAGCCGCGACTTGATGATCGCCGCATTCAACTCGCCGCCATAGACGAAGATCGCGGCGATGAAATACAGAAACACCAGCGCGATGATGACCGACGCGAGGCCGGCATACATCGTCACGTAATTGTTGGCGAAGCGCGCCAGGTACTGGCCGAACACGATGCCCGACACCAGCGACGCCACCATGGTGAAGATGATGCCGGGCAGGATCTGCAGGAAACCTCTTCGTCCCGCCGGCAGCCAGGCGTGCAGGATAATGAGCGCCACGATCAGCGCCGAGATCGTGATGCCGTAGCGGGTGACGTTGAGGAAGTGCTCGTTGGTCTCGACGAAAAACGGAATGTGGCGCCGCGCCGCTTCCAGCATCAGCGGCCCGAGCACGATCAGGAACGCCATCGCCAGCGATGTGAAGGCCGCCACCAGCGTGTAGCCGATCGATTCCAGCCGCAGCCAGTACCAGCGCCGCGGCTCGACCACGGAATAGGCGCGGTTCAGCGCCACCCGCAGCGCTTCGACGCCGTTGGAGGCAAAGTAGACCGCGAGCACGGCGCCGATGGTCAGGATATCGCCGCGCGTGGTGGTCAGGACGTCGTGGATTTCGCCCGACAGCGAATCGGCGACCTGCTTGGGCCACACCTCCAGCAACAGGCTGACGGCCTGGTCGGCGAGTTCCTTGGAGCCGAAAAAGCCGGCCAGCGAGGTCAGCACGATCAGGAAGGGAAACAGCGCCATCAGCGTCGACAGCGCAATATGGCTCGCGATCGCCCAGCCGTCGTCGGCGAGAAACGTGTAAAACGCATCCATCACGACGTGGTAGACGTAGCGTATTTGCCTCACAGCCCACCTTGTGCTTGCGAATGACGGTTTCACCCGGGAATCCGGCTAGCTTCTGATATTATTGGGTTAAAAGCCAGATCGTTGAACCGCTTGTGAACGTGTAGATGTTGACCCTGCGCGGTGTTATGTAGCGCCAATGGCATCCTTTCTGAGTTCGATTGTCCTTCCCATCGCCGTTGCGGCCGTCGCAATCGTGCTGCTGCTCGGCCTCATCAACATGATGCGGGGCGGCTCGCCGAACCGGTCGCAGCAACTGATGCGCCTGCGGGTGTTGCTGCAGTTCGTCGCCATCGTCATCACCATGGTCGCCGTCTGGGCGATGGGCAAATAGCGTACCGGACGCAGGAGTCTAAAATGGTCGTGCTGAACCGCATCTATACGAAAACCGGCGACGACGGCACCACGGCGCTCGGCAGCGGCGAGCGCCGCCCGAAGTTCGATCTGCGGATCGCAGCCTACGGCACCGTGGACGAGACCAATGCCGCCATCGGCGTGGTGCGGCTGCATCTGGCCGACGCGCCCGAACTCGATCAAATGCTGGGCCTGATCCAGAACGATCTGTTCGATCTCGGCGCCGACCTCGCGGTGCCCCAGCGCGACGGCAAGGCCGAACGGCTGCGGATGCTGGCGAGCCAAGTCGAGCGGCTCGAGCGCGATATCGATAGCCTGAACGCGAAGCTGGCGCCGCTGACGTCCTTTATTTTGCCGGGCGGCACCCCCGCCGCGGCATACCTCCATCTCGCCCGCACCATATGTCGCCGGGCGGAACGGATCATGGTGGAACTCGCCGCCAATCCGGCCGAGCCGGTCAGCGACGCTGCCATACAATATATCAACCGGCTGTCGGATTTCCTGTTTGTGGCCAGTCGCGCCGTGAACGACAATGGGGCCGGAGACGTGCTCTGGGTGCCGGGTCAGAACCGTTAAAATACCTATCGTCTTCCCGGCCGTGCGGGGCCGATTTTTGGCTTTCGCGCGTTGACCACCGGTAGCGGGACCTTTAGGTTCCGCGCCCAAGCCATCAAACCCCAGAATTCAAGCGAAAGAGGATCGATGAAGGTTCTTGTGCCGGTAAAGCGGGTGGTCGATTACAACGTCAAGGTCCGCGTCAAGAGCGACGGAACGGGCGTGGAACTCGCCAACGTGAAGATGTCGATGAATCCGTTCGACGAAATCGCCGTCGAGGAAGCCCTGCGGCTGAAGGAAGCCGGCAAGGCGACCGAGGTGGTCGTGGTGTCGATCGGCCCGGCGCAAGCCTCGGAAACCATCCGGACCGGTCTTGCCATGGGCGCCGACCGCGGCATTCTGGTCAAGGCCGAAGGCAACGTCGAACCGCTGGCGGTCGCGAAGATTTTGAAAGCCGTCGCCGACGCTGAAAAGCCCGGCCTGATCATTCTCGGCAAGCAGGCGATCGACGACGATTCCAACCAGACCGGCCAGATGCTGGCTGCCCTGCTGGGCTGGTCGCAGGCGACCTTTGCCTCCAAGCTCGAAGTCGACGGTGCAGATTTCAAGGTGACGCGCGAAGTCGACGGCGGCCTGCAGACCGTGAAACTGAAGGGACCCTCGATCGTAACGACGGACTTGCGATTGAACGAGCCGCGCTACGCCTCGCTGCCCAACATCATGAAGGCGAAGAAGAAGCCGATCGACGACAAGAGCGCGTCCGACTACGGCGTCGATCTCACGCCGCGTCTCGAAGTGCTCAAGACCTCGGAACCGCCCGGCCGCAAGGGAGGCGTCAAGGTCAAGGACGTCGCCGAACTGATTTCGAAGCTCAAGACCGAAGCCGGGGTTCTCTGATGACTACGCTGTTGATTGCCGAACACGACAATGCGTCGATCAAGGACTCCACCAACAAGGCGCTGACCGCAGCGACCGCCCTCGGCGGCGACGTTCACGTGCTGGTGGCCGGTGAAAATGCCAAGGCGGCCGCGGATGCGGCGGCCAAGCTGGCCGGCGTGAAGAAGGTGCTGCTGGCCGACGGCCTGCTCTATGCCCACGACCTCGCCGAGCCGTTGGCCGCGCTGATCGTGGCGCTCGCCCCCGGCTACGACGCCTTCGTCGCGCCCGCGACCTCGCGCTTCAAGAACGTGATGCCGCGCGTCGCGGCCCTGCTCGACGTTATGCAGGTCTCGGAAATCATCAAGGTGATTGCGCCCGATACCTTCGAGCGTCCGATCTATGCCGGCAACGCGATCCAGACCGTCAAGTCAAAGGACGCCAAGAAGGTTATCACGGTGCGGACCTCGACCTTTGCCGCGGCAGGTGACGGCGGCAGCGCAACGGTCGAGAACGCCGCATCTGCGGCCGATCCCGGCCTCTCCAGCTTTGTCGGCGAGGAAGTCGCCAAGAGCGACCGTCCCGAACTGACCTCGGCGAAGATCATCGTTTCCGGCGGACGCGCCATGCAGAGCCGCGAGAACTTCGCCAAATATATCGAGCCGCTCGCCGACAAGCTCGGCGCCGGTGTCGGCGCCTCGCGCGCCGCGGTCGATGCCGGCTACGCGCCGAACGACTGGCAGGTCGGCCAGACCGGCAAGGTGGTGGCGCCGGAACTGTATATCGCGATCGGTATCTCCGGCGCGATCCAGCATCTCGCCGGCATGAAGGACTCCAAGGTGATCGTCGCGATCAACAAGGACGAGGACGCGCCGATCTTCCAGGTTGCCGATTACGGCCTGGTCGCGGACCTCTATCAGGCGGTTCCCGAACTGACCGAAGAACTCGGCAAGCTCGGCAAGTAACTGACGGGACCGGCCGGATGTGAAAACGTCCGGCCGGTATGTTTCAGGGCGTTTTCAAGCGAAGCGGATACCGACTTTGCGTGAAGAAAACGCGCCAAAGGTGGGACTGAAATTCCGGTTCTGATATTATCAGAATAGGGATTCAGAGATGAACAGGCGCGATGTGCGCGCCGTTCCGGTGGATGGCAAGATGGCGGTGACAATCAAGAAGGTCGGCGTGATCGGCTCGGGCCAGATGGGCAACGGCATTGCGCATGTGGCGGCGCTCGCCGGGCTCGACGTGGTGCTGAACGACGTCTCGGCCGACCGGCTGAAATCGGCGATGGCGACCATCAACGGCAACCTGTCGCGTCAGGTTGCCAAGGGCATCATTACCGAGGATGCGCGCAAGAAAGCGCTCGACCGTATCGCATCCGCCGAGACGCTCGACGGCTTATCGGACTGCGACCTCGTGATCGAGACCGCGGTCGAAAAGGAAGAGGTCAAGCGCAAGATCTTCCACGAACTCTGCGCGGTGCTGAAGCCGGAAGCGATCGTCGCCTCCAACACCTCGTCGATCTCGATCACGCGGCTTGCGGCCTCGACCGACCGTCCCGAGCGCTTCATCGGCATTCACTTCATGAATCCGGTGCCGCTGATGGAGCTGGTCGAACTGATCCGCGGCATCGCCACCGATGATGCGACGTTCGATACGGCGAAGGAATTCGTCACCCGGCTCGGAAAGCAGGTCGCGGTATCGGAGGATTTCCCGGCCTTCATCGTCAACCGCATTTTGCTGCCGATGATCAACGAGGCGATCTACACGCTCTACGAGGGCGTCGGCAACGTCGAGGCGATCGACGCGGCGATGAAGCTCGGCGCCCACCATCCGATGGGGCCGCTGGAGCTGGCCGATTTCATTGGGCTCGATACCTGTCTGTCGATCATGCAGGTGCTGCACGAAGGGCTGGCGGATTCCAAATACCGGCCGTGCCCGCTGCTGGTGAAATATGTCGAGGCCGGCTGGCTCGGTCGCAAGACCCAGCGCGGTTTCTACGACTACCGCGGCGACAAGCCGGTCCCGACGCGGTGATCCCGCGCGCGCTCGTGCCGTCCCTCATTTTTCGCTGAGGCGGCATCCGGCGCGCTTCAACATGTCGCGAACGATCAGCGGCGTGGCGGCGGTTTCGGCCGGGCTGGCCTTTGGCGGGTTCGCTTCGAGCGCCTGACGGGCCGCCTTGTCATCGAGGCTGAGGCGACGCGCGCAGCCGTGCTGCGAAAAACCCTGGTCGGCGGCGACATCGAGTAGCCATCCCGCGGTCTCTCCGGCCCCCGCGAGATAGGCGGTCAAGGTTTGGCGTGCCGTCGGGTTGGTCGCGGCCTGATCCAGCATTGCCCTAACCTGCGCGACCGAGATTTGCCCGCGGGACGTAGAGGGTTCGGCGCCAACCATCGTTGTTCCGATCATCGGCACAACGAGGATGCCCGCGAAGACCGAGCCGGGGCGTTGTAAACGACGATGCGGCATTGGACGGCTCCGTTTGGGAGAATGTTGATATACAGATATTTATTATCGTAAAACGATAATACGTCAATCGCTTTGCGGAGTCTGACTCGATGATCTCATCCAGCTCGTCCGATCTTTCCCATCCGGTGTCGCGGCTCGATCGCGTCAGGCGGATTCGGAGCGTTAGCCGCGTGCTCGCATACGCATGTGTGGGGCTTTCGATTGTTCTGACGGCCGGACTGGCCGCCTATTGGATCGTCAGCGTCGATGAAACCATCCTGCTCGACGCGCGGTTGCCCGGCATCGCGATCCGTCCGATCGGCTGGCCCGTGCGGTTGGCGAGCATGGCGATATCGGCGTTGTCGCTCGCTTGCCTGATCTGGGGTCTGCTGCGGGCACGCCGGTGTTTTGAAGAGTTCGCCAACAGCCGCTTCTTTACCGCTGAAAACGTCGATCGGCTGCGCGACCTTGCGATCGCGGTGTTTGCTTCGACCTTGCTGAAGCCCTTTGCCGGCGCCGCGTTGTCGATCCTGCTGAGCTGGCAGACCTACGCGACCGGAAAGGCCCTCGTGATCAATCTCGGGTCCGACTCGCTGCTGGCGTTGCTGTTCGCGGGCCTGGTCGCGGTGATCGCGTGGGTCATGGCGGAGGCGCATGCCATCGCCGCCGAAAATGCCCAGTTCGTCTGAGGTGCCACATGCCGATCCGGGTCCGGCTGAACGTGATGCTGGCCGAGCGCAACGTGAAATCCAAGGATCTCGCGGAGCATATTGGGATCACCGAGGCCAATCTCTCGCTGCTCAAGCAGGGAAAAGTGAAGGGCGTCCGGTTCGATACGCTGGAGAAGATATGTGAATATCTGAAATGTCAGCCGGCCGATTTGCTCCGTTACGAGAGCAATGAAGCCGGTTGAGGGAATCCTCCGGCCACCAAGCGTTAACCTTCGCCCGCTAGCCTCGCCCGCGTTTGGGGGCACCGCGTATGGACATGATGAGCATGGTTTCGGGTCTTCTTTCTGCTCAGGCGGGGAATACCCAGATGCAGGTCGCGGCCACGATCATGAAATCGAATTCCGATGCTGAAAAGTCCGCGGTCCTGACCCTGTTGGGCGGGCAGGCCTCGCCTTCCACCGCCAATCTCGGCGCCGGAATCGGCGGCAACCTCAATATTACGGCTTGAAATCCGGTAGCTGCCCACGCAGCGTCCTTGTGGTTCGGAAACGCGCGAAGACGCGCTCCACACCATGAGGGTTTAGGACTCATCCTGAGGAGGCTGCGAAGCAGCCGTCTCGAAGGATGAAGCCCGGAAAATGACCTAAAATCCCGCGGCCACCGGCTGCACCGCGGCCTTGATCAGCTTGATGGCGTCGTCGCTGGCCCATTCGGCCGGTCCGGCAATATTGGCGATCTCGCAGCCCTGGCCGTCGACCAGCACCGAGGTCGGCATCCCCAGCGCCTTGCCTATGTTCTTAAGATCCTGAAAAACCTTGGCTTTCTGGTCACTGAAATAGGCGAGCCGGGTCAAATTGCCGTCTTTCAGGAAGTTTTTCGGCTTTTCGGCGTCGCGGGTGTCGATGTTGATGGCGACCACCTCGAAATCCTTGCCCCCCAGCTTGGTCTGCAGGCTGTCCAGCGCAGGCATTTCCTTGCGACAGGGCACGCACCAGGTCGCCCACAGGTTCACCAGCACGGTCTTGCCGCGCCAGTCGGAGAGCTTTTTGGGTTTGCCGTCGGCATCCTCGAAGGCGAGGTCGGGGAGCCGCAGCGGGGTCGTCGCCATGGTCAGCGCGGCCACTTCGCCCTGTGCCAACGGCGCGATCTTCTTGGCCAGCGCGACCGCCCCGTTGCAGGCGGTATCGCCGGCTGGACCGCGTTTGAAGGCACCGAGGCCGTAGACCGCGGCAAAACCGATCAGCGCGCCGACCGCGACCGCGCCAATGGCGAGCGGGATCCGGCGCGTGACGGCCGGGCGGGGGGTGGGCATATCGGGCATATCGTTTGTCATCCTGTGTCAGATATGGCTATGCAGTGCCCATATTACGAAGCAGACCGGCACGGCGTTTCGCGGGTTTCGACGATAAATGGCGCGCCTTCGATTAACAGGGCTTTAGACGACAGGGCACGGGAAGTCATGAGCAACAAGATGTGGGGCGGCCGGTTCACCGAGCGTCCCGATGCGATCATGGAGGAAATCAACGTCTCGATCGACGTTGATCGACACCTCTATGCCCAGGACATCGCCGCGTCCAAGGCCCATGCCGCGATGCTGTCGGCGCAAGGCATTATCACCGCGAGTGATGCGAAAAATATCGGCAAGGGTCTAGACACGATTTTGTCAGAAATCGGCAACGGATCGTTCGAGTTCAAGCGCGCGCTCGAGGACATTCACATGAATGTCGAGAGCCGGCTGACCGACCTGATCGGTCCCGCCGCCGGGCGGCTGCACACCGCGCGGTCGCGCAACGATCAGGTGGCGACCGATTTCCGACTGTTCGTGCGCGACACGATCGACGTAACAGACGCGGCACTGGCGGCGTTCCAGCATGCGCTGGTTGAGAAGGCGCTGGAACATGCCGGCACTGTCATGCCGGGCTTCACCCATCTGCAGACCGCGCAACCCGTCACCTTCGGCCATCATCTCTTGGCCTATGTCGAGATGGCCGCGCGCGACCGCGGCCGTTTTGCCGACGCGCGCAAGCGCCTGAACGAATCGCCGCTCGGGGCTGCGGCGCTGGCCGGAACCTCGTTTCCGATCGACCGCGCCGCGACGGCGAAAGCACTCGGCTTCGACCGGCCGATGGCCAATTCGCTGGATGCGGTGTCGGACCGCGACTTCGTGCTCGAAACGCTGTCGGCGGCGTCGATCGCGGCCGTGCACATGTCGCGCTTCGCCGAGGAGATCGTGATCTGGACCTCGCCGCTGGTCGGATTGGTGCGGCTCTCCGACAAGTTCACCACCGGCTCCTCGATCATGCCGCAAAAGCGCAACCCCGACGCCGCCGAACTGGTGCGCGCCAAGACCGGCCGGGTGATCGGCGCGCTGACCGGGCTCCTGATCGTGATGAAGGGGCTGCCGCTCGCCTATCAAAAGGACATGCAGGAGGACAAGCAGGGCGCGATGGAAGCGTTTTCCGCGCTGTCGCTGGCGATCCGGGCGATGACCGGCATGGTGATCGATCTCGTGCCCGACGAGGCGCGGATGAAGGCGGCCGCCGGCGAGGGCTATGCCACCGCCACCGACCTGGCCGACTGGCTGGTGCGGACGCTGAAGATGCCGTTCCGCGACGCCCACCACGTCACCGGGCGTATCGTCGGCCTGGCGTCAAAGCAGGGCGTGGCCCTGCACGAGCTGCCGCTGAAGGCGATGCAGGAGGTCGAGCCCAAGATTACCGCGGAAGCCCTGCGCGTGCTGTCGGTGGAAGCTTCGGTCAAAAGCCGCACCAGCTATGGCGGCACTGCGCCGAAGAACGTGACGGCGCAGGCGAAAGCCTGGCTGAGGCGGCTGGAAAAAGAGCGAAAATTGGGCTGAGGGAAAAAATTTCGCTGCAATTTCATGGTTATCCAGCGGCCATCAGCACTCGCCAGACTGGGGCAATCTTTGTATGGTGCGGCGCGTATTGGGGATATTGTCGTGATCAGTAACTACCGGCCGACATCTTCGGGGTGGGCCATCATCCTGCTGAGCGTGACCGCGCTCGCGCTGGGCGGCTGCGGCCGCAAGGCCGGCCTCGATTTGCCGCCGAACGCGCCGCAGCTGTCGGCCGCGCCCGCGACGGCAGACAGCGAGACCGAGCGCGCCGCACAGCCCGGCGTCTTCAACTCGACCTATGGGTCCGAGGCGGCGCCCGCGGCGTCCAAGGGCCGCAAGAAACCGTTCGTTCTCGATCCGCTGCTGGGCAACTGAGCTCATCATGAATCATTTCGACTATCGCAACGGCGTGCTGCACGCCGAGGCGGTCAATCTCATCGAGCTCGCGGAGGCCGTGGGCACGCCGTTCTATTGCTATTCGACGGCGACGCTGGAGCGCCACTACCGGGTCTTCACCGAGGCCTTTGCCGGCGAGAAGACGCTGGTCTGCTACGCCATGAAGGCCAATTCCAACCAGTCGGTGCTACGCACGCTGGCGAAACTCGGCGCCGGCGCCGACGTGGTGTCCGGCGGCGAGCTGAAGCGGGCGTTGGCGGCGGGAATTCCGCCGAACAAGATCCTGTTCTCCGGCGTCGGCAAGACCGAAGCCGAGCTGCGCGCGGCGCTGGCATCGGACATTCTCTGCATCAACGTCGAGTCCGAGCCCGAGCTCGAACTGCTGTCGAAGCTCGCGGTCGAGACCGGCAAGACCGCGCGGATTTCGGTGCGCGTCAATCCCGACGTCGACGCCGGCACCCACGCCAAGATCGCCACCGGCAAGTCCGAGAACAAGTTCGGCGTTCCGATCGCGCGCGCCCGCGAGGTCTATGCCCGCGCGGCCAAGCTGCCGGGAATCGAGGTGACCGGCACCGACATGCATATCGGTAGCCAGATCACTGATCTCTCCAAGATGGAAACCGCGTTCCGGATTCTTTCCGAATTCGTCGTGACGCTGCGCGCCGACGGCCACAACATTTCGCATATCGATTTCGGCGGCGGGCTCGGCATTCCCTATCACATGGACCGCGAGGCGCCGCCGCTGCCGTCGGCCTATGCGGCGATGGTCAAGCGGGTGACGCACAATCTCGGCTGCACGCTGATGTTCGAGCCGGGCCGGATGATCGTCGGCAATGCCGGCATCCTGATCGCACGCGTCATCTACGTGAAGCCGGGCGAGGCCAAGAACTTCGTCATCATCGATGCCGCGATGAACGACCTGATCCGCCCCACGCTGTACGAAGCGCATCACGACATCCTCCCGGTTCGCGAGGCCGCCCCAGGTGCGCGCATGATCACGGCCGATGTGGTCGGCCCGGTGTGCGAAACCGGTGACTATCTCGCGCTCGACCGCAAGCTGCCCGAGCCCAAGGCCGGCGATCTGCTGGCGATCATGACCGCCGGCGCCTACGGCGCGGTGCAGTCCGGTTTCTACAACACCCGCGCGCTGGTGCCGGAAGTGCTGGTCAAGGACGACCAATACGCCGTGGTGCGTCCGCGCGTCGAGGTCGAAGAGCTGATCGCGATGGACAGACCGGCGCCCTGGCTGTGAATTAGCCTGCCGTCCCCGCCTGGTGCGCAACTGCGCACGGGGGCGGGGACCCATACGCCGCGGCCTCTCGGTCGTGGATGGTGTTGGATATTCCTTCTTTTCCAGCAATATCGACCGCGGAGTAGATCCCGGCTCAAGGCCGGGACGACGAAATGCTGGGTTGAGACGTCAGGGAGCAAACATGCAGCAAGAACTATGGCAGTGGTCGGCCACCGATCTCGCAAAGGCGATTAGCGAGCGCAAACTATCGAGCCGCGAGGCGGTGCAGTCCAGTCTGGCGCGCGTTGCCGCGGTCAATCCGGCGATCAATGCGATCGTGCAGGTGCTGGAGCAGGAAGCCCTGGCTGCGGCCGATGCGGCCGATGCCGCGGTGAAGTCCGGCGCGCCGCTCGGGCTGCTCCATGGTGTGCCGGTGACGATCAAGGTCAATGTCGATCAGCGCGGCTGCGCCACCACCAACGGCGTCGTCGCGTTTTGCGACGTCATCGCCACCGAGGACAGTCCGCCGGTCGCCAACCTGCGCAAGGCCGGCGCCGTCATCATCGGTCGTACCAATACGCCGGCGTTTTCGCACCGCTGGTTCAGCGACAATGACCTGCACGGCACCACGCGCAATCCCTGGAGCGACAGCCTGACGCCCGGCGGGTCGAGCGGCGGCGCCGCGGCCGCGGTGGCTGCCGGCATGGGCGCGATCGCGCACGGCAATGATTTCGGTGGCTCGGTGCGCTATCCGGCCTATGCCTGCGGGGTTGCCGGCCTGCGGCCGACGCCGGGCCGGGTTCCCGCTTTCAATTCATCCGCGACGTCGGAGCGTCCGATCTCGGCGCAGCTGATATCGGTGCAGGGCCCGCTGGCTCACACCATCGCCGATGTGCGCCTGGGGCTGGCGGCGATGGCCGTTGGCGATGTCAGGGACCCCAACTGGATTCCGGCGCCGTTGCAGGGACCGTCACCGGCGCAGCCGATCCGCGCCGCCATCGTTCCAAACCCGTTTGGCGAGACTGCGCCGGAAGTGCAGAATGCCATCCGCAACGCCGGCCGCTGGCTCGCCGATGCCGGCTATGCCATCGAGGAAATTGCGCCGCCGCGGCTGATGGATGCGAACGATCTCTGGCACGGCATCGTGATCAACGAGGAGCGTCGCGGGCTTGCGCCGGCGGTCCACAAGTTCGGCGACCACAGGAGCCGCTACAATATCGATGCGCATCTCGCCTATGCACCGCATTACGATGGTGATGAGGTGCTCGCTTTGTTCGAGAAGCGTCTGGCGTTGATGCGGGAGTGGCAGTTGTTCATGGCGCGCCATCCCGTGATCGTGATGCCGGTGTCGGACCAGTTGCCGTTCCGCAAGGGCCAGGATCAGGAAGACGCCGACGTCGTGCGAAGGCTGATCGACGCCCAGCGGCCGCTGCTCGCGATTGCCGTTCTGGGCTTTCCCGCGGTGTCAGTCCCGACCGGCGTGATCGGCGGAATCCCCGTCGGCGTGCAAATTGTGAGCGGAAAGTTTCGCGAGGACATCTGCCTCGACGCGGCCAACGCGATCGAGGCCCGCGCCGCGATGCCGCGGCCCGTGATCAAGGGCTGACACGGGCGCGGGGAATAACCACAGGCGGTCCTTGCTTTGCTCGCTGCTGGTTATTCTTTTTTCCGGCAACATTGGCCCGCGGAGTATGGGTCCCGGCTCAAGGCCGGGACGACGAATCTACTTCGCGGCGTGAGGGCTTTTCGTTCCACCGACCACGACGCCCGCCGCTTTCTCGATCGGCTTGATCGCTTCGGTGAAATCGCTGTCCGCCCCCTGGTCACGAATCACGACTTCCCATAGCCGGCCCACCGCTTCGGCGACCTCCATCGACAGGCCCAGCGATTTCATCTCTTCCAGCGCGAGCCGGACGTCCTTCACCATCAAGCCGGTGGCGAAGCCGAAATCGAACGTGCGCGGCAGCACCGAGCGCGGAAACTTGTCGCGGCTGGCGGTATTGAGCCCGGATCCGGAATTGATGACGTCGATCATGACGGCCGGATCGAGCCCGGATTTGACGCCCATCACCACCGCTTCCGACGTCGCCACGATCGCGGTCGCCGACAGGAAATTGTTGGCGAGCTTCATGGTCTGCGCCGACCCGGGCTTTTCGCCGATGAAGAACACCTTGCCGATGACATCGAGCGCGGGTTTTGCAATTTCGAAATCGGCGCGCGGGCCGGAGACCATCACCGCCAGGGTTCCCTTCTCGGCGCCGCCGACACCACCGCTGACGGGGCTGTCGAGCTGGACGATGTTTTTCTTCGCCAGCAGGCCGTGAATCTTCGTAGCCATGTGCGAACCGACGGTGGAGAGGTCGATGAAGCGCTTGACGCGCTTGCCTTCGATCACGCCGCCGGCGCCGGTCGCAACTTCAAGCGAGGCCTGCAGCGACGGCAGGCTGGCGAGGACGGTCTCGCAGCGGTCGGCGATGTCCTTGGGCGAGGTGGCGGCCTGCGCGCCGAGCACGACCAGCTTGTCGACGGCTTCCTTGCGGGTGTCGCTCACGGTGAGCTGATGCTTCGCCTCGATCAGGCGGCGCGCCATCGGAAAACCCATTTTGCCGAGGCCGATAAATCCGATTTCCATGATGTTTTTTCCTTTTTTTCTTTCGTCATTGCGAGGAGCGAAGCGACGAAGCAATCCATTCTTTCTCTGTGCGGCCTCTGTGCGGCGAGATGGATTGCTTCGCTTCGCCTGCAATGACGGCTAAAAATGACAGTGGTTGTTTGGAGCGGGCTCAGGCCTTGTCGAGTTCGGCGAAGACTTCGCGCGCGATACGAAAACTGTCGACGCCGGCGGGCGCGCCGGCATAGATCGCGACCTGCATGAAGATCTCGCGGATCTCGTCGCGGGTGACGCCGTTGGTCAGTGCGCCCTTGAGATGCGTCCGCAATTCATGCGGCCGGTTGAGAATCGAAATCATGGCGAGGTTGAGCATGCTGCGGGTCTTGCGCGGCAACTCGTCGCGGCCCCACACCGCGCCCCAGCAATATTCGGTGAGCATTTCCTGAAACGGCCGGTTGAAGTCGTCGACGTTCTTCAGGGCGTTGTTGACATAGGCCTCGCCCAGCACGGCCTTGCGCACTTCCAGGCCCTTTTCATAGGTCTTCTTGTCCATGACGTTTCCTCAGGTATTTTACGGTTCGCGGCGGACGTTACGGGCTCGGAGCGGCACAGTCACGCCTTCGTGTTATGCGTATTTCCGGGTGGGGGAACCCCTCGAAGCAGGGTGCCTCATTGCCGCCGCCGTGCTAGGCTGATTTGCCGGCAACCCGGAGAGTTTTTTGAACGGTGCCATACCCGATCCCTCACAGCCCGCGCGCGAGCCGGATGCTGGCGCGCGGCTTCAGCTGACGCAGGCCCTGCAACGGGCCAAATACGCGATCGCGTGGGAGCGTGCCTGGCCGGGTCTCGCCCGGCTGTTGAGCGTGGCCGGCCTGTTCCTGGTGGTGTCCTGGGTGGGACTGTGGCTGGCGCTGCCGTTCGTGGCGCGCGCCATCGGCATTGCCCTGTTCGTCCTGCTGGCGCTCGGCGCGCTGTTGCCGCTCATTCGTTTCCGCTGGCCGACCCGCGAGGCCGCATTGGCCCGGCTCGACCGTGGCACCGGGATCCGGCACCGTCCGGCGACCGCGCTGACCGATACGCTGGCGACCAAGGATCCGATCGCGCAGGCGCTGTGGCAGGCGCAGCGCGAGCGCACGCTGGCCTCGCTGAAGCGCATCCGCGCCGGCCTGCCTTCGCCGCGGCTGGCGATCCACGATCCCTGGGCGCTCCGCGCGCTGGTCATGGTGATGCTGGTCGCCTCCTATGTCGCCGCCGGCGACGAGCGCAGGATGCGGGTGGCCGCGGCGTTTGACTGGAACGGCGTGCTGGCGCCGGCCAATATCCGGGTCGACGCCTGGGTGACGCCGCCGGCCTATACCGGCAAGCCGCCGATCATTCTTTCCGCCGCCAACCGCGACGCCGGCGCCCCGGACGGCGGACCGTTGTCGGTTCCGGCCGGCAGCACGCTGTTGGTGCGCTCCAGCGGCGGCACCATCGACGTCATGGTCGGCGGCGGCGTCACCGAGATCGCGCCAAGCGAAGCAGCGCCGCAGGGCACCAACGAGCGGCATTTCAAGATTGCCGGCGACGGCACCGCGCATGTCCGCGCGCCGGCCGGCCAGCCGCAGTGGAAATTCACCGCGACGCCCGACCGCGCGCCGACGATTTCGCTCGCCAAGGATCCGGAGCGTCAGGCCCGCGGTTCGCTGCAGATGTCCTACAAGCTCGAGGACGACTACGGCGTCACCGAAGCCCGCGCCCTGTTCGCCGCTCGCCGCACCGAGGCAACCGAATCCGGAAGGCCGGTGGCTAAGGATGCCAAGGCTACCGATGCCACGGCGGCCGAGCCGAGGCCGCTGTTCGATGCGCCACAGTTTCCGCTGGTGCTGCCGAACGCGCGCACCCGCAACGGCGTCGGCCAGACCGTCAAGGATCTCAGCGAAGATCCCTATGCCGGCGCCGACGTGACGCTGACCTTGACCGCGAAAGACGAGGCCGGCAACGAAGGCAGGAGCGAACCGTTCAACATGCGGCTGCCGGAGCGGCTGTTCACCAAGCCGTTGGCGCGCGCACTGATCGAGCAGCGCCGCATCCTGGCGCTCGACGCCAACCAGAATTCGCAAGTCTATGCGGCGCTCGATGCGCTGATGATCGCGCCGGAACTGTTCACGCCGGAAACCGGCCATTACCTCGGTCTCTACAGCGTCGCGCGGCAACTGGAAGCCGCGCGCACCGACGCCGCCTTGCGCGAGGTCGTCGCCGGCATCTGGGCGCTCGCCGTCATCATCGAGGACGGCAATATCTCTGACGTAGACAAGGCGCTGCGCGCGGCGCAGGAGGCGCTCAAGCAGGCGCTGGAGCGCGGCGCCAGCGACGAGGAAATCAAGAAGCTCACGGATAATCTGCGCGCCGCACTGGATAATTTCTTGCGCCAGCTCGCCGAACAGATGCGCAACAATCCGCAGCAACTGGCCCGACCGCTCGATCCGAATACCAAAATGCTGAGCCAGCAGGATCTCAAGAGCATGCTCGACCGGCTGGAGCGGATGTCGCGCTCCGGCGACAAGGATGCGGCCAAGCAACTACTCGAACAACTGCAGCAGATGCTGGAAAACCTGCAGATGGCGCAGCCCGGCCAGTCCGGCGACGGCGACATGGAGCAGGCGCTGAACGAACTCGGCGACATGATCCGCAAGCAGCAGCAGTTGCGCGACAAGACCTTCAAGCAGGGCCAGGATTCCCGGCGCGATCGCATGCGCGGCAAGCAGGGCGACCAGAGCATGAGCGACCTGCAGCAGGACCAGCAGGGCCTGCGCGACCGGCTCAAGAAGCTGCAGGAAGAACTGGCCAAGCGCGGCATGAGCCCGGGCCAGCGCGGCGAGCGGGGTCAACAGGGCCAAGAGGGTCAGCAAGGCGGCGAGCCCGGCGACGGCGAGGATGGTCTCGACCAGGCCGATTCCGCGATGGGCGATGCCAGCGGCCGGCTCGGCGAGGGCAATGCCGACGGCGCGGTGGATTCGCAAGGCAGGGCGCTGGAAGCGCTGCGCAAGGGCGCGCAGAGCCTTGCCGAAGCCATGCAGCAGGGCGACGGCGACCAGCCCGGTGACGGCCAGGGCAATGCCAAGGGCCGGCAGCAGGGCGCGCAGAACGGCACCGACCCGCTCGGCCGCCCGATGCGCCACAACGAATTTTCGGATGATTTCTCGGTGAAGATTCCCGGTGAAATCGACGTGCAGCGGGTGCGCCGGATCCTGGAAGAACTGCGCCGTCGTCTCGCCGATCCGTCCCGTCCGCAGATCGAGCTCGAGTACATCGAGCGGCTGCTGAAGGATTATTGAGGATCGCCGTCCCTCGCCGTCATTGCGAGGACGAAGCAATCCATTCTTTCCCGACGCGGCGCTATGGATTGCTTCGCGACGCTCGCAATGACGGGAAGCTACACCTTCCGCGCCGCCAGTGCGTCCGCCACGGCGGTGCGGATATCCGCCACCGAGAACGGCTTCGTCACCACGTCGTGCACGATCGCATTGAGGCCGGAGGCGCGTTCGCGCTGATCGGCAAACCCTGTCATCAAGAGAATCTTCAGGTCGGGGAAATCGCGTGCCGCCGCCAGCGCCAGCGCGATGCCGTCCATGACCGGCATCTGGATGTCGGTCAGCAGCAGGTCGAACGCGCCGCTCTCGCGGGTCAGGAGTTCGAGCGCTTCGGCGCCGTCCTCGGCGGTGATGGTCTCATGGCCATCCATGGCGATCGCGCGCGCCACCAGCGTGCGCATCGAATCCTCGTCGTCGGCGATCAATATCCGCGGCATTGCTTTGGGCTCATTCGCGAGCGGGGCGCTGGATCAGGGTCAGGCGTGGCCGCCGGCGAGATCCCGCTTGTTGAAGAAACGTACATCGATATTGCGGCCTTCAGGCGGCGGCGAGGCCAGCCGCGACTTGAAATAGGCCCGCTCGCCCGGCTTCAGCACCGGCTGTTCGAGCACCGCGTTCCAGGCGTAGATCTCGGCACCCTGCTCGTCGCGGACGGAAAAGCGCAGCCGCGGCAGTTCGACCGGCTTCCTGGTCGAGCCTTCGATCATGCCCTCGATGACCAGCACCGGTTTGCCTTCCACGGTCTCGTTGCTGATCTTGATGTCCTTGAACACCAGTCCGCGCAGGTTCACCTCAAGCCCCACCATCCGGTAGAAGGTCGCGGTCTGCGGCAGCAGGCGGACGACCTCGGCGCGCCAGATCACCAGCGCCAGCAGCAGCGCGCCCATCGCCGCGCAGGCAGTCGGCAGGCCGACAGCGGGCATGAACGGAATACGCGGCAGAGCGGGCAGCCGAAACAGCCTGGCCAGCCGCTCGCGATGGCTGGTGATGGCGATTTCCTCATGCCCTTCGGCATCCCGCCGGGCGACCGACGGCCAGTCGGAATCGCCGCTCTCGGACGCACCTTCACCCTCGGCCGGCCAGTCGGCCGAAATCGACGGGCTGTCGACCACAGGCGTGTCCTGATCGGTGTCCTGGCCGGTCTCTTGGCCTGTTTCTTGGCCGCTTTCCTCGCGCGCCATCGCGTCCCACTCGGCGGCGGCATCGTTTTCGGCGGTCTGGCGCGAGGCCGCCATGGCGGGTGCCGCGGCGGCTATCTCGATCGCGTCCTCGGGCCGGGCCAGCCAGGTCTCCTTGCAACGGGAACAGCGCACCGTACGTCCGGAAGCCCCCAGGGTGCTCGGATTGATGGCGTAGGATGTTGTACAATGGGGGCAAACGATGTGCATGGAGCCCGTTTCCACAGTGTCTTTGCCCGGATGCTACATAGCGACCGTTAACGAACCGGAAACCATAACGGCCGCAAAACCGTTTTGTCCGGACGGGGCTGCAATCGGTGGGCGGCGGGCCCGAAGTTCAGGTTCAAATCCGGGGTTTCCGGCCACGGTTCACATCGAGCGGAGCTGAGCTTGGTTCGGTTCGAAAATGTCGGTTTGCGGTACGGGCTCGGCCCGGAGATTTTGCGCGACCTGTCGTTCCTGATTCCCGCTCATTCCTTCCAGTTCCTCACCGGGCCCTCGGGCGCCGGCAAGACCTCGCTGCTGCGGCTGCTGTTTCTGTCGATGCGGCCGACCCGGGGCCTGGTCAACCTGTTCGGCCACGACGTCTCGCTGTTGGGCAAGGAGCAGATCGCCGATTTGCGCAAGCGCATCGGCATCGTGCTGCAGGACTTTCGCTTGCTCGACCACATGACGACCTACGAGAACGTGGCGCTGCCGTTCCGGGTCATGGGCCGCGAGGAATCGAGTTACCGCCGCGAGGTGATCGACCTGTTGAAATGGGTCGGCCTCGGCGAGCGCATGGATGCGCTACCGCCGATCCTGTCGGGCGGCGAGAAGCAGCGTGCGGCGATCGCGCGCGCCGTGATCTCGCGGCCGCAACTGTTGCTGGCCGATGAGCCGACCGGCAGTGTCGATCCGACGCTCGGCCGGCGCCTGCTGCGGCTGTTCATCGAACTGAACAAGTCGGGCACCGCCGTCATCATCGCGACCCACGACATCACGCTGATGGACCAGTATGAGGCGCGGCGGCTGGTGCTGCATCAGGGACGACTGCATATCTATGAGTAGGCGCGTCAATGACCAGGCGTATTCATGACTAGGCCCGGCGAAGAGCATGTCCCGCTGGTGGATCTCGGGCAGGAACGCCCGCGGGTCGCGGCGCAGGCGCGCAACATGTCGCCGATCGTGCCGCGCGCCTCGATCTCCGGCCGTGCGCTGGTCGCGGTCGTCGCGATCATGACGTTCCTCGCCTCCATCACCACAGGCACGGTCTTGCTGGTGAGCGCCTCGGCCGCCGAGTGGCAGTCGGAAGTCGCCAGCGAAATCACCGTGCAGGTACGCCCCGTTGCCGGCCGCGATCTCGACCGCGATGCGGCGGCAGCGGCCGAGGCGATGCGCACGCAAGCCACCGTCGTCGAGGTCAAGCCGTTCAGCAAGGAGGAGTCGGCGAAACTGCTGGAGCCGTGGCTCGGCAGCGGACTGTCGATCGACCAGTTGCCGGTGCCGCGCGTCATCGTTGCGCGCGTGCAGCCCGGCGCCACACTCGACCTTGCCGCGCTGCGCAGCCGGGTGACGCAGGTGGCGCCATCGGCCAGCGTCGACGATCACCGCGCCTGGATCGAGCGCATGCGCTCGATGACCGGCGCCACCGTGTTTGCCGGCATCGGCATTCTCGCACTGGTGATCGTTGCGACCATCATTTCGGTTTCGTTTGCCACCCGCGGCGCCATGGCGGCGAACCGACCGATCGTCGAGGTGCTGCATTTTGTCGGCGCCGGCGACACCTACATCGCCAACCGCTTCCTGCGGCACTTTCTCAGGCTCGGCCTTGAGGGCGGCCTGATCGGCGGGGGTGCTGCGATGCTGGGTTTCGGGTTCTCCGAATCGATCGCCGGTTGGTTTTCCGGCACCCCGGTCGGCGACCAGTTCGCGGCATTATTGGGGACGTTTTCGCTGCGCCCGTCCGGTTATCTGGCGCTGGCGGTGCAGGCCGTGCTGATTGCCGCGATCACCGCCTGGGCCTCGCGGCGCACGCTGTTCGCAACGCTGGACGATATCGACTAGCGCATGATCCGAAAGAAGTGGACAGGCGGCATGAATTCAACCCGGTTGAAGCATGCTCTTGGGAAGGCGCCGGGGCAGACTCCACTTCGCCCGAAAACGCGATAGAATTGAGCGAGGGAGAGGACCAGCAGAACCACATGAGTGTGCAGCCCGACGATAGGTCGCCTGAACCGCCGGCCGCGCCGCCGCGAGGCCGGCTGCGCGCGGCTGTCGTGGCCACGCTCGCCATCGTCTTCGTCGGCTCGGTCGTGGGTTTCGTCGCCTTTCTCGCTCAATTGCGCGGCGTCGAGACCCAGCCGGCCCGCAACGCCGACGGTATCGTGGTTCTGACCGGCGGCTCGTCGCGGGTGTCGGATGCGATGGAACTGCTGGCCGGCGGCTACGGCAAGCGCCTGCTGATCTCGGGCGTGCACCCGACCAACGCCGCCAGCGACATTTCCCGCTCGCTGCCCGACAACCAGTCGCTGCTCGGCTGCTGCGTCGACCTCGACCGCTCCGCCATCAATACGCGCAGCAACGCCGCCGAGACCCGGCGCTGGGCCCGCGAGCGCGGCTTCAAGTCGCTGATCGTTGTGACGTCGAACTACCACATGCCGCGCGCCATCGTCGAAATGTCGCATGCGATGCCTGATGTCACGCTGATCCCGTTCGCGGTGGTCGGCGACAAATGGCGCGACGAACCGTGGTGGACCAGTGGTGCGACGTTCCGCCTGCTGCTGTCGGAATACGCGAAATACGTCGCCGTGGAATTGCGTGTGCGGCTGGCCGATCTCGGCATCGACCTGGTGCCGGAATGGTCGGATCCGCCGACCGGCTCGCTGCCGCAGCGGCCGGCGACGGCGCAGGCGAATTGATTCTTGATCACCTCGCCCCGCAAGCGGGGAGAGGTCGGATTGCACGAAGTGCAATCCGGGTGAGGGGGTACAGGTCTATCAATTACACCAGACTCGCGGAGAGAGCCCCTCACCCCAACCCTCTCCCCGCGAAGAGCGGGGCGAGGGAGAAGTTCAGCGGCCTCTGTCCCCATCCCGCAGCACATGCTGGTCGTGCAGCATCATGGCGAGCTGATGCAGTTGCGGATCGCGGAAGCCTTCGGCCTCGATCGCCTTCACGGTGGCGAGAACGTAGTCGCGGTTGATGCCGGATTGGCCGTGGCCCTGCAGCACGTGACGCAACTGATCGGCCAGCGTCAGCCGCCCGGCATACTGCACATGACCGCGATCGACCACATAGGCCAGCGCGCTGACGCGCAGCCGCGCCTCGTTCTCCAGCCACACCGAACGTTGCACCTCGCGATAGACCGAGGTCACCTGCTCGCGCTCGCGCAAATAGGCGATGGTGGCGGTGCGGTTCTTTTCGGCGACCCGGAATGCGATGCCGCGACAGGCGCCGCCGCGATCCAGCCCGAGCACCAGGCCGGGCTTTTCCGGCGTGCCGCGGTGGACAAAGGAGTAGACGCAGAGCGCACGGTGCTCGCCGATCAGCCGCGCCGGAACCCGTTCGAGGAATTCGAAGCCCGGCCGCCATATCAGCGAGCCATAGCCGAACACCCAGAGGTCGCCTGTCGGGAATTCCGATTCTTGCAAGGTCGTCGAGGACATCGGGCAAAGCGTTTTCGAGCGAAGTGGACGCCGGTTCGCGTAAAGAAAACGCGTCAAACAAGAAGGGCTCTACCAGAACAAGGCGACAATGCGAAGCGGATTCAACGCCTTTTGTTGTGATGTCCAAGCGCTTACATTTGACAAAATCAACGGCCAAAGGACGCCGCATGCCCGATATGACCCCCGCACCGCGCCGTCGCCCGCTTTGGCGCCTCTTCATCATGCCCGCTTTGCTCGTGGTCGCCGCCATCGCCTGGAGCGCGTTCTGGTTCTATGCGGCTTCCGAGGTCGGCGTCCGCGCCGACGCCTGGCGGGCACGGGAAGCCAAATCCGGCCGGGTCTATGATTGCGGCAAGCGCTCGGTCGCCGGCTACCCGTTCCGGCTCGAAGTGAGTTGTGACGATGCCAGCGTGTCGCTGGTGTCGCAGACGGCGGGCGCGCCGTCGGCCTTCACCGCGCGCTTAAGCGAAATCATGGTGATCGCGCAGATCTACCAGCCGAACCTGCTGATCGCTGACTTCAAGGCGCCGGCGACGATCGCCGATCGCGGCCAGCCGCCGTCGATGACGGTGAACTGGACCACCGGCCGCAGCAGCATCACCGGACTGCCGAACAATCCGCAACGCGCTTCCATCGTGTTCGACAATCCCGCGATCGACCGCGTCAACGGCCCGGTGCAGACGCCGCTGGCGAAGGCCGGTCATGTCGAGTTGCACGGCCGCATCGCCGAGGGCTCGTCGCAGGACCATCCGGTGATCGAAACCGTGCTGCAGATCGCCGGCGGCACCATCCAGGAAGTGCATCCGTTATTGGCAGCCCCCTTCGACGCCGACATCCAGACCAAGCTGACCGGGCTGAAGGATTTTTCGCCAAAACCATGGCCGGAGCGGTTTCGCGAGATCCAGGCCGCCGGCGGCCATGTCGAGATCGTGCGGTCGCGGATCCAGCAGGGCGACTTGGTCGCAATTGCCGCGGGAACGCTGAGCCTCAACACTAACGGCCGGATCGACGGCGAATTGCAGATGACGGTCGCTGGTATCGAGAAGGTGATTCCGGCGCTGGGTATCGAAAAAATGCTGGAGGAGGGCGTGCCGCAGGCAACCCTCGATCGCGTGGCGCCGGGCGTGAAGAGCCAGGACCTCAACAATCTTTTTGGCGCGCTCGACAAGGCGATCCCGGGTCTCGGCAAGGTCGTCAAGCAGAACGCCAATGTCGGCGTCGCCGCCGGCATCAATTCGCTCGGCACCGCGGCTGAACTCGAAGGCAAGAAGGCCCGCGCCTTCCCGCTGCGCTTCGTCGACGGCGTGGTGTTTTTCGGCCCGATCAGGGTGGCGCAGGTTCCGCCGCTGTTTTGATTTTGCGAAATCGTAGGATCGGTTAAGCACCGCGAAACCCATCACCTTGGTGCCCCGCCATCGAGGGGTTTCGCCAGGCTCAACCGATCGGGGGGGCGATTGCCCTTACTCCCCCGTCCCATGCGTCATCATCTGCCGCTCCCGTGCATACCGCACCAGGGCAACGTATCGATAGATGCCGTGGACAAATTTGCCGTAGGGCATGGTGACGAACAGCGAGAACACCACGCCGAGATGCAGCGCCAGCAGCGGCCCCATCGCTGATGTATCGCGCAACAGCAATAACGCGATCCCGGTCAGGCTGGTCAGGAACAGCATCGCGATGAAGGCTGTGTCCATGCCCATCTGCGTCGCGTCGACCAGTACCGGATCGCGCTTCCGCTTCTCGATCAGCAGGCCGATCGGCCCGATCAGGAGGCCGATGCCGCCGAGCGTGCCCAGCACCACCGGCAGGTCCCACCACGCATAGGGCGCCTCGCGGGCGAACAGGTAATGATAGAGCGTGGCGACGCAGGTGGCGGCGAAGCACAGGCCAAAGCCGTAGAAGGTCAGGTGGTGAAATATCTTGCGGCGGTCTGTCGGTTTGTCGTCGTCGTTGAAGCAGCCGACCCCGCCGCCGTCGAGATAGCGCAGTTCGCCGGCATCCCGCATCGCCTGCAACAGCGCGCGGGCGTCGGTCTTCATGCCGATGGGTTCGCCGATGTCATGCCAGAACGCGCGGACGCCCATCAGCAGTGCTGCGATCGCATAGAGAAAGGCGGCGCCGAACAAGGCGGCCATCGCATTGTGCGGCATCAATTTGTAGAACGCGCCCGCACCGGTGTGGACGCCGAACAGCACCTGCCGGTCGGTGAACGCGGCAAAGCCGAAGATGAAGGCGGCGACGCTAAGCGCGGCAACGAGGCTGATGACGAGCCCGTTGCGCGCGAACGCGCCGGCAAAGGCGCGCGGCCAGACATAGGCGGCATAGGATTCATTGCGCGCCACCGCGAGCGTCTTCGGCACATTGACGTCGAATTGATGCGGCGGCGCGAACTGGCAGTCGGTGTAGCAGGCGCCGCAGGCATGGCAGAGGTTGGCGAGGTAATTGAGGTCGCCGTCGGAAAACGCGCGGCGCATTTCCATCGCCGGAAATACCGCGCAGAGGCCCTCGCAATAGCGGCAGGAATTGCAGACCGTCATCAGGCGGTCGGCCTCTTCGAGAATTCGCGTTCCGTGCATCTTGCGTTGCTTCCTGCCCGATACCGGGCCCTGTTACTTCACGAGTCCCTTGCCTTCGAGCCATTTCTGGATCAGGGCGGCGACCTCGGCGTTGTTCTTGTCCATCATCAGCATGTGCGAATTGCCGGTGATGCCGACCTGCGGCAGGTCGACGATATCGACGCTGCCGCCGGCGGCCTTGATCTTGTCGCCGAACGCGATGCCGGTGGCGCGGATCTTCGGCCAGCGCGAATCCTTCTCGATGTAATCGCCATAGACGATCAGGGTCGGAATATTCTTCAGCAGATCAGCCTTGGCGGGATCGCCGACGCCGGCCGGCTCGATTGCGATCAGCGCCTTGACCTTGTCGGGCCGCGCCTGCGCCACCTTGAAGCCGAAGCTGCCGGCCTGGCTGTGGAACATGATGATCGATGGGCCGACGCGATCGATCTCGGCGATATAGGCGGCGACGATCGCGTCGTCGGTGGTGGTCCAGCGCGGCACGTTCTGCTTGACGAAATTCTCGTAGCCCTCGTTCGGGAACTGGCTGCCCGGCATCAGCTTCCGTTTCGCCGGATCCGGATCGTAGGAGTTCGCCCCGTCGCCGATGCGAAAGCGCTCGAACGGGTTGGCGGTGGTGAGAAACACCGGCTCGCCCTTGAAGATATCAGGATATTGCGCCCAGCCGGCGCGGCCGCGCTCGACGGCGTCGGAATTGTAGACGCTCCAGCCCTTGCGCAGGAAATAGTTCAGAAAACCTTCGCGGCCGTCGGGCGTGGTTTCCCAGGTGACGCCGGTCAGCCCGCCGCCATGCCACATCAACAGCGGATAGGCGCCCTTCTCGTTGGCGGGCAGAAAGTACTGCACGTACATCTGCTCGACCTGGTAGGTGCCGTTGGGATCGACCTTGGCCGGCACGCCGCCCGGCGTGAAGGTGACTTCCTTGACCGGCTTGCCGCTGATTTCGACCAAGCGGCCGCCGACATGGAACGAGCCCATGTCGCGCAGCGCGATCGGCTCGGCGGCGTTGGCCAGCGTCGACGCCATCAGCAGGGCCGCAGTGGAAACGATCGCGAAGCGTGGCATGAACCCTCCCATGGGCGGCATCTCGTTCTTGTTCTAATTCTTGGCATTCTTGGCCGCTTCTCGTCCCGCCACCCGTCCGAACACGCTGCCGATGGTCATGCCGATGCCGGCGGCGTAGCCCTTGCCGAGCACGTTGCCGGCCATGATCTCGCCGGCGGCGAACATGTTGGCGGCGGGCTTGCCGTCCTTCATCACCATGCGCGACTGCTTGTTCACGCGGGTGCCGAGATAGGTGAAGGTGATGCCGGGCCGCACCGGATAAGCCAGATAAGGCGGCGCATCGATTTTGCGCGCCCAATGCGTCTTCGCAGGTGTGATGCCTTCGGTACGGCAATCGTCGAGAATGGTGTGGTCGAAGGTGCCGGGCTGCACTGCGGCGTTGAAATCGGCGACGGTCCTCTCAAGTGCCGCCGGATCGAGTTCGAGCTTGCCGGCGAGTTCGGCGACCGTCGGGGCTCCGATCGGCGGGAACAGCGTCGGCATGAAACTTGTGACGACGCTGGAGTCAAAAATGATGTAGGCGATCTGGTCGGGCTGCGCTGCGACCAGCCGGCCCCAGATCGCATAGCGCTTCGGCCAGATGTCCTCGCCTTCGTCGTAGAAGCGCTGCGCGAGCTTGTTGACGACGATGCCGAACACCACCGAGTCGTGGCGCGTGATGATGCCGCCGTCGAATTTCGGCGCCCGGGCGTCGATGGCGACCGCGTGGCACTGGGTGGGATCGCCGATGTCCTGCACGCCGTTGTCGAGCAGCATTTTCAGGATCGAACCGCGGTTATACGGCGTGCCGCGGATCAGGAAGTTGTCGGCGGCATCACCCCAGTATTCCTTCAGCCACTCGATGTTGGCTTCAAACCCGCCGGCGGCCGCGACCAGCGCCGACGCGCGGATTTCGGTGACGCCGTCGACCGGCTGATTCAGCGTCGCGCCGAGAAACATGCCGTCCTCGATCTGCAGGCCGGTGACCTCGGCGTCGTAGGCGATCTCGACGCCGAGTTTTTCGGCGGTGAGATACAGCGCGTTCAGCATCGCCCGGCCGCCACCGAGGAAAAACGAATTGGTGCGGCCAAGACTCAGCGTGCCGCCGAGCGAGGGTTGCCAGCGCACGCCCTGTTCGACGATCCAGTTCAGGATGTCCTTGGACTCCCCAATCATGAATTTGGCGAGATCTTCGTCGGTCTGCCCGCCGGTCACCAGCAGCAAATCCTTCCAGAACTCTTCTTCGGTGTAGGGGCCGGTGAGGATTTCGGTCGCCGCGTCATGGGCGCAGCGCATGTTGCGGGTGTGCCGGGTATTGCCGCCGCGATAGAATTTCGGCGCGCCTTCCAGCACCAGCACGGAAGCGCCCGAACGCCGGGCGCTGATCGCGGCGCACAGCGCGGCGTTGCCGCCGCCGATCACCAGCACATCGAACTTGCGATTAAAATCCACCATGCGCTCTTGTTATCGTCATTTGCATGGAAATCAAACGTGCCGCCGGGCAAGCGCGTCGGCTTGCCCGGCGATTTCGCGCGAGGCTTATGCGGGAACGACGTCTCGGGTCGCGATGGTCTTGCCGCCGCGATAGATGATGAGGGCCGCGACGATGCCGAGCGTGGCCGCACACATCAGCCAGTAGCCGGGAGCGGCCTTGTCGCCGGTATGGTCGATCAGCCAGGTCGAGGCAAACGGCGTGAAGGTGCCGAACAGGCCGGCGGCAAGCGCAAAGGCCAGCGAGAAACAGGTGGTGCGGACATGCGCCGGCACCACCTCGACCAGCGCGCCGAGCATGGTGCCGCTGTAGACGCCGAAATAGAACGAGAACATCATTTCGACCGCCAGCATCTTGCCGAAGGTCGGCGCGGCGACAAGCCAGTGCAGCGCGGGGTAGGCTGTCACCAACGATAGGCAGGCAATCGTCAGCAGCACCGGCTTGCGGCCGATACGGTCGGATACCGCGCCGCCGACCGGATTCCAGATGAAATTCATGACCGCCACCAGAAGGGTGACGATCAGGGCCTCCTGCGTCGAGAGCTTCAGCACCGTCTTGCCAAAGGTCGGCGTGTAGACGGTGACGAAGTAGAAGGTCGTGGTGGTCAGGACGGCCATCATCATGCCGAGCACGATGATCTTCCAGTTGACCGCCGCCGAGCTGAAGACTTCCGACGTGCTCGGGTGCTTCTTCATCGCCAGGAACGCCGGCGTTTCCTCCAGCGTCCGCCGCAGGAAGAAAATGAAGGGAATGATCAGGCAGCCGATGAAGAACGGAATTCGCCATCCCCATGCCGCCACGGTTGCCGCCGGCATGGCCTCGCTCAACGCGAAGCCGATGATCGCGGCGACGAAGATCGCGACCTGCTGGCTGGCGGACTGGAACGAGGTGTAGAAGCCGCGGTTTCCGGGGGTGGAAATCTCCGCGAGGTAGACCGACACGCCGCCAAGTTCGACACCGGCAGAGAAGCCCTGCAGCAGGCGGCCGATCAGCACGATGGCCGGAGCGGCCACGCCGATGGTAGCATAGGTCGGACAGAAGGCGATCGTTACCGTGCCGAGTGCCATGATCGCCAGCGTGACAATGAGCCCCTTGCGGCGGCCGATCCGGTCGATATAGGCGCCGAGCACGATTGCGCCGACTGGACGCATCAGGGCGCCCAGCCAGAATACGCCGAAGGTGTTGAGCAGAGCGGCGGTCTCGTTCTCTGACGGGAAGAACGCCTTGGCGATGTAGGACGCGTAAAAGCCGAACAGGAAGAAGTCGAACTGCTCGAGGAAATTGCCGCTGGTGGCGCGCAGGATGGCGCCGATACGCGATTTGATCTGCGGTGTTTCCGAATTACCCGTATGCGACATGTTCGCTGTTTCCCCCGTTTGGACTCCGGCGAAAATTCCGCCAGCCGAGACAGTTATCCTGTCTTGGTGTGGCAATCTGCCACGCCTGCGCGGCCTGACCAACCGCAAATCGCAAGCGCGGCCACGGCAACGGGGGATACCGGATTTTCAGGGTTTCGCTTGGGCCGAGGCCACCAGCCATTGCCGGAACGCCGATAGTTTCGGCGGATCCGTTCGGCCCGCAGGCGAGACCAGGTAGAAGCCGGCATCGATCGGCAGCGTGATCTTGAAGGGAACCACGAGCCGGCCCCTGGCGATGTCTTCCTGCACATAGGCGGTGCGGCCCATCGCGACGCCGAGGCCGTCGATCGCGGCCTGCACGGTCATGAAGATCATGTCGAAGGTGACACCCGGCTGTTTGGAAAAGTCGGCCGGCAGACCCGCCGCCCACAGCCACAGCCGCCAGTCGTCGCTGTTGGCGTTAGAGGTGTGCAGCAGCACATGGTCCCGGAGGTCCTCGGGGCATTTCAGCGGCTTGTTGCCCTTCAGCAGGCTCGGGCTGCACACCGGGAACAGTTCGTCCGCCATCAGCCAGTCGGCGCGCAGCCCCGGCCACTGGCCGCGGCCGTAGCGGATCGCTGCGTCGACATTGTCGCGCCGGAAATCGACCAGGCTGGTCGAGGTGGTGATGCGCACGTCGATGCCGTGATGTTCGTCCTGGAACGCGGTCAGCCGCGGCAAAAGCCATTTGGCGGCGAGCGAGGCCAAGGTCGAGACCGTCAGCACGCGGTCGTCGTCCTTGCGCAACAGCCGGTCGGTGGCGAGCCGCAAATCGTTGAACGCGGCGCGGATGCCGGGGAGATAATCGGTGGCCTGTGGCGTCAGGGCCAGCGCGCGGTTCTGGCGGATGAACAAGGGAATTCCGAGTTCCTCTTCCAGCCGCTTGATCTGGTGGCTGATCGCGGTCTGCGTCACGTTCAGCTCGGACGCCGCCTGGGTGAAGCTCAAATGCCGGGCCGCGGCCTCGAAGGCGCGCAATCCATTCAGCGAGGGCAGCCTGGCAGTCATTTCCGCATTCCCAAATGCATGAGTTTATATCATGCGAATCGGTACAAAGTGTCGTTTGTGAACGGGCCGGATGGGGCAGATATTGGCCGCAATAGATTAGCTAATGGAGTTTCAAATGTCCACTTTCACACATGACTCGATGATAAATCATCATAGACAGGGCGTATTGGCCCAGTTGGCCGACACCCTCCATGTCTGGCGGCAGCGCTACGAGGCGCGCCGCGAACTGGCGCAGTGGTCCGACCGGGATCTCCACGACATCGGCCTGTCCACGGGCGACGCGATCTACGAGACCTCAAAACCGTTCTGGCAGGCCTAGGGCAGCCAAGCCGGCGTCGCCTCATCAGAGGGACGCCGGCGATTTTCTTGACGATCCGGAATTTTTGAAGATCGAGAGAGCGTGCCATGACCACCCTGCGTTTCGACGATCTCAGGCAATATTCCGACACGCTGCGTGCGCGTAGCGGCGATGCGGTCACCGTGCGCTTCGTCGAGCCGCGCGACGCCGGGCCGCTACAGGCCTATTTCCGTTCGCTGACGACCCGCTCCCGTTACAACCGCTTCCTCGGCGCGATGGGCGAGTTGCCGCCGACCCTGCTCGAACACTTTATCCATGTCGGCGAGGCCGAGCAGTTCAGTGCGGTCGCGACCATGATGTTCGACGGATACGAGACCATCGTCGGCGAAGTTCGCTACGCCTTCCATGCCGAGACTTCCAGCATCGAATTCGGCCTGTCGATCGACGACCGCTGGCAGGGTCACGGCATCGGCAAGGCGCTGTTGAAAAATCTCGAATGCCGCGCGGCGTCGTTCGGCGCGGAACGGATTTTTGGCGACACCCTGCGCTCCAACGAACAGATGATCGGCCTTGCCCGCAAGGCCGGCTACGCCTTCATGCCCAGCCCCGGCGACTGGAAGCTGGTGCGCTTCGAAAAACAGATCGATATCCAGCCGCGCGAAATTCCCTGCGCAAGCTGGAAACTCGCCGCCGCCTCCCGCCAGCTCGCAATCCCTCCTCTTGCGAGCTGACAGGAACTAAGCCCGGTTCTGGCGGTAACCGGAACCGGGCTATTTTCTCCGTATCCGATCGGCCGGGTCGCGGACTGGCGCGATCGATGCCTCAAGCGCCCTTGAACACCGCCTTGCGCTTCTCCACAAACGCCTGCACGGCCTCCTTGTGATCCGCGGTCACCTGGCAGCGGATCATGCGTTCGGCCTCGTGGTCGCGCGCGGTGGCGAAGTCGAACATCAAGGCTTCGTCGAGATTGTCCTTCATGTAGCGGATCGCGATCGTCGGTCCGTCGGCGATCGATTTGGCGAGCGCGAAAGCCTCCGCCTGTAGCCTGTCGTCCGGCACCACGCGATTGACAAGGCCGATGGCTTCGCACCTCGAAGCGTCGACCCGTTCGCAGGTGAACATCAGTTCCCGCGCGCGCGAGGTGCCGACCAGCCGCGTCAGCAGCCAGGCGATACCGTAATCGCCGCTCAGGCCCACCTTGAGATAGCCGGTGGAAAGGAAGGCCGATTGCGCGGCGATCCGCATGTCGCAGGCCATCGCCAGCGCCAATCCTGCGCCGACCGCGGGGCCGGGCAGGGCGGCAATGGTCGGCTTGCGCACCGAGACCAACGCACCGGTCAGCAGACGTTGCCGCTCCTGCAGGTCGGCGACTCTCTCGTCAGCGGACATTTCCAGCTTCTTCTTGTCGCGGTTCGCGCCCATGCCCTTGACGTTGCCGCCAGCGCAGAACGCCGTGCCGGCGCCGGTCAGCAGCAGCACGCCGACATCGGGATTCTCGCCGCACGACTTGATCATGTTGCGCAAGGCCGGCGTCAGATTATCCGACATCGCGTTGCGCGCCTCGGGCCGGTTCAGCGTGATGATGGCGACGCGGTCGCGGATCACGCACAGCAGTTCGTCGGTGCCGGTGTCGATCTTGGTCTCGATGGTCATGATTCCCCCAGTTTCTTATTTGGCCCGTCATTCCGGGATGGTCCGAAGGACCAGACCCGGAATCTCGAGATTCCGGGTTCGCATCTTCGATGCGCCCCGGAATGACGGTGATGGTTATTCGCTCTAAAACTTCTCGACCCACGGCCGCAGCTCCAGCTCCCAGCTCCAGGCGCTGCGTGGCTGTTGCAGCACATTCCAGTAGCTCAATGCAATGGCATCGGGATCGAGCATCGAGTCCGGACGGTCGGCGGACTCGGTTCGGGCTGCGCTGCGGATACCGCCGTCGATGACGAAGTGCGCGATGTGGATGCCCAGCGGCGACAGTTCGCGCGCCATGCTCTGGGCGAGCCCCCGCAGCGCGAACTTGCCCATCGCGAACGGCGCCGATTGCGCATAGCCCTTGACGCTGGCGGACGCGCCGGTGAACAGGATGGCGCCGTGCTTGTTGGGCAGCATGCGCTGCACCGCCTGCTGCGCCACCAGAAAGCCACCGAACGCCGAAACCGCGATCGCCTGCGCGACGTCTGATGGCACCAGATCGACGAAGGCGCCGCGGGCCCGCCCGCTGGCGTTGTAGACGACGAGGTCAGGTACGCCGATTTCGCGTTCGACCAGGCCGAACAGCCGCTCGACATCCTCAGCGCTGGTGGCGTCGCAGGCAAAGGCGCGGGCGCCGGTCTCGGTGCAGAGCGCGCCGAGCTTTTCGATCTTTCGGGCGGCGAGCGCGACCTTGATGCCTTCGCGCGCGAACAGACGCGCCAGCGATGCACTCAGGCCTTCTCCGGCGCCAACGATCAGCGCGTTCTTGTACTTCGGCATTTCCATGGGAGCGTTCCTCGGGTGGTCAGGGACTCGGTATCTAGGCGCGCAATCCAGCGAGGCAACCTGCCGCGGCGAGGATCAGGTCGAGATCCCGCTTGTCGGCTATCTCGGCGTATTTCGCGCGCAGCATGCCGAGCGAGCGGGCGTGATATTTTTGCGGCTTCTGGATCCAGACCTTGTCGCCGAGCGGGACGCTGAATTCGTCCTTGCCTTCCGCCAGCGCCTTCTCGTTGGCCAGCGTCCAGGTCCAGAATTGCCGCCCGACCTGTTTAGTCAGGATCGGCATCAGGGTCGGCGCCAGCGCGGTCCATGTTTCGAACGCGCCTTCGTTGCGTGGCCACAGCATGCGGTGCACCCAGTCGAGCACATGCGGCGCGTTGCCGCCGATCAAGGCGCCCACGGTCGGATCGGTCCACATCTCATAGAACTGCCCCCAGAGACCGAAATCGCCGTAGGCCGGCCGTCCGCCGAACAAGTAGCGACGCGTTGCCAGATGCGCGTCGAGCAACCCGAGCATTTCCCGGAAGCCGGCCTCGATCTGCGGCGCGGTCGTGGCATTCGAGCCGACGAACCAGACCCGGTCGACCATGCGTGCCCGCACCTGCGCTGTAAACGCGTCATGCTCCTGCTCGCTGGCCCCAGGCGCGCGCATCCGCGCAATGCGTCCGGCCGAGGAGATCTGATCGACGTCACGGGCCCAACGGTAGTGGAACATCCATTTGTTGCCCCACTCATCGCCGAACTCCTCGATCAGCGCGGAGATGAACTGCGTGACGGGCTCGCTGGGATGGACCGACGGATCGGGGTGAAGCTTTTCGATCCGGTCGATGATCGGCGTGGAATCCTGGATGCCAGTACCGTCAGGCGTCACCACCAGCGGGATGATCGGCATCTTGGCGAATTTCTCGAATTCCGGCTGGCTTGCCGCATTGCGCAAGACCCATTGATGCGGAATTCCCTTGTAGCGGAAATAGGAGCGGACCTTGACGGAGTAGGGCGACATTTCGGCGCCGATGACGCGATATCCGTCCGCCAGATCCTTATCCACCATGGGTGGTCCTCCAATTATGGTTGTTGACGGCGTGATCGCCTGCGTTATCGGTAGATGATCAATTTCGGGCGGAACGAACAAGGGCTAAAAATGCAGCCACTCAAGCAGGAACGCGCGGCAGCCTCGGCCAACCAACCGGGCTTGCTCGCACCGGACACGACGGGGATGAATTTCTACCGAGCCGATCCGGCGCTGACGGATCTGCTCAAGCTGCATCTTCCCGATGCGCTGTTTCGCCATATCGAGCCGCATCTCGATCGCCTCGGCGGACTGGCCGGCGGCTACCTCGACGAATGCGCGCGGCTGGCCGACCGGCACACGCCGGTGCTGCATCAGCGCGACCGGTTCGGACGCGATTCCCAGTACATCGAATATCATCCGGCCTATCGCGAACTGGAGAAGGCCGCCTTCGGTGAGTTCGGCATTCACGCGATGTCGATCCGCAAGGGCATCATGGGCTGGCCGGACAAGTATCCCGTCGTCGCCAAGCACGCCTTTACGTTCCTGTTCAACCAGACGGAATTCGGCATGGGCTGCCCGATCAACGTCACCGACGGTTGCGCAAAGCTCTTGAATAATTTCGGCAGCGACGCCCTGAAGGCGCGCTATCTCGACGGCCTGACCCAGACCGACATGAGCAAGCTGACCCAGGGCGGTCAGTTCATGACCGAGAAGGAAGGCGGCTCCGATGTCGGCACGCTGACCACGACAGCCGTGCAGGAAGGCGATCACTGGCGACTCACCGGCGAGAAATGGTTCTGCTCCAATGCAGACGCCGAAGTGGTGATGCTGCTGGCGCGGCCGGAAGGTGCCGGCCCCGGCACGCGCGGCGTCGGCCTGTTCCTGATGCCGCGGCGGCTGGAGGACGGTTCGCAAAATCACTACAGGATCGTTCGCCTGAAGGACAAGCTCGGCACCCGCTCGATGGCCTCCGGCGAGATCAAGCTGGAAGGCGCGATTGCGTACGCGGTCGGCAAGCTCGATCGCGGCTTCGTGCAGATGGCCGAGATGGTCAATTCGTCCAGGCTCTCCAACGGCGTCAAATCCACCGCGCTGATGCGACGCGCACATCATGACGCGATGACGGTGGCGAGAAACCGCGTCGTGTTCGGCCAGCGCATCATCGACCTGCCGCTGGCGCGGCGCCAGTTGATGAAGATCATGCTGCCGACCGAGCAGGCGCTGTCGATGAGCTTCCTTACCTCCGATGCGCTGGATCGTGCCGAGGCCGGCAGCCAGGATGCGGCGGCGCTATTGCGCATCCTGACCCCGACCCTGAAATTCCGCGCCACCCGCGACGCCCGCAAGGTCTGCGGCGATGCCTTGGAGATGCGCGGCGGCATCGGTTATATCGAGGAGTTCGCCACTGCGCGGTTGCTGCGCGACGCCCATCTCGGTTCGATCTGGGAAGGCACCGGTAACATCGTCGCGATCGATGCGCTGAAACGCGCGGTCGGCCGCCACGGCGCGGATAGCGCGCTCGCCGCCGACCTGCACGCCCGGCTCGACGACAGCGCCAATGTGCCGCAGGCCTGGCGCAAGCGGCTCGGCGACCTTGCCGACCGCGCCATCGGCTTTGCCCGCGAAGTCGCCGCCCGTTCCGACAATGAGGGCGACGCCCGGCGCGCGACCAGTCTTCTGTATCATGTCGCCAGCGCGGTCGCGCTGGCCTGGGAAGGCGGCCGCATCCACGAGATGCGCGGCGACGCGCGGCGCCTGTTGCTGTCGCGCATGGTGATCGACCATCGCGTGTCCCCGGGCGATCCATTCCAGCTGACGGAAAGTGCCGCGCAACGTGCGATCACCGGCCACCTGCTCGGCGAGCGCGCCATCGGCATGGCCGAGGTTGGCGAATTGCTTACGGCAGCGTAGGCTGCTTGCCGACACCCGTTCCGGTTCAAGAAACATAAAATAAAGGGAGTACCCATGAAGGCCGCCGTACTGTTTGAAGTCAACAAGCCGCTGCAGATCGAGGATGTCAGCGTGCCGAATCCCGGTCCGCGCGAAGTCCTGATCCGCACCCGCGTCGCCGGCCTCTGTCACTCCGACCTGCACTTCATGGAAGGGCTGTATCCGCACCCGCTGCCCGCGGTGCTCGGTCACGAATCCGCCGGAGTCGTCGAGAAGGTCGGCTCCGATGTCACCTATGTGAAGCCCGGCGATCACGTCGTGACATGCCTGTCGGTGTTCTGCGGCACCTGCGACAACTGCACCACCGGCCGCACCGTGCTGTGCACCGACACCACCGTAAAAATGCTGCCGGGCGCTTCCAACCGGCTGTCCTGGGCGCGCTCGGAGAAACTCAACCAGTTCCTCAACCTGTCGTCGTTCGCCGAGCAGATGCTGGTGCACGAAAACGCCATCGTCAAAATCCGGAAAGACATGCCGCTGGAGTTGGCGGCGCTGATCGGCTGCGGCGTCATCACCGGCTATGGCGCGGTGGTCAACACGGCCAAGGTCACGGCGGGTGAGACTGTGGCGGTGATCGGCTGCGGCGGCGTCGGCATGGCCGCGATCAACGGTGCGGCGATTGCCGGTGCCGGCCGCATCATCGCGATCGATACCAACCCGGCCAAGCTGCAGCTTGCCACCAAGCTCGGTGCTACCGACATCGTCGATCCCCGCAACGGCGACGTCGTGCAGCAGGTCCGCGACCTCACCAATGGCGGCGTGCAGCACTCCTTTGAAGTGCTGGGACGGAAAGATACCGCGGAACAGTCGTTCGCCATGCTGGCGGCCGGCGGCACCGCGACCATTGTCGGCATGATCCCGTTCGGCCAGAAGATCGAGTTGCACGGCTTCGATTTCCTGCGCGAGCGCCGGATCCAGGGTTCGTCGATGGGTTCCAACCATTTCCGCGTCGACATGCCCCGGCTCATCGAATTCTACATGCGCGGCAAGCTGCATCTGGAAGACTGGATTTCGGCCAAGCTGAAGCTTTCCGAGATCAACGAGGGCTTTGCCAACATGAAGGCCGGCAAGACGCTGCGCAGTGTGATCATGTTTGATGCGTGATTGAACCTACTGGTGTTGCTACCAAATTCCGTCATGCCCGGGGCTTGTCCCGGGCATCCACGTTCTTAAAGCTCAGCAAGTAAGACGTGGATGGCCGGGACAAGCCCGGCCATGACGTTGCTACTTACCAAGCCCTACCGCGACACATGCGCCGACACCGCAAGCCACTTGCCGTTCTGCTTTGCCCAGCAATCGGTATATCGCCCCGACGCCTGCGCGCCATCGGCCGTCGTGTAGCTGGTCGCGGCATGGATGATGGCGAAATCGCCGAGGATGCGGATCTTCACGTCGTGCTCTTTCAGATTCCTGATCGTCACCGGCACTGCCGTCTGCCTGAGAAAACCGGCGCGGTCGACCAGTGACTTGTCGGGATTGGAGCAATAAAAATCCGCCGCCAGGATTTCGTCAAAACGCTTGACGTCGCAATTCTGCACCGAGGCGACGTAGTCGCGGTTGAGTGCGGTGAGTTGGTCGAGGTCGCTGGTCATTTTCTACTCCGTGGTGCGCTCTCTCCGTCATTGCGAGGAGCGAAGCGACGAAGCAATCCATTCTTCCTTCACCTTGGCAGTGGATTGCTTCGCTTCGCTCGCAATGACGAAGAGCTAATCATCAAACATTTTCGGTGGCACGAACCCGCCGAACTCGCGCTCGATCAGTTCGGCCAGTTTCAGCGGCGTGCGGTCTTCCAGCCAGGGGCCGACGATCTGCACGCCGACCGGCAAGCCGTCCGGGGCGAAGCCGGTCGGGATCGCAGTTGACGGCAGGCCGGGCAGCGTGGCGATGCCGGGCCAGGCAAGCTGGTCGGGATAGACGTAATCCTTGCCGTCGATCTTGATGCGGCGTGCTTCCTGGTTGTCGTTATGGGTGTGATCGTGCGGATAGGCCGGTGTCGGCATGATCGGGCAGATCACCGCGTCATAAGTCTTGAACAGCTCGCGCCATTGTGCCCGCAGGCGCGAGCGGGCGCCGTCGTCCATCAGCCAATCGCGATGGCTTTGCGCGATGCCGCGCAGACGCTCGGCGCCGAGACTGGTCTCGCTGGCGGGCAACGCCGCTGCGGCGGCTTTCGCCCCGGCATAGATTTCCGGCGGGAAGGAAGCCCCAAGGAACGACATCAACCTTCGCATATAGAGCCGCGTCGAGGCGGCAAAGTCGGGCAACAGCGGGCTGCTGCGGTCGATCTTGACGCCGGCCTTGGCGAGCCCGGCCGCCAGTTTCTCGAGGCTGCCGCGCACCACCGTATTGGGCGGCATGACCGGGTCGGTATCGATCAGCAGTATGCGGAAATTCTTCAGTTCGGTGTGGCGTGCGGCCGGCAGTTCCAGCCTGTAGCCGATACCGGCGTCGAGCGGGTCAGGCCCCGCCATCGCGTCCAGCAGCAGCGCGAGGTCGGCCGCGCCGCGCGCCATCGGCCCGATGACGCTGAGGTCGCGGTTCGACGGCAGCGGCGGCGCCGGCGGCGCCACATGACCGCGCATCCCAACCAGGTCGTAAGTCGGCTTGTGGGCGTAGACGCCGCAGTGGAACGCGGGCACGCGCAGCGAGCCGCCAATATCGGAGCCGATCGAGAGCGGGCCATAGCCGGCAGCGAGCGCTGCCGAGCAACCGCCGGACGAGCCGCCCGGCGTGCGGCCGAGATCGAACGGGTTGTTGGTGGTGCCGTAGATCTCGTTATAGCTCTGCCAGTCGGCGAGAGCGATCGGCACATTGGTCTTGCCGAGGATGACGCAGCCCGCTTCCTTGACGCGCGTGATTGGCAGCGCGTCGTCTTTTGCGATGAAATCCTTTTGCGCCGGATTGCCCCAGGTCGTGGGCAGGCCCGCGATGTTGTAGGATTCCTTGACCGTCACGGGGATGCCGAGCAGCGGCTTCCTTACTCCGCGCGCCAATTCGGCGTCGGCGGCCCGCGCCGCGGCGAGGCCGCGCTCGAAATCGCGCACGCAGATCGCATTGATCTTGGCGTCATGCCGCTCGATGCGGTCGATCGCATCCTGCGCCAGTTCGACCGCGCTGACTTTTTTGGCAGCGAGGGCCGCCGATGTTTCAACGGCGGTCTTGAAGCTCCATTGCGATTTGGCCAAGGCGTGCTCCCGGTCTGTCTTTGAATGCTCTGTCTTCGAATGCGGCGCGGATGATGCTCAGTTTGCGTCATTGCTGCAAGAGCAATGGCTGTACAGTGGCCGGACCAGCATCTTGTTACACGCTTGGCGAACGTGCCATTCACACGCTAGTCTTCCGGTCAACAAAAAATGAAAATGGCGGGAGGTGTCATGAGGCTGACTCATGTGGCGGGTTTTGTATTCGCGATCGCCGTCGGCGGAGCAACAATCACTGACGCGGCGGAGATCAGGCTTGCCGAGCAATTCTCGATGGGCTACCTGCAATTCAACGTCATGAAGCGCGACAGGCTGATCGAGAAATACGCCACACAGCGCGGCCTGAAGGATTTCAAGGTGTCCTGGCAGCGCTTCAACGGTCCGGCGGCGATGAACGAGGCGCTGCTGTCGAATTCGACCGACATCGTCAGCGGCGGGGTGCCGGGCCTGATCACGCTGTGGGACAAGACCCAAGGGACCTCGTTCGAGGTCAAGGGAATCTGCGCGCTGAGTTCGCAGCCGTTCCTGCTCAACACCGCCAATCCGGATATCAAGTCGATCAAGGATTTCGGCGAACGCGATCGCATCGCGGTGCCCTCGATCAAGGTGTCGGTGCAGGCGGTGCTGCTGCAAATGGCGGCGGCGGCCGCCTTCGGCGATGAGAACTATGCCAGGCTCGATCCGCTGACCGTGTCGATGTCGCCGCCGGATGCGACCATTGCGATGCTGAGCGGCGCCGGCGGCGTCTCCTCGGCCTTCAGCGTGCCGCCGTTCCAGTTCCAGCAACTGGAGCAGAAGAACATCCACACGGTGTTGTCGTCGTTCGACGTGCTGGGGCCGCACACGTTCACGGTGGCGTGGACCTCGGCGCGCTTTCGCAAGGATAATCCCGAACTCTACGCGGCGTTTCTCGACGCCGTGAAGGAGGCGACCGCCACCATCGCCGCCGATCCGAAAGGCACCGCGCAAAGCTGGATCGACGACAGCGGCTCCAGGCTGCCGCTGGAGATGGTGACCAGGGTCGTGACCGGCGCGAATGTCGAATGGACGATGACGCCGGCGGCTACGATGAAGTTCGCCAAATTCATGCGCAAGGTCGGCACCACCAAGCACGAGCCGGCATCGTGGAAGGAGATGTTCTTCCCGGAGATCGGCGGGCTCAACGGGAGCTGAAGCTTCTCTAGGCTGCGCCGATCAGAATGCCGACCGCCAGCACGATGGCGCCGCCGAGCACGATCTGGAACACCGCCTGAAGGAACGGCGTGTCCATGTATCGCGCACGAATATAGGCAATCGCCCACAATTCGAAGAACACCACGATGCCGGCAATGGCCGTCGCGATCCAGAAGGCGTTGGCCCAGGAGTCCGGGACCAGATAGGGCATGGTGTGGCCGAGGCCGCCGAGCGTCGTCATCAGGCCGCAGGTCATTCCGCGCAGCCAGGGCGAGCCGCGCCCGGTCAGCGAGCCGTCGTCGGACAGTGCTTCGGCAAACCCCATGCTGATGCCGGCGCCGATCGAGGCGGCAAGGCCGACCAGAAACGTCTGCCAGTTCTGATGCGTCGCAAAGGCCGCCGCGAACAACGGCGCCAGCGTCGAGACCGAGCCGTCCATCAAGCCGGCAAGACCGGGCTGGACGTATTGTAGCACGAACATGCGCCGGCGCGTCTTGTCTTCCTCGGCGCGCACGTCGGGGCTGAGGATCTCGCCGGTCAGCTTCACGGCGAGCTTCTCGTGGCCCTTTTCCTCTTCGGCGAGGTCGCCGAGCAGCCGGCGCACGCCGACATCCTCGGCCTGCTCGGCAGCCTTGATGTAGAATTGCTCGGCCTGCAGTTCCATCGTCTCGACCTCCTTGCGGATGGTGTCGAGCGACAGGTTCTTGGTCAGCCAGATCGGGCGGCGGCGGAGGAATCCGCGCACGTCCTCGCGGCGGATCGGCGGCAGATGCGGGCCGAAGCGCTGCTCGTACATTTCGAGCAGCCGGTGGCGATGGCCGCGTTCTTCCTCGGCCATTTCCTCGAACACCTTAGCCGAATCCGGATAACGCTCGGCCAGGTCCTCCGCGAAACTCATATAGATGCGGCTGTCCTCTTCCTCGGAGGAGATCGCTACGGCCAGCACCTCGCGCTCGGTCAGGTCGGCGAAATTCTTCACGGCGGCGCCTCTGCGTCAATTTAGAATGGTTCTAAACTGTTATAGAGGCGGGCGTTTCTCCGGTCAAATTGTTTAGCCGGCCGATTTGGTCCGCTGCAGGAACTGCAGCAGCAGCCGGCTCACTTCGGCGGGCTGCTCCTGCTGCACCCAGTGGCCGGCGCCGTCGACCAGGTGGCAGCCGATCATGTTGGTGCAGGCCTTCGATTGCATCGCTTCGTAGACGCCGGGGCGCTGATAGGTGCCCCAGTCCTGCTTACCGGAGATGAAGGCGGAGGGCACGTCGATGGTCCGCCCCGACCAGGTCTGCAACTCGGCCACGAACGCGCCTGACGTACCGCAGCGATACCACTGCAGGCCGCCCTGGAATCCGGTGCGGGCATATTCGGCGCTGTAGAAGGAAAGCTCGCGCTCAGGCAGCCATTGGTTGGCGGCGATTTCGGCGGCCGAGGGCATTTCCTCGGCAACCGTCGCGGCCATGTCCTTGGCGAGATCCATCACATAATAGGTCGGCAGTTTTGCGAGTTCGCCCGCGGACCATGATCGCAGCGGGTAGGGCGTGTTGGCTTTCCAGTCGGCGCTCTTGTGGTGATAATAGCCGCGCAGGAAATCATGCACGCCCTGCGGCGCGTGGTGCATGTCGGCATTGGCCGCGCGCGTCGAGTAATACCATTGGTAGTGCTTGCGCGGTCGCGGCAGCGCCGCGAGGTCGCGATGCACGGGATCTTCCACCGCGGGCTTGGCTGGGCCATCAGCGGTGTTGAACGGCAGCGGCGGCGTTCCCCCGAACGGCGCGCTCATTAACGCGACCGATCGAAACACGTCGGGCCGGATCAGCGCGCACCAGGCCGCGACCGACGAGCCGAAATCATGACCGAACACGGCATCGACGTGGGTGTAGCCGAACGCCGACACCAGTCCGAGCGCGTCGCGCACCAGGTTGGTGAGCCGGAACGAGGTGAGGTCGCCGTCGTAATTTGCGTCCCAACCGGTGGTGCGGCCATAGCCGCGCTGGTCCGGCGCGATCACGTGATAACCGGCGGCGGCAAGCTGAGGCATCACCTTGCGCCAGGAAAAAGCGAGTTCGGGAAAGCCGTGCAGCAGCAGCACGCAGGGCCGCCCGGGCGTCTCGAAGCCGGCTTCGAGCACATGCATGCGCAGGCCGTTGATACCCTCGACGTAGCGGGAGCGGATGCCTGATGGCAGCGGGATGTCGGGGAGGGCGGTGGCGTTGTTCATGAACTTTCCTCGTCATGGCCGGGCGAAAGCGCGAAGCGCGCCTTTCACCAGGACTCCCGGCCATCCGCGTCTTCTTGCCTGCGAGACTGTAAAGACGTGGATGCCCGGGACAAGCCCGGGCATGACGGAGGATATCGCGTGAGGCGTGCATTTCTTCCCTCTCCCCTTGTGGGAGAAGGGGAAGAAAGCCTACGCCTTCGCCGCCTTCGGCCAATACTTGTCGCGGAGATGGCGCTTCACCAGCTTGCCGGTCGGCGTCCGCGGCAGTTCGGCTTCGAAGTCGATGCTCTTCGGGCATTTGATCGGCGACAGGTGCTTGCGGCAGAATGCGATCAGTTCGGCTTCCAGCTCCTTGCCGGCCTTGGTCATGTCGTGCGGCTGCACCACGGCCTTGACCTCTTCGCCCATCTCCTCGTTCGGCACGCCGAACACCGCGACGTCGGCCACACCGGGATGGGTGATCAGCACGTCCTCGGTCTCCTGCGGGTAGATGTTCACGCCGCCGGAGATGATCATGTAGGACTTGCGGTCGGTGAGGTAGAGGAAGCCTTCGTCGTCGAGATAGCCGACGTCGCCGAGCGTCGACCAGCCCTTGGCGTTGTAGGCGCGCTTGGTCTTCTCGGGATCGTTGTGATAGGCGAACACCGGCGCGTCGGCGAAATACACCGTGCCGATCTGGCCCACCGGCGCTTCGGCATCGTTCTCGTCGAGAATCTTGATCTTGCCGACCACGGCGCGGCCGACGGTGCCGCGATGATCGAGCCATTGCTGCGAGGTTGAGACCGTGACGCCGTTGCCTTCGGAGCCGGCGTAATATTCGATCAGGATCGGCCCCCACCATTCGATCATCTTTGCCTTGACGTCGATCGGGCAGGGCGCGGCGGCATGGATCGCGCCCTTCAGCGAGGAGACGTTGTAGCGGGTGCGGACGTCTTCCGGCAGCTTCAGCATGCGCACGAACATGGTCGGCACCAGCTGCGACTGGGTGATCTTGTGCTTCTCGACCAGCTTCAAAAATTCCTCGGCGTCGAAATGCTCCATGATGATGGAGGTGCCGCCGAGCGTGATCGCCATCATGTTGAAGCGCAGGGGAGCGGCGTGATAGAGCGGCGCCGGCGAAAGATAGATGCTGTCGGCGTTCATTCCGCACATGGTGCCACAGAGGACCTTGAGGAACGGATTCGGCAGATCGATCGGATTTTTTTCGGACTCCCGCTTGATGCCCTTGGGCCTCCCGGTGGTGCCCGACGAATACAACATGTCGTAGCCGGCGACCTCGTCGGCAATCGGCGCCGTCGGCATCGCGATCGCTTCATTATCCCAGGAGCGAAAGCCCGGTTCGGGCTCGTCGACCATGAAGAACAGCGGCTCGCCGGCTTCGCCCTTGACCAGGCTCCTGACCTGCTCGGCGCATTTCGGCGAGGTGATGAAGACCTTGGCGCCGCAATCCTTGACGATATAGGCGATCTCGTCCCGGGTCAGGTAACGGCTGATCGCGGTGTAATACAGGCCTGCGCGCTGCGCCGCCCAGCAGATCTCCATGAACGCCAGCCGGTTTTCCATCAGGAAGGCGATGTGATCGCCGGCCTTGAGGCCGAGCGAACGAAACAGTTGCGCGCCCTGGTTCGAAAGCTCGTCGAGCTCGCGATAGGTGATCGCCTTGCCGGTGCCCGCCATCTGGTAGGCGATCTTGTTCGGCTGGGTGCGGGCGTAGATGGACGGATGGGTCATGGGGTTTCCTCAAGCATGCGAATGGCGAGTAGCGAATGGCGAATAGGAAGGAGGACAGTCGTCGCCCTTCACCTCTTCACCATTCGCTACTCGCCACTCGCTATTCGCCTCTTTCTTACAGCCGCTCGACGATGGTCACATTCGCCATGCCGCCGCCTTCGCACATGGTCTGCAGGCCGTAGCGCTTGCCCCGCTGCTTCAGCGCATTGACCAGCGTGGTCATCAGCTTGGTGCCGGAGCCGCCGAGCGGATGGCCGAGCGCGATGGCGCCGCCGTTGACGTTGAGTCGTGCCGGATCGGCGCCGGTGGTCTTCAGCCAGGCGGTCGGCACCGAGGCAAAGGCCTCGTTGACTTCGAACAGGTCGATGTCGTCGACCGACATGCCGGCCTTCTGCAGCGCGCGCTGGGTCGCCGGAAGCGGCGCTTCCAGCATGATCACGGGATCGCCGCCCATCATGGTCATGTGATGGATGCGCGCCATCGGCTTGACGCCGAGCGACTTCAGGCCGCGCTCGTTGACGATCATCACGCCCGAGGCGCCGTCGCAGATCTGGCTGGCGCTGGCGGCGGTGAGCTTGCCATTCTCCACGATCAGCTTGACGCCCTTGATGCCCGCGAGCGTGGCATCGAAGCGGATGCCTTCATCGATGTGATGGGTGTCGGTCGAGCCGTCGGCGCGGGTGATCTGCAGCGGAACGATCTCGTCCTTGAAGCGGCCGGCTTGCGTCGCCGCAATCGCGCGCTGGTGGCTGTTGTAGGCGTACTCGTCGAGATCGTCCTTGGAGAGGCCGTACTTCTCCGCCATCATTTCCGCACCGGTGAACTGGCTGAACATGATGTTCGGATAACGCTTCTCCATGTTCGGGCTCTTCGAGACGCCGAAGCCGTTCTTGGCGGGCAGCGAGGAGGCAAGGCCCATTGGCACGCGGGTCATCGATTCCACGCCGGCCGCGATCACGATGTCCATAGTGCCGCTCATCACGGCCTGGGCCGCAAAATGCAGCGCCTGCTGCGAAGAGCCGCACTGACGGTCGATCGAGGTGGCGGGCACGCTCTCGGGAAGCTTCGAGGCCAGCACGGCGTTGCGGGCGACGTTGCTCGACTGTTCGCCGGTCTGCATCACGCAGCCCATGATGACGTCTTCGATCTGGGCGGGGTCGGCCCCTGATCGTTCGACCAGCGAATCCAGCACGGAAGCGGCGAGGTCGGCCGGATGCCAGCCGGCGAGACGTCCCCCCTTGCGGCCACCTGCGGTGCGTGCGGTGGCGACGATATAGGCCTCGGCCATGTCTGTTCTCCCTGGATTGTTGTGGATGGAAAAGTTGGGCCGGATTTAAGGACGGTCCGGGATTTAGTCAATCAATCAATTAACTCTTGAGTGCAGCCGCGGCATGCGCTTATGTGCGGCCGGATTTCGGACCAGGCAGTGATGGGATCACAGTTGAATACCAGCGTACCGACGAGGCTTCCGGGCGGCAGGAACTCCACCGCGGAGAAGCTGCTGGTAGCGGCCAGCGAGCTCATGATCGAGCGCGCCTCGATCGATGTGTCGCTGTCCGACATCGCGCAGAAATCCGGCGTCAACGCCGCACTGGTGAAATACCATTTCGGCAACAAAGACGGGCTGTTGCTGGCGCTGCTGGCACGCGACGCCGCGACCGAAATGTCGCAGCTCGAATACCTGATCAGCCAGCCGGTTCAGCCTACCGCGAAACTGCGCCTGCATATCGGCGGCATCATTCGCGCCTATCACCAGTTCCCCTATATGAACCGGCTGATCCATTATCTGCTGCATGAGAGCACCCCGGACGCCGCCGACGAAGTGTCGAAGTTCTTCGTGGCGCCGCTCTTGGAATTTCATCGCCGGCTGCTCGCCGAAGGCGTCAAGGCCGGCGAGTTCCGCGACATTGATCCGGTGCTGTTCTACACCAGCCTGATCGGCGCCTGCGATCACCTGTTCTTCGGCCGCCACGCGATGTCGCGGGCGACCGGTGTCGGTCCGGTTACCGACGAAGTCTGCCGCCAGTATATCAAGCACATGGAAGCGCTGATCTGCAGCGGCATGTTGGAAGAGAAGAAGGGGCGAAGGGTGAATGGCGAATAGCGAATGGTTTCGTAACCCCATTCGCTACTCCCTGTTCGCTACTCGTCCAGTCTAGAGAAAAAACGCCCAAGGAAAGGTTGTTAAAATGCAGTTGAAAGACGTTGCCGTTCTCATCACCGGCGGTGGCTCCGGCCTCGGCGCCGCCACCGCCCGCGCCATGGCTGCCAAGGGCGCGAAAATCGGCGTCATCGACCAGAACAAGGAAAATGCCGAAAAGGTCGCGGCCGAAGTGAAGGGAGTCGCCCTGCACGCCGACGTCACCGACGAGGAAGCCATCAAGGCCGCGATTGCCAAGGCGGAAGCCGCCCACGGCATCGCCCGCGTGCTGATGAACTGCGCCGGCATCGGCGGATCGCAGCGCACCGTCGGCAAGGACGGCGTCTATCCGCTGGCGAAGTTCGTCCGCATCATCAACGTCAACCTGATCGGTACCTTCAACGTGCTGCGCCTGTTCGCCGAACGTCTGGCGACGGCTCCGCCGATCGGTGAAGAGCGCGGCGTCGCCATCAACACCGCGAGCGTCGCGGCCTATGAAGGCCAGATCGGCCAGATCGCCTACTCCGCCTCGAAGGGCGGCGTCGTCGGCCTCACGCTGCCGGCCGCGCGCGACCTCGCCAGCCTCAAGATCCGCGTCAACACCATTGCGCCCGGCCTGTTCCTGACGCCGCTGCTGATGGGCCTGAACGAAGAGGCCCGCAAGAGCCTCGGCGCCCAGGTGCCGCATCCCGCCCGCCTCGGCGATGCCTCCGAATACGGCAACCTCGCGGTTCACATCGTCGAGAACCCGATGCTGAACGGCGAGACCATCCGCCTCGACGGCGCCATCCGCATGGCGCCGCGGTAGTTCTCGGTCGTCTCTTCCCTTCTCCCCTTGTGGGAGAAGGTGGCTTCGCGAAGCGAAGACGGATGAGGGGTTCTATCCGGTTGGCAACCCCTCACCCAATCGAATGCAAGGTTAGCGTCGGCGATGCCCTCTCCCACAAGGGGAGAGGGCACATCAATTGGCATCGCAGTTGGCGAATGCAGGAGCGCTTCGTGACTCAACCGCTGCTGATCGAACACGATGACGGGGTCGACCGGGTGACGCTCAATCGCCCGGACAGCCTCAACGCGCTCAACCCAGATATGATCGATGCGTTGAACACGTATTTCGAGGGCCTGCAGCGCAACCGTTCGACCCGCGTGGTGGTGCTGAAGGGCGCAGGCAACGCGTTCTGCGCCGGCCTCGACCTCAAGCATGCGATGGCGCGGCGTGCCGGGCAGCAGGAGCCGCCCGGCGTGACCGAATCTTTGGACTCGCAGCGCCGGATCGCCGACATCGTGATGCTGATGCGGCGCTGTCCGCAGCCGATCATCGCACTGATCCAGGGTGCCGCGGCCGGTGGTGGTTTTGCGCTGGCGCTGGCGGCCGATATCCGGATCGCCACGAAATCCGCGCGGATGAACTGCGCCTTTATCAAGCTCGGCCTCGGCGGCTGCGATATTGGCACCAGCTATTTCCTGCCGCGCCTGGTCGGCGTGTCGGTTGCCTCCGAATTGATCCTGACCGGGCGCTTCATCGGCGCCGAGCGTGCCTTGGCCGTCGGGCTCGTCTCCGAAGTGGTTGAGGAAGGCGGGCTTGATGCCGCCGCCGAACCCTATGTCGATGCGATGATGACGGCCTCGCCGGTGGGCCTAAGGCTGTCCAAGGAATGCCTTAATATGAGCGTCGATGCCGGATCGATCGAGGCCGTGATCGCGATGGAAGACCGCAATCAGGTGCTGTGCAGCCGCTCGGAAGATTTCAACGAAGGCATCAGGGCCTTTCTTGAAAAACGAAAGCCTGTCTATATCAGGCGGTAGCACCGATAAGACAAAACGATCCGCAAAGGATCGAATTCCGGGAGACGCAATATGAGTGGGAATGCAGCCGAGGTGCTGACCAAGCCCGGCTTTCGCAAGATCGAGTGGCTGAAGCGCGACATCGCGGTCGACCGGCGACCCGACGGCGCGATCGTTCTGAAGTCACGGATTCCGCTGCAGGCTTACGAGAAGCATATCCCGGCATATTTGGCGAAGTGGGCCAGGGAAGCGCCCGAGCGCACTTGGCTGGCGCAGCGCGCCGGCGCTGACCGGAAATGGCGCAAAGTTTCCTACGGCGAAGCCAAGCGCACCGTCGACGGGCTGACGCAAGGCCTGCTCAATCTCGGCGTCGCGGACGGCCGGCCGGTTGCGATCCTCTCGGGCAATTCGATCGAGCATGCGCTGATGACGCAGGCCGCGATGCAGGCGCGCCTGCCGGCGGCGCCGGTATCGCCGGCCTATTCGCTGATGAGCCAGGATCATATGAAGCTCAAATACCTCTTCGACCTGATCAAGCCTGCGGTCGTGATGGTGCAGGACGGCCCGACCTTCGAAAAGGCGCTGAAGGCGCTCGATCTCACTGGCGTCACGGTCGTCCATGTCGCGCGGCCCTGCGACGGCATCAAGAGCGTGTCCTTTGCCGAACTCGCGGCCACGCCGATGACAACAGCGGTCGAGCGGTCGATTGCGAAGATCACGCCCGACACCGTCGGCAAGCTGCTGTTCACCTCGGGCTCGACCGGCATGCCCAAGGCCGTCATCAACACGCAAGAGATGATGTGCGCCAATGCGGCGATGATGATGCAGGTGCGGCCGCGCGATGCCGGCAGTCCGCTGCCGAACGTTCTCGACTGGATGCCGTGGAACCACACCATGGGCGGCAATGCCGCGTTCCATCCGGTGCTGGTCGATGGCGGTACGCTCTATATCGATGACGGCCGTCCGATGCCGGGCCAGATCGAAGAGACCCTGCGAAACCTGCGCGAGATATCGCCGACCTATTACGCCAACGTGCCGGCCGGCTACGCCGCACTCGCCGCGGCGATGGAGAAAGACGACGCACTCTGCCGCAGCTTCTTCAAGAATCTCTCGATCATGGCCTATGGCGGGGCTCGGCTGCCCGACGATCTCTATGACCGGATGCAGGCGCTGGCGGTGAAGACCACCGGCGAACGCATCGTGTTCTATACCGGCTGGGGCTCCACCGAGACCGCGCCGACCGCGACCGGCACCTATTGGGACACCGAGCGCGTCGGCCTGATCGGCTTGCCGTTCCCCGGCGTCGAGCTGAAGCTGGTGCCGTGTGGGTCGAAATACGAACTGCGCCTGCGCGGCGTCAACGTCACGCCCGGCTATTTCGGCCGGGACGATCTCACCAAGGCGGCCTTCGACGAGGAAGGTTTTTACTGCATCGGCGATGCCGGTGTATTCGTCGACGAGAACGATCCGGTGCAAGGCATTATCTTCGCCGGCCGCGTCGTCGAGGATTTCAAGCTGACGACGGGCACGTTCGTGCACGTCGGCTCGCTCCGCACCGATGCGATCGCCGCGGCTACGCCCGCGGTGCACGACGCGCTGGTCGCCGGTCAGGACCGTGCCTTCATCGGCCTGCTGGCCTGGCCTAATCTGCACGCCTGCCGACAGATGGTCGGCAATGCCGATGCGACGTTCGAAGACGTGATCCGGCATCCCGAGGTGATCGCCTGCGTGAAGCGCGGACTGGAAGCGCACAACGCCTCCACCACCGGCAGCAGCATGCGGATTGCACGGGCCATGCTGATGGCCGAACCGGCCTCGATCGACGGCAACGAACTCACCGACAAGGGCTACATCAACCAGCGCGCCGGGCTCGAACGCCGCGCCGTGCTGGTGGAGAAGCTTTACGCCGAACATCCCGGCGAAGACGTCATCACCCTGAACTGACCAACGCAGCACCAACGCGAGTAAAGCGCCATGAATTTCGATTTCTCCGACGAACAAAAGCAGATGCGTGACGAAGCGAGGAAGTTCCTCGCTGAAAAGTGCCCGCCCAAGGCTGTGCGCGCGGTGCTGGACGGCAACGCGCCGTACGACAAGGAATTGTGGAAGGGCCTCGCCGAGATGGGTTTCCTCGGCATTGCGATCCCCGAAGCGTTCGGCGGCGCGGGCGCCGGCCATCTCGAACTCTGCGTGATCGCCGAGGAAATGGGCCGCGCGCTGGCGCCGGTGCCGTTCTCTTCGACGGTCTATCTGGCGGCTGAAGCGCTGATGATCGCAGGATCCGATGCGCAGAAGCAGAAGTGGCTGCCGGTGATTGCCTCCGGCGACGCGATCGGCACGCTGGCGCTGTTCGAAGGCAAGGGCAATCCGTCGCCATCGGCGATCAAGCTTTCGGCCGTCGCCGGCACGCTGAACGGTGTCAAGAAGCCGGTGCCGGATGGTGCGATTGCCGATTTCGCCATCGTTGCCGCGCGGACGGGATCGTCTGGCCGCGATTCCGACATTTCGCTGTTCCTGGTCGACCTCAAGGCCGGCGGCGTCGAGGTGAAGTCGCTGACCAATATCGATCCGAGCCGCGGCCAGGCCGAACTGATCTTCAAGAACTGCAAGGCCGAGCCGCTGGGTGCCGCCGGCGAAGGCTGGGGCATCCTGACCCAGGTGCTCGACCGCGCCGCTGTCCTGCTGGCGTTCGAGCAGGTCGGCGGTTCCGACCGTGCGCTGGAAATGGGCCGCGACTACGCGCTCGACCGTATTGCCTTCGGCCGTCCGATCGGTTCGTTCCAGGCGGTGAAGCACCTCCTCGCCGACATGTATGTCTCGGCGACGCTGGCGCGTTCCAATTGTTATTACGGCGCCTGGGCGCTCTCGACCAACGCGTCGGAACTGCCGGAAGCGGCCGCGGCTGCGCGCATCAGCGCAACGCAGGCGTTCCAGCACTGTTCCAAGAACAACATTCAGGTCCATGGCGGCATGGGCTTCACCTGGGAGTTCGATTGCCACATGTACTACCGCCGCGCCAACGCCACCGCGCTGACGCTCGGCAGTCTGTCGTACTGGGAAGACGCGCTGATCGACCACATGCGCAAGCGGAATGCGGCCTGATTGCAAACAACTTCTGGATTCCGGATCGATCCGCGCCGCGGATCGTCCGGAATGACCAACAAGGACAGACGTCATGAACTTCGATGACACCCCGCAGGAAGCCGCGTTCCGCGCCGAAGCCAAGGCGTGGATCGGCGCCAACGCGCCGAAGCAGTATGAGGAGGAGTTGCGCAAGTCCTCGCTCGGCCGAACCGCGCTCAAAAATGTCAACATGCTGGAGGTCGCCAAGGCCTGGCAGAAGAAGAAGGCCGACGCCGGCTGGGCCTGCCTGCACTGGCCGAAGGAATATGGCGGTCGCGGTTCGTCGCCGATCGAGCGCGTGATCTGGCAGCAGGAAGAGGGCCCGTTCGGAAAACTCAGTGGCATGTTCATCATCGGCCACGGCATGTGCGGGCCGACCATGATGGCGTTCGCCGGCGAGGAGCAGAAGCGCAAATATCTGCCGCCGCTGGCGGCCGGCGAAAATGTCTGGTGCCAGTTGTTCTCCGAGCCGGCCGGCGGTTCCGACGTCGCTGGCCTGCGCACCCGCGCCGAGAAGAAGGGCGACGACTGGATCATCAACGGCCAGAAGATCTGGACCTCAGGCGCGCACTATTCCGATTACGGCATCCTGCTGACGCGAACCGATCCGACCGTCGCCAAGCACAAGGGTCTCACCATGTTCTTCCTGGACATGAAGAGCCCGGGCGTCGAGGTGCGGCCGATCAAGCAGGCCAGCGGGCAGTCCGACTTCAACGAAGTCTATTTCACCGACGTGGTGATCCCGGACTCGCAGCGGCTCGGTGCCGTCAATGACGGCTGGAACGTCTCGCTGACCACGCTGATGAACGAACGCATGTCGATCGGCGCCGGCGTTTCGACCGGTTTCCCTGAATTGTTCGAGTTCTGCAGCAGCCTGATGCTGGAGGATGGTCCGGCGATCGACGACCGTGGCGTCCGCTCCAAGCTGGCCAACTGGGCGGTAAAGGCGAGCGGGCTGAAATATACCTCGATGCGCGCGATCTCGGCGCTGTCGAAGGGCGATCGTCCGGGTCCGGAAAATTCCATCGGCAAGCTGGTGGCGGGTTCGATGATCCAGGACGTCGCGATGTACGCGCTCGACCTGCAGGGCGCCGCCGGCGTGCTGAGCGGACCGGAAGACGCCGAAGTCGCCGGAAAATTCCAGGCGATGCTGCTGCGTGCGCCCGGTACCCGCGTCGAGGGCGGTACCGACGAAATCATGCGTAACATCATTGCCGAACGCGTGCTTGGCCTGCCCGGCGATATCAGGGTCGACAAGGACGTGCCGTTCAACAAGATTCCGACCAAGGGACGCGCGTAAGAATTTTAGAATCGTAGGGTGGGTTAGCGAAGCGTAACCCACCATTGCAACAAGGCTCGATATAACTGGTGGGTTACGCCTTCGGCTAACCCACCCTACGAAAAAAGAGGAAGCCGCCATGAACTTCGACGACACCCCGCAGGAAGCCGAATTCCGCGCCACCGCCCGCAAATGGGTCGAGGCCAATGCTCCGAAAAAATACGAGGCGGAGCTATCGAAATCCTCGCTCGGCCGCATCCGGCTCGAGAAGGAAGAGATCGTCGACGTCGGCAAGGCCTGGCAGAAGAAGAAGGCCGAAGGCGGCTGGGCCTGCCTGCATTGGCCGAAGGAATATGGCGGCCGCGGCGCGACCCCGATCGAGAAGGTGATCTGGCAGCAGGAAGAGGGCGTCTACGGCAAGCTGACGCAGCCGTTCCAGATCGGCGAGGGCATGTGCGGGCCGACCGTGATGGCGTTCGGCAGCGAGGAGCACAAGCGTCACTATCTTCCGAAGCTCGCCTCCGGCGAACATATCTGGTGCCAGCTGTTCTCAGAGCCGGCCGGCGGCTCCGACGTCGCCGGGCTTCGCACGCGCGCCGAGAAGAAGGGCGACAACTGGATCGTCAACGGCCAGAAGATCTGGACCTCCGGTGCGCACTACTCGGATTACGGTCTTCTGATCACGCGCACCGATCCCAATGTGCCCAAGCACAAGGGCCTGACGATGTTCTTCCTCGACATGAAGAGCCCGGGCGTCGAGGTACGGCCGATCAAGCAGGCCAACGGCATGCAGGAATTCAACGAGGTCTACTTCACCGACGTCGTGATTCCCGATCACCAGCGCCTCGGCGCGGTCGGCGACGGCTGGAACGTGTCGCTGACGACGCTGATGAACGAGCGCATGTCGATCGGCTCGCGGCTGGCGACCGGTTTCCCCGAAATTTTCGAGTTCTGCTCCAGCCTGATGACGGAAGACGGCCCCGCCATCGACGATCGCGCCACCCGCGCCAAGCTTGCGAACTGGGCGGTAAAGGCGAGCGGGTTGAAATACACCAGCTATCGCGCGATCTCTTCGCTGTCCAAGGGCGAGCGGCCGGGTCCGGAAAACTCCATCGGCAAGCTGGTCTCGGGCTCGATGCTGCAGGACATCGCAAGCTATGCGATGGACCTGGAGGGCGCTGCCGGCGCGCTGACCGGCGCGGACGAGGAAGTAGCGCACGGCCAGTTTCAACAAATGTTGCTCAGTTCGCCGTCGATGCGTATCGCCGGCGGTACCGACGAAATCCTGCGTAACATTATCGCCGAACGCGTGCTGGGTCTGCCCGGCGACATCCGCGTCGACAAGGATGTGCCGTTCAACAAGATCCCGACCAAGGGGCGATGAAAATGGACGCTGCGGCAAAGACCAAATACGCGACCGAAGATCGCATCGGCGTGCTCGAAGAGCTGTTGGGCGAACGCTATTCGGTTCGCGCGTTTCTGCCGCAGCCGGTGCCGCACGAGACCATCGAGCGCGTTCTCGTCGCGGCGCAGCGCACGGCGTCATGGTGCAACAGCCAGCCCTGGCAGGTGTTGATCGCCAGCGGCGAAGCCAAGGAGCGGTTTCGCAAGGCAATCTATGCCGAGGCCGCGTCCGGCGCCGGCGACGATCACGATTTCACGCCGCCGCGCGAATATCTCGGGGCCTATCTCGAACGCCGCCGCGAGAGCGGCTTTCAGCTCTACAACACGCTCGGCATCGCCCGTGGCGACAAGATGGCCTACGCCAAGCAGGCGCTGGAGAACTACAATTTCTTCGGCGCGCCGCATGTCGCGATCATCCATACCGACGAGCCGCTCGGCATCTACGGCGCGATCGATTGCGGCGCCTATGTCGGCAATTTCATGCTGGCGGCGCAGGCGCTCGGCCTCGGCACCATTCCGCAGGCGGCGCTGGCGCGTCATTCCGGGCTGATCCGCCGTCACTTCAAACTCGCTGACGACCGCAAGGTGGTCTGCGGCATCTCGTTCGGCTTTGCCGACAACGCGCACAAGGTCAACAGCTACCGCACCTCGCGGGCGAGCGTGGCCGATACCGTGACCTTCGTCGATAAATAAAACACGCCAAAAAACACAACGAAAACCCCGATCGCGGGCCGCGATCGGGGTTTTGCGTGTCGTTCAGGCGCAATCAGTAGGCGTTGTAAGCGCAGACATTGACCGTGCGCAGGCGCACGCCGTGGCGGGTCTGAATGTACTGCTGCTGATAGCAGTCGCTGACGCCGGTGTTGACGTAAATGCCGCCGAAGCCGAAGCCGCCATGGCCCCAGCCATGATGTCCCCAGCCGCCATGAAAGCCGTGCGCCGAAGCGGCGCCGGGAGCCAGTGCAGCGACGCCGAGGGAAGCGGCAGCGATCAGTCCGAGGGGAACCTTGCGAAGCATCTTGATTCTCCAGTTGGGTGGCACGAGGCCGTTGTTTCGTCCCTGCCCATCAGTCGGAGCGGACGCGCCTCGCGTTCATGCGCGATCTGGAGAATCGTGTTTCAGGACTGTTTCGTGGGCTACTAATCTAAAACCGCGGCGGGCGCTTTTCCGCGAACGCCTTGATGCCTTCCTTGATCTCGGCGCTGCGCATGCTTTCGCGGTGGCGGCGGTCGCAGGCTTCCTCGTCGAGCTGGCCGCGCGAAAACTCGTTGATGGCGCGTTTCATGCCGCGCATCGCCTGCGGCGCGTTGCCGCCGAGAATGGTGGCGAGGCGGTCGACTTCCTCGTCGAGCGATTCCAGCGGCACCATGGCGGTGAGATAGCCGATCCGCAGCATCTCGGGTGCGGTGATCTTCTGCGCGGTCAAGAACAGCTTCTTGGCGTTGTCGACGCCGAGCCGCGCCACATAGCGCGCGATGCCGCTCTTGTAGTAATGCAAGCCCAGCCGCGCCGCCGGCATGAACATTTCGGCGGTGTCGACGCCGATGCGGAAGTCGCAGGCCAGCGCCAGATCGGTCGAGCCGCCATAGACGCCGCCATTGAGCCGGCAGATGGTCGGTACGCCGAGATCCTCCAGCCGGTTGACCACGACTTCAAACGCGGAGCCCGCGCTCTGTTCTTCCTTGGCGCTGGTCGCGCGGTCGGCGACCGAGTTGAGGTCATAGCCGGCACTGAAGGCGCGGCCGGTGCCGGTCAGCACCAGCACGCGGATAGCGGGATCGGCCTCGATCCGGTCGAACAGTTTCAGCAGGTCGCCGAGATCCTCACTCTGCAGCCGGTTCAGGTGTTTCGGCCGGTTGAGGCGGATGGTGGCGCGTGCGCCGCTGATTTCGAGGACCGGCGCACTGGCCGCCTCGGCTGGTTCGGACATCTCGTTCTCCGTTTTTCTTGTTACTTGTTTTCCAGTGCGCGCCGGTTGGCCTCGGCGTCGATGGTCTGGGCCAGATCGGGGTGCCGCGCCATCAGCAGGCGGAAATCGACGAGGTCGAGCACCAGCAATTTCGACAGCCGCGTAGTGGTGATGTTGGCCGAGCGCAGATTGTTGCCGAGCAGCGCCATCTCGCCGAAGAACGCGCCCTCGCTCAGCCTGACCTTTTTGCCGGGCAGGTCGACCTCGACCTCGCCGGCGGCGATGAAATACATGCAGTCGCCCTGCTGGCCCTTGCGGATGATCATGGTGCGCGGCGGCAGGTCCATGGTGCGTAGCATGTGGGTGACGTCGGCGATCGCGGCCGGGCCAAGCGCTGCGAAGAACGGCACCTTGCTGACGGACTCCCAGGTCTTCAGGAAGTTGTCGCGGCGGGTCTCGGCGGCAAAACCGGTGGCGAGAATACCGGTCCACAGCCCGAACACGCCGAGGCCGCAGATCATCACCAGCGCGGCGACGATGCGGCCGGGCAGCGTGATCGGCACCACGTCGCCATAACCGGTGGTGGTCAGCGTCGCGACCGCCCACCAGAGCGCGGCGGGCACGCTGCCGAAGGTGGCAGGCTGAACGTCGCGTTCGAAGAAATAGACCGCGACCGATGCCAGAAACAGCACCATCAGGAAAATCACCAGCACGCTCAACAGCGAGCCGGACTCGATCACCAGCACCCGGCGCAATTGCCGCAAGCCCGGAACGCCGGGGACCACCTTGAGCACCCACAGGATCGCGAGCAGCCATGCCGTCCGCGGATCGGTGCCGCAGACCAGCGCCAGCGGCACCGCGATAACGGCGGCGGCGTCCACCAGCCCGCGGACCGACCGCGTATAGCCCCAGCCGCGCTGCGACGCCCGCGCGAGGCGCAGCCGCACCACCCATTCGAACACGAAGTAGGCCCAGCACGCCCACAGCACGGCGTCGACCCAGCGATGCGCCGCCTCATAGGCGGGCGCGACCGTGAGCAGCACCATGACGCTGACGCCGACCGTCACCGCGACATAGGCCGCTTTGGTCATGTTGCGGCCGGCCGTCTGGGCGGCGAAAATCGTCAGAGCCGAAAGAACGAGCCGTTTGGGCATTGGAAAGAGGGCGCCTGATCGGTGCTGAAAAAGCGTGATAGCGGTCATGCCACGGCAGGACCGGTTCGCGCAACGTGCCCCCCTCCGGGGAGGCCGTCAACGACATCAGGCAATCAGCGTTTATCGCCGCTGGCCGCAGGGGCGCCCCGGTCACGCCTTGGTATCTCCTGGGGGCCGAATTTTGCCCGGGCTGGGCGAGAATCCCGAAAAAACGTCGTTTTTCCTCGTATATCAAAAATGCCCAGCGGACATTACGATAGCGGGCACCGCAACAGAATTGCGAAACCATTCACTTCGCAAAGAATTGGCTGGCCTCCAATGGACACGTCTCATCTGGCAGAACATGCGGGAACCGCCGGCGCGCTGTTCGCGTCGATCTTCGTGGTCGCCACCACCACGATGCGGACCATGATCCCGTTGCGGATCTTCGGCATTCTCGCCAACGTCGTTCTCTTCCTGACTGCCATTCCAGCGCATAATTACCTGGTCATGCTGGTGCAGTCGGTGATGTGCCTGGTCAACTCGTATCGCCTGCACCAGATGCTGCAGCTGGTGCGCGACGTGAGGAAATCCGTCAACAGCGACCTGTCGATGGACTGGCTGAAACCGTTCATGATCGAGCGCAACTGTAGCGCCGGCGAAATGCTGTTCTACAAAGACGAGAAGGCCGAGGACATGCTCTATATCGTCAGCGGCCGGTTCAAGCTGGTCGAGTCCGGCATCGTATTGCCGGTCGGCGCCATCGTCGGCGAACTCGGCATGCTCTCGCCGTCGAACGTGCGCACCCAGTCGCTGGAATGCATCGAAGCCGGGCGCGTGCTGAGCGTCAGCTACAGCAAGGTCGAGGAGCTTTACGTGCAAAACCCGGCGTTCGGTTTCTATTTTCTCCGCCTCTCCAGCGCCCGGCTGTTTCAGAATCTCGAGACGCTGCAGAAGCAACTGAGCCAGCAGACGGCCGCGCCTGCGGTCGCGCCGAAGCCCGCCTAGAGGCCGGGAGCGAGGAGCGTGTCGGACCGCGGTATCCTGTCCTCGTTGCGTTACCTGTTCGCCGATGTCATCGGCGAGGTCGACGACACGCCGCCATTGCTGCCGGAGGGGTTGCCGGAAGCCGTCGTGCCCGTCGCCAGCGACGCCATTCACATGCTGATCGTCTATCAGGGGACGAGCTACGCCCAGCTCTATGTCGACCGGCTGCGGCGGTTCGTCGGCCGGCGCGGTTTCGATGATGCCGTGTTCGCCGAGATCGCGCGGTTGATGGCGGCGCGCATGAGCTACGAAGACCCGATCCGGATCGCGCAGCTCACGCTCGCGACTCTTGAGGGGCGGCCGGGTGTGCCGGCCGCGCCGATCAACGAGGTCAGGAGATTCCGCATCGACGAATTGATCGGTGCGCTCCCCGCCATTGTCGCCGAACCGGTGCTCGATGTGCTCGAATGGCTCGGCTGGCTGCGCCTGCCGGTGTCGATCCGCTTCAGCACGGCGAGCCGATGGGGTATTCGCCGCTTGAAGATGGAGGCGGGGCTGCGGCGGTGGCGGCAGTTTTCGGTGCGTTACACCAAGGAGCGGGCCTGGGTCGAACGCTGGCTTCACATGATCGACCGCAGCCTGACCAAGCAACCCGCGGCCGCGCCTGCCATCGTGCAAACCGCTGATATGATCAAGGGATATGGCGATCCCTATCGTCAAGGCGTGGCGGACTGGAACGCCATCATCGACGGGCTCGCGAAGCCGACCTTCGACGGTGTGCTTGATCTGGCCGATCTCGGCGGTGCGGTGGCGGAAGCGCGCGCCGCGGTGCTGACCGATCCGCGCCAGGTCGCGCTCAAGCGCAAGATCGCCGAGATCAGGGCGCGGGTGCCGGCCGCGCCGAACGCGGCCTGAACCTTACGCGCTCTGTGCGGTCTTCACGACCACGACATTGTCGTCGTGCGCGACAGGGGTTTGGGTCCCCGGGTTTTGCGCGCCGGGGTTCTGCGGGGTGTGCCGCTTGAGATGCTCGCGGCGCATGCCGATGTCGTCGCGGACGAACTCGTAGCCCAGCTTGAAGGTCTCCAGTCCGTCGCTGGAAATGGTGCCGTCGCGCAACCCTATCACCGCGCCGCGCAGGATCGCCTCGAGTTCGTCCTGCAGCTCGTCGAGGGCGTCGAGAGTTTTGGCGTATTCCATCCGCTCGCCGATATCGAGAATGGCAGTTGCGAGTTCGCCGGCCTTCTCCGGTGCAATCCGCGTGATCTTGGTGTAGATGCCGGCAAAGATCGAGCCGATGACGCTGAGCGCGGCCGCGCCCAGATACATCATGTCGCTGTAGCGATCCATGAACGACTTGGTATCGTCGTTGATATATTCGGCGGCCCCCGCATGCGCGGCGATGAAGGCATCCTTGTCGGTCACCGCCGGTTCGATCTTGCTGGCGAAGCCGTCGCTCAGCGCCAGATCGGCCTTGTTTTCGTAGATCAGGCGGGCGAGGTCGCTCATGGTCGTGGTCGACAATCCGGACTGTGCCACCAGCAGCCACTCCAGCCCGATGGTGGTAAGGTCGTCGTCGGGGATCGCGGGTGCGCCGGACAGCATGCCGGTCGTCAGCGTCTCCTCGGAAAGCGCCGGGTATTTCCTGGCGAGCGCTTTCGCGGCGTCGATCGCGTTCAGGGTAAAGCCGCCGTGCTTGGCAAGTTGCTCGTAGCTTCTGTCCTTCATGACCTGCGAGGCGTGCGCGACCACGACCACCGCGCCGGTGCCCGACGCGAACAGCTTCTCCAGGGTCGCGCCCGGCGGCGCCATCTGGACCCGCGCCGCTGCGTCGGGGCTGTCGGAAAGTTCGAGGATGTTGCGGACGAGGGCCACGCTGCTCTCGCTGTCGGCCATGACCGCGATCTTCTTCTTCTTCAGGTCGGCCACGGTCTTGATCTTCTTGTTGCCGGGACTGAGCAGCAGCAGCACGTCGTGTTCGAGGATGGCGACCGCGCGGGCGCGCGACGGGACTTTGGCGTCGGTGCGCAGGATCGCAAGGTTGGCTTCCTTGCGGTCGAACGACGCCAGCGCCTTGGCGTTGTCGCCGCTGGGCACGATCTTGAGACGCAGCCGCGACGCATTGCTCTTCAGCAGCGCCGCCAGTTTGGCCGCGAAGCGTGCTTCAGGGCCGTTGGCCTCACCGACGGCGAATACCAGCGTCTCGGAATTTCGCACCCAGGTTCGGCCTCCCCAAACCGTGACGGCGCTGAGAATCAAGGTCAGGATCGAAAACAGCACGATCTGCGAGCGATTGCTTTTCACCACCCGCGAACGTTGGCGTGGCATTTCCGGTTGCGGCGTGGGGGCTTCAGCGCTCATGGCTCATACCCGGTCGGGGACGTCTCGCCGTCAAGCCGGCGTCGGAGGCCGTCCTAATGATGAGGCCGTCCTAATGTTTTCGTAAATGCCTAGAAAAGAACAACAATTTTGCCCGTCCGCCGATGATATCGCGCTTGGGACGGAATGCAAACCGCCCCGACCGGTAACCTTACCGCGAGGACAGTGCTCCCTGCAGTATCGCAGTTTCGCCACACCATGTGATTTTCGGACAGCCCACAGGTGCATTCCGGTCCGGGAGGTGTCATAAATACCGGTAATGTTTCGGACAGTCCGGGTTTGAGAAGACAATTGCGCTGACTGCCTAGATCCCGGTTTTTCGCCACCTCGTCAGTCCCCAGCAAAGGGCGTCAGCTTTGTTGTTTCCCTCGATGTCGTCGTCGGTCCCGGTCGGTGCGCTGGTGGGATGGATGTTGCTTCTTACGGTGAAGCACATCATCGCCGATTTTGTTCTGCAAAATTCCTGGATGGCGATCGGCAAGGATCAAAAGACCGGCTGGGCGCTGCCGCTGCTGGCGCATTGTCTCGTGCATCTGGCGGTGTCGATGACGCTGATTCTGGTTGTCGCGCCGCGGTTCTGGTTCGTCGCCCTGATCGACTTTGCCATTCACATTACGGTCGACCGCGCCAAGGGAATTATCGCCTCGTCATACGGCGTGACGCTGGAGCAGGAACACCCGTGGTTCTGGACTCTGATCGGCGTCGATCAGGCGCTGCACCATCTCACCGGTTTTTTCCTGTCGATTTTCATGGCGTCGAACTGATCGCCTTCATGGCGTCGATCCGACCGTAGCCGGCTTGCCCGGCAAGCGCGGGCATGGATTCGGGTCCCGCGCGCTCCTGGACCCCGGTTCTGATTGAACCAGAACCGGGCTCTGGTCCTCTGCTTTGACGCGTTTTCTTTACGCGAACCGGTTTCCACTTCGCTCGAAAACGCTCCAAGCGAATCGCTGCCACGGCCGGTTCCGATTCGGCTGCAACTGGCAAGTGCCCCGGAACACTACTGCTTCCGTTGGTTAACCTTTCGTTAGAGAATTGCAATGCATCTTCCGCAGAGGGAGAACCCTCATGTTTTCAAGCCGTGACGCATTCGAGAACGATTTCTGCCCGGTCCGGGATGAACTGCTCGGTGAGATGTACCGCGCCAATGCAAACGGCCTGCCGCTGCTGGTCGCAAGCGTGAGTTCCGATGTCCGCGCCATGCTGGCGCTGTTCTGCTACCGTCGCAGCCATCTGCACGCCCTGGCTGTGGCCATCGCGGCAAGCTGCACCGAGCGCGACCTGATCCAGTTGGGTGGCCGTGTCGGTTCCACGCTTTATGCGCTGTCGCGCGAACCGGCCGCGCGCTCCACGCCCTCGTCGTCCTACGGCCACCGCAAGCCGATCACGCTGTCGACCAAGCCACTCTCGACCTTTGCCCCGATCGAGGATGAGATCGACGACGAAGTCGAGGCGGTGACGGCGTAAAACGTCGTTCCGTCGTTCCCGCGAACGCGGGGACCCATAGCCATCGGCTTTGGTGGTTACGGAAGGCGTCAGCCATTCTGCCTTATCGATAAATCACGCGGTACGGGTCCCGGCGCCCCGTGCGCAATTGCGCACCAGGCCGGGACGACAGCTTTGATTCACGCCAGCACGGGCAGGCCGTGCCGCTTCCGCGCCATCGCGCATTCGGGATCGCCGGGCATGCAGGTCCGGCAGACCTCGGGCCGCACCGCATAGATCGTGCACGATGTCGCTTCGCCGACCTTGCCTGACAGTGCCGAGCAGCGGTTGCCGTCGCAGCGCATCCCCGAGAGCTTGTCGTTGACGAATTTCTGGGGGATCAGGTCCAGCTCCGCCTCATCCTCGGTGGTGAAGCGCGGCCAGTTTTCCGAATAGCTGCAGCAGGCGCCGCAGCTCTGGCAGGGACTCGCGTTGTCGTTGGCGGGGTCGATGTAATTGCCGATGTGATCCATGGCTCTGTATAGCCGAACGCAGGCCGTGCGGCGACAGTCAGGTATCCTTGGGCGCCTCCCAGACCAGGCTTCTGCGCCATTTCGCCCGCAGCAGGTCGCGCCGTTCCGGATATTTTTCGTCGTGGTACACCGCGTCGATGACGCGGTCGGTGCGGAAACTGCGGAAATCCTTGCGCAGTTCGCACCACGCCGCCAGAATCCGCACGGCCTCGTGATAGCCGATCGCGATCGGCCAGATGGTGCGCTGGCTGTCGCGGCCGTGCTCGTCGCGATAATTCAGGGTGATCTTCTTGCCTTCGTGGATATTCGACCGCGTCCGCACCATGTCGATACGGTCGGGTTCCCTGTTCCAGACCGGGCGGGCGCGACTGGCGGGTTCGAGCACGAACGGCCTTAAGCGTTCGGGGACGGTGTCGGCGATCTTCGCCATCAGGTCCTGGGCTGCGCGGGCGAGCACGGGATCGGCGTGTCCTGCCACCCACTGCGCACCGAGCACGGCCGCCTCGATTTCGTCGGGGGTCAGCATCAGCGGCGGCAGGTCGAATCCCTTTTCCAGGATGTAGCCCATGCCGGCTTCGCCGCGGATCGGCACGCGTTGTTCGATCAGGGTGGCGATGTCGCGGTAAATCGTCCGCTTCGAGGTTTCCAGCTCGGCCGCGATCGCATCCGCCGTCAGCGGCTTCCGGGTGCGCCGGAGCACCTGAATGATCTGAAACAGCCGGTCGGCACGTCTCATGGCAAATCTCTTTTCCTAGAAGTCTCTTTTCTTTGGGGGCGCCTCGCCGATGCTGACAGCATGCTGGCAGCAGGGATCGCGTAGATAAGGACAACACCTCAATTGAAGGGAATTTGTCCATGACGTTTTTCAGCGAATTCGGCTTTCCGGGAAGGAGCCACCCCCTCTTGAACGCCCAGTTTTTCGCACTGGAGCAGCTGGTTTCCATCCACTCCACGACATCAGACCTGCGCTGGGCGATGGTGGAACTGGTGCTGCGCTCATTCACAGCAATGTGCGTCCTCGCGCAAGGGCAGTTGGCCTTGTTGGCTTGCAGAATCCGCCATGGGAAGCGGTGCCTCGCGCGGGAACTCAAGGCTGCTGACACCATGGTGGCAGCAGGGGGTCGCTAGGGTCGGGCACGTTTTCAGGCACGTTTTGCGAGGACGTTTTGAAAGATCGGGAGACCAACATGATTACCCTTTATGGCTTCGGCGCCGGGTTCGGCCTGCCGGAAATCAGCCCCTTTGTGACCAAGACCGAAGTCCAGTTGAAAATGGCCGGTCTTGCCTATCGCAAGGAGAAGGCGAGGCCGCCGACCTCTCCCAAGGGGCAACTGCCCTACATCGTCGACGACGCCGAGAGTATTGCCGATTCCACCTTCATCCGCGCCCATCTCGAGGGCAAATACGGCTTCGATTTCGATGCGCCGCTGTCGTTGCAGGCGCGCGCCCAAGCCTGGGCGTTCGAGCGGATGATCGAACACCACATCTACTGGGCGCTGGTCGGCGCGCGCTGGGTCGATGCCGACAACTTCGCCAAGGGGCCGGCGCATTTCTTCGATGCAGTGCCGGCGCATCAGCGCGAAAAACTGCGCGAGGATGCGCAGTTTCGTGTCGCCGAGAACTATCTGCTCAGCGGCCTCGGCCGCCACGCGCCGGAAGAAGACGTCGATCTCGCGGTCCGCTCGCTGTTTGCACTGTCGGTGCAGCTTGGCGACAAGCCGTACCTGATGGGCGATACGCCCTGTGGCACCGACGCTACCGCGTTCGGCGCGCTGTCCGGAATCCTGACGCCGTTCTTCGAGTCGCCGTTGCGGCAGCGGACCGAGCGGTTCGCAAACCTCACCGCCTATGTCGACCGGATGATGCTGCAATACTACCCGGAATTCGCCTGGGCGCCGCTGCAGGAAGCCGCCTGACGAGTGCGAGCACGGTCTGGTAATCAGAACCGGGCTTGCTGTGCCGCGCGTCGGCTATGGAATATTGCACCGTCTACGCCGGCAGGAGGCCCGCCACGCGATAGCTATCGATCAACGCGTCGTAGAGCGAGATATCCGAGCGACTCCTCGCCATGAGCTGGGCGCCGGCGACAGCGGCGAAGATTGCGCGAGCCCGCTGTTCGCTCTCCCCGGAATTGACCACGGCCGCAGCGGACAGCACCTTGCTGAGCCACGCCACGTTGACATCGGCGAAGGTTTGGACCTCCTTCTTCACCGCTTCCGGCAGATCATCATATTCGGCAGACATGAAGCTGCAGAGGCACATGCGATTGTCACTCTCGAGCGATTTGCGAAACACATCGGGATATCGGCGCAGGCAGCGGACCGGATCCGAGGTTTCGGCCAACATCGACTCGAGATCGGCCGCGGTATCCTCCCAATAGCGCCTCGCTACCGCTGCGCCGAGATCGGCCTTGCTCGGGAAATGGTGGTAGATGCTCGCGGCCTTGATGCCCACGTCGTCCGCGAGATAGCGGAAATTCAAGCCGCTGTAGCCATGCGCCTGCGCGATCCGTTTGGCGGCCGCCAGGATGGCTTCCTTGGAGCTTGCACCCATTTTCCTGCCTCCCGCTTCGCCGTCACTACCTACCAAGTGACAGATAGGCATTGACAGCGCAACCCGTAACCCCTACCAACTGTTAGGTAGGTAGCAGCGAGGGAAGACGATGAAGATTTACGATTGGCCCACCGGTCCATACCCGGCCCGCGTCCGTATCGCTCTGGCCGAGAAGAGCCTGCAATCGCGTGTCCAGTTCGTGTCGGTCGATCTCTGGAAAGGCGAGCACAAGAAGCCCGCGTTCCTCGCCAAGAATTACTCAGGCACGCTGCCGGTACTCGAACTCGACGACGGGACCCTCATTGCCGAGTGCACGGCCATTACCGAATACCTTGATGCGCTTGATGGCGCTCCCGCACTCACCGGCAGGTCACCGCGCGAGAAGGGCCTGATCCACATGATGAGTAAGCGCGCCGAGTTGGAGCTGCTCGACGCTGTCAGTGTTTACTTCCACCACGCCACGCCGGGGCTTGGGCCCGACGTCGAGATTTATCAGAACGCCGAGTGGGGGTTCCGTCAGCGCGACAAAGCCCTAAGGGGGATGCACTACTTCGATGGCATTTTGAAAAGACAACCGTTCGTCACCGGTGAGGTGTTCTCGATGGCCGACATCACGGTCATAGGCGGTTTGATTTTTGCGGGGCTCGTGGAGCTGCCGGTGCCAGCGGAGTGCGAGGCACTTCAGGCCTGGTACGCGACCATGCAGGAGCGTCCCAGCGTAAAGAACCGGGTGACGATGTCAGAACCGGCTGAGGCGGCCGTTTGAAATTGCCGTATGTGAACGACTGCTCTGATGATTTCTGAGCAATCAATCGAACGGCTTGATGGAGATATGTCGGCGTCATGAGTCCACGCTCTGGCTCGTTGGCGCCGACTGGCCCTTCAATGCAGCCAGTTCTGCCTCCAGCTCGGCAATCCGGCCATCGCGCATGGCGAGTGCTTGTGCCACGTCGGCGGCGTCGAACTTTTGCGGGATGTGCTGCGCGCAGTTGGTGTCCCAGGCCGAAATCCGAAACAGGATGACTTGCTCGGGCCGCGCCCGGTAGCCTTGCGGCATCAGCGATTTCGTCAGTGCCGGATCGTCGTCGACGACGCGGGCCTCACCCCATATCTTGACGCGCCGGCGATGTGCATAGTCCATCACGAAGATATGCGCCTTCGGATTCTCCGAGAGATTGCCCTGCGTGATGTACTGCCGGTTGCCGCTGTAGTCGGCAAAGGCGATGGTGTTCTTGTCCAGGACCCTGATGAAGCCTTTCGGGCCGCCGCGATGCTGCATATAAGGCTGGCCGTCCGCGCTGGCGGTGGCGAAATAGAAACTGTTGGTCTCGGCCAGGAACCCGGCGAGATTTTCGTCGATCTCCGTGCGCCACCCGCCGCTCTGTTCGACATGGGCGTAGGCGTCGCGCGACCCCTTGCGGGCCTGTATCGCTTTCACCGCCGGGGTGAAGGCGACATCGCTGGAAAAACTCTCGCCGGAAGAAGTGTGAACGTCGGGCATCTGGGCCTCCTATGAACCTGGTTCCCAGCAAGGCAGCCGGCGCGCCGGTGAGATCGACGCGCCGCGGGCACTACACTATGCGGCCTTGACCGTAACCACCGGGAAATCGATTTCGGTCTTCGCGACTTCATTGACGTAATTGGTCAGCGTGTTGAGCGCGACGTGCAGCACGATCTCGATCAGTTGCGCGTCGTTGTAGCCGGCGTCCTTGACCGCCTTGATATCGGCATCGGTGACATGGCCGCGGGCCTTCACCAGCTTGACGGCGAAACCAACCGCCGCGTCGGCCTTTGGATCGCCGGAGCCGCCGTTGCGGTTGGCCGCGATTTCGACGTCAGACAGCTTGGCGAGGTTCTTGGCGAGATAGGAATGCGCGGACAGGCAGTAGTCGCAGCCGTTGACCTCGGCGACGGCCAGCGCGATTCGCTCGCGGGTCGGGGCCTCGAGCGCGCCCTTGGCCAGTGCACCGTTGAGGCCGAGATAACCCTCCAGCGCGGCCGGGCTGGTGCCGACCAGCCGGAACAGGTTCGGCACCACGCCGAGTTGCTTCTTGACCGCCTCCAGCAGCGGCTGGGCGGCGGCGGGGGAGGCTTCGATCGAGGCGGGAGTGGGGAGGCGGGTCATGGCGGCGGTCCTTTAGGTGTTTGGCGACGAGCACCTGCTCGCCATGGCCCGAATATGCGTTCCATCCATTTCTGGGACAATTATATGAATTGACACTACACTATTGCCGGATATGAAATAATGCGATGGACCGTATCGATGCCATGCAGGCCTTTGTCGCTGTCGCCGACCTGCAGGGGTTTGCGCCGGCAGCCCGCAAGCTCCGCTTGTCGCCGTCAGGCGTGACGCGGTTGATTGCAGCGCTGGAAGACCGGCTCGGCGCGCGGCTATTGCAACGGACCACGCGCTCGGTGGCGTTGACCGACGCAGGTAGCCGCTACCTGGAACGGGTGCGCCGGATTTTGGCCGATGTCGAGGAGGCCGAAAGCGCGGCCGAGGGCGAACGGACGCGGCCGAGCGGCAGGTTGGTGGTCTCGGCGCCGGTCGGCTTCGGCCGCCTTCATGTCAGTCCCCTGATGTCGGCCTATCTGACGCGCTATCCGGAAGTCTCCGGCGAGTTGCGGCTCGAGGATCGCATGGTCAGTCTGGTGGAAGACGGTGTCGACCTCGCGGTGCGGATCGGCCAGCTCGCAGATTCCAGCCTGGTGGCGCGTCACGTCGGCGAGATGCGGCGGATCGTGGTGGCGTCGTCCGGCTATCTCAAGGCGCGCGGCGAACCAAAGACGCCCGGCGCCATCGCCGCGCACGACACCATCCAGTTCGGCGCTACTGCCGGGATGGCGGACTGGCGCTTTGTCGAGGACGGCAATGAGGTCCGCGTCGCCATTGCGCCGCGTTTCTCCACCAACAGCGCCGATGCCGCGATCCAGCATGCCGAGCAGGGCGGCGGTCTGACGCGCGTGCTGGCCTACCAGGCAGCGGGTTCACTCAAGCGCGGCCACGTCAGAATCGTATTGGCCAAATTCGAACTGCCCGCCATGCCGGTCCAGATCGTCTACCCGACCTCGCGGCTGCTGTCGGCCAAGGTCCGCACCTTCATCGATCTCGTGACTGAGACTGCCGACTGGCACTTCGGTTAGGGCACGGGCGCTTTCTTCGGCACCACGCGAAACGTTCCGTTGGCGCGCGCAATGATGACGTCGTCGGCCTTGATCAGGCTTTGGGCAAAGCAGATCGTGCTGCCGGTCTTGATGACGTCGCTCTCGACCGCAAGCCATTGCCCGACCTCGGCGGTGCCGATGAAATCGACCGCAAGTCCGATCGTCACCAGCGACGATACCCCGCCCATTTTATGGGAGCAGCTATAGCCCATGGCGTTGTCGGAAAGTGCTGCAATCAGCCCGCCATGAATCAGGCCGCGGCCGTTGGTGTGCGGCCTGGCGAGCCGCAATCCAATAATGACGGCCTTGTCGGTCCGCTTCGAATAGAGCGGCTCCCAGGGATCGGTCAGCGGGCTCTGCCTGAAATGGCGCTCAAAACCTTCGGGGATATCTGATGTGGTCATGCAAACTCGCGTGTTGACGATATCTGTCGCCACTAAACGCCATTCGCGCGCGAACCGCACCGCCTACAAAGTTTTAAACGGGATTTCGGCGGGTGTTTGAAACGCGCTTGATTGTATTGCACGTCATTCCGGAATGGTCCGAAGGACCATATCCGGAATCTCGAGATTCCGGGTTCGATGCTACGCATCGCCCCGGAATGACGGTGCTTGAACGCGCCAACGCTAGAACGGCAGCCCGACATAGTTCTCCGACAGCGACGCCGACGCGGCTTTCGAGCTGACGAGATAATCCAGCTCGGCGAGCTGGATGCGCGCGCCGAATTCGCCCTCGTCGGGGAATCTGTGCAGCATCGAGGTCATCCACCACGAAAACCGCACCGCTTTCCAGACCCGCGCCAACGCCTTGGCTGAGTAGCCGTCGATGCCGGCGGAGGATTTCTCGTCATAAAACTCCCGGAACGCCTGCGAGAGGTAATGCACGTCGCTGGCAGCCAGGTTCAATCCCTTGGCCCCCGTCGGCGGCACGATGTGGGAGGCGTCGCCGGCCAGAAACATCCGGCCGAACCGCATCGGCTCGGCGACGAAGCTGCGCAGCGGCGCGATGCTCTTTTCGATCGAGGGACCGGTGACGAGCTCGTCGACCGCCTTCTGGTCCAGCCGCCGCTTCAGTTCGTCCCAGAACCGGTCGTCCGGCCATTGGTCGATATGATCGTCGAGCGGGCACTGCACGTAGTAGCGGCTGCGGTGGGACGAGCGCATCGTGCATAGCGCAAATCCCCGCGCGTGGTTGTTGTAGATCAGTTCGGGGCTGACCGGAGGCGTCTCGGAGAGGATGCCGAGCCAGCCGAACGGATAGATCCGCTCAAAGGTCTGGATTGCCGACGGCTTGACGCTGGCGCGGCTGACGCCGTGGAAGCCGTCGCAGCCGGCGATGAAGTCGCATTCGATGTCGTGGGCAACGCCGTCCTTGACGTAGCTGACGCGCGGACGGTCGGTATCGAAATCATGCGGTTTGACGTCGGCGGCCTGGTAGACCGTGGCGAGGCCGGCCGCCTTGCGGGCGTTCATCAGGTCAAGCGTCACTTCAGTCTGGCCGTAGATCATGACGGTCTTGCCGGTCGCGGCATACATGTCGATGCGGTGCCGCGCGCCGCCGAAGGCGAGCTCCACGCCGTGGTGGACCAGCCCCTCGCCGTGGGCGCGGGCGCCGGCGCCGACCTCGTCGAGCAGCGCCACGGTGCCTTCCTCCAGCAGGCCGGCGCGGATGCGGCCGAGCACGTAATCCGGAGTCTGGCGCTCGACAATGACGTTGTCGATGCCGTAAAGATGAAGAAGTTGCCCAAGCAACAATCCAGCCGGACCTGCCCCTATGATTGCTACCTTCGTGCGCACCGGTGTGCTCCCATGGTCTAATGCAGTTGAGCCCGCCGCATTCCCGGCAAGTCTTGCAATGATAATTATATCATATAACAATTTTCGAAAAGAGCGCCGGAGCGAAACAATTGGTTTCGCTGCACCGCACTGCAAGAAGATTCCGGCATGACGCCCGGAGTGCGAATTTTGTCGAGGCTGTCGCCGCGCCGAGCTCCGGCTTGAAAAATCGCGCGATCTATATAACATGTTAACTAACGAGAGCGGGACCTCGAAGCCCGCCTTCATGCACCAAGGGAGAGAATGTCGATGAGAAAAGCGTTTTTGGCGTTGCTGCTCGCCGCCAGTGTGACGCCTGCGTTGGCGCAGGAAAAAACCTTCGAGCTTAAGCTTTCGCACTGGGTGCCGGCGTCGCACCCGCTGCAAAAGGCCCTGGAAGATTGGGGCGCGGCGGTCGAAAAGGAATCCGGCGGCACGATCAAGTCGAAGGTGTTCCCGGCGCAGCAGCTCGGCAAGGCGTTCGACCATTACGACATGGCGCGCGACGGCATCGCCGACGTCACCTACATCAACCCGGGCTATCAGCCAGGTCGTTTCCCGATCATCGGCGCCGGCGAACTGCCGTTCCTGATGTCGGACGCCAAGGGCGGCTCGATGGCGCTCGACGCCTGGTACCGCAAATACGCCGAGAAGGAGATGAAGGACGTCAAGTTCTGCCTCGCCTTCATCCACTCGCCCTCCTCGTTTCACTCGCGCCTGAAGAAGGTCGTGGTGCCCGATGACGTCAAGGGCATGAAGGTGCGCCCCGCACACGCCACCATGGCAACCTTCATCACCCAGCTCGGCGGCACCAACGTGCAGTCCTCGGCGCCGGAGGTCCGCGACATCATCGAGCGCGGCGTCGCCGACGCCGTCACCTTCCCGTGGGGATCGCTAGTGCTGTTCGGCATCGACAAGGTGACGAAGTATCACATGGACGCGCCGCTCTATGTCACGACGTTCGCCTTCGTGATGAACAAGGACAAGTACAACCAGATGTCCGACCGCCAGAAAAAGGCGATCGACGACAATTGCAACACCGAGGCCGCCGGCCGGGTCGGCGAACCCTGGGGCAAGTTCGAGGACGCTGGCCTCGACAAGGTCAAGGCCGAGCAAGGCCACGAGGTCTACAAGCTGACGCCGGAGCAGACCGCGTTATGGAAGAAGGCTTCCGAACCGCTGGTCAAGAGTTGGGGCGAGGGCGTCAAGAAGACCGGTGTCGATCCGGACGTGGCGATGACAGAACTTCGCGCCGCGCTGACCAAATACAACGCGCTGGCGCAGTAACGCCGTAACTCGTCCGAGCGACGGCGGGGTCTGCCGCCGTCGCGGTTTGCCAATCATTGCCAGCCGTTTGGAGCGGACATGAATCGCGCCTCGATGGATCGCTTTATCGATACGATCGAATGGATCGCGGCCGGATTCGTCGGCATTGTTGCCCTGAACATTTTTATCGCCGTCATCCTGCGCAATACGCTCAATTATGCGATTCCCGACTCCTTCGATATCGGGCGCATGCTGCTCGGCATCCTGATCTTCTGGGGCATCGCCGCCACCAGCTATCGCGGCGGCCACATCACGGTGGACCTGATCTGGGCCAATGTCGGCCCGAAATACCAGCGCTGGATCGACGTGTTTGCGACACTGGTGCTGCTGTTCGTCGTCACGGTGCAGACCTGGACCTTGTTCGACAAGGTGCGCGGTACCTATAACGACAACGTGCTCACCTTCGAAATGCACATGCCGACCTGGCCGTTCTTCGCGATCGCCTGGGCTGGCGACGTCTCCGCGGTGTTGCTGATTGCGATCCGCACCTACCGCCTGATTTTTCATCCGGATCAGATGCACGATCCCAAGATCAAGCCCGTGGAGTAGACGGCATGAGCACCGACGCTGTCGCTGTCCTGGGATTCGTCGCGCTGTTCGTGCTGATGTTGCTGCGCGTGCCGGTCGGCATGGCGATGGGCCTCGTCGGTGTCACCGGCTTTGGCTATCTGGTCGGTTTCTCGCCGGCGCTGAAGCTGGTCGGCCAGACCTCGATGCGGACCGTGACCGACTACACTTTCGGCGTGATTCCGATGTTCCTGCTGATGGGCACGCTGGTCAGCAATTCCGGCATGAGCCGTGAGCTGTTCCGGGCTGCCAACGGTTTCGTCGGCCATTTGCGCGGCGGGCTCGGCATCGCCACGGTCGCGGCCTGCGCCGGCTTTGCCGCGATCTGCGGCTCCTCGGTCGCAACGGCAGCGACGTTTTCGGCCGTCGCCTATCCGGAGATGCGCCGTTTCGGCTATCCGCAATCCTTTGCCACCGGCGTGATCGCGGCTGGCGGTACGCTGGGCGCGATGCTGCCGCCATCGACGGTGCTGGCCGTCTACGGCATCATCACCGAGCAGGATATCGGCAAGCTGTTCATCGCCGGCATCATCCCCGGCCTGCTTGCGATGATGATGTACATGATCACGATCTCGCTGATCGGCTATTTCCGGCCGGGCTTCCTGCCGACCGGTCCGCAAACCAGCTGGCGCGAACGCTTTGCGGGCCTGAAGAACATCTGGGCGCCGGTGCTGCTGTTCGTCTTCGTGATCGGCGGGTTGTATGGCCTGCCGTTCCTGCCGCGCTTCACGCCGACCGAAGCCGGCGGCGTCGGCGCCACCGGAGCGTTCCTGATCGGTATTGTTACCGGGCGACTCGACCGGGAAAAGATCCTGGCCTCGCTGCTACAGGCGACGCGAACCGCGGCCGCGGTCTTTACGGTGCTGATCGGCGCCTTGATCTTCGGATATTTCCTCACGGTGACGCAGACCCCGCAAAAGGTCACCGAATTTCTCACCGGCCTCGGGCTCGGCGCCTATGGCGTGCTCGCCTTGATCATGGTGATGTATCTGGTGCTGGGCTGCCTGATGGATGCCATGGCCATGATCATCCTCACCGTGCCGATCATTTTTCCGGTGATCAGCCATCTTGGTTTCGATCCGATCTGGTTCGGCGTCATCATTGTGATGACGGTCGAACTGGGCCTCATTCATCCGCCGGTCGGCATGAATGTCTTTGTCATCAAGAGCGTGGTCAAGGACGTGTCGTTCTCCACGATCTTCCGCGGCGTGCTCCCATTCGTGGCGACCGATCTGGTCCGGCTGGTCATCCTGATTGCGTTTCCGCTGCTGGCGACCTGGTTGCCGCAACGCATGATGGCCGGCGTTCACTAGACGCGCGTAAGCGTACAGAAGAGACGGATTGCATGACGCCGGTTCTCGAGACCAGATACGTCTTCACCATCACGGCCCGGATCGGCGACGTCACCTCGGCCGGCGACATCGGCACCGGCGAACGCCGGATCATTCCGATCATCGGCGGCGAGGTGAAAGGCGAGGGGATCAACGGCAAGGTTTTGTCCTTTGGCGCCGACTTCCAGATTATCCGGCCCAACGAGCTGATCGAGCTGGAGGCCAAATACGCCTTCGAGACCGACGACGGTGCGGTGGTCTATGTCGAGAACAAAGGCATGCGCTTCGGCCCGGTGGAGCTGCTGCAGAAGCTGAAGCGCGGCGAGCCGGTCGATCCGAAACTGATCTATTTCCGCACCATGCCGCGATTCGAGACCGGCGCTCCAAAGTACCGCTGGCTGATGGAGAACATCTTCGTCGGCTCCGCCGCCCGCCACGCCGACCGCGTCGTGATCGACGTGCATCAGGTGCTGTAGGCGAACTCTGGCAACAAGCGACGCGACGACTTGTCCGCCGTAGCTCAACGAGCGAAGGCGGAAGCAATCCATTCCTTCTTTGTGCGGCAAGATGGATTGCTTCGCGGAGCCTGTCATCGGGCGCGCATGCGCGCGACCCGTTGGCTCGCAATGACGGGATTGGCAGCAGCTGGCCATATTGACTCCCGCGAGAATAGTTATAAAACATAACTATTCTCGACAGGAAGCAATAAGCCCATGGGAAACGCCGTCTCCGCCGCCGCGGGTCAATCCGACCTGCTCACGATCGAGCAGTCGGGCACGGTACTGTCCGTGGGGCTGAACCGTCCGGCCAAGCGTAACGCGCTCAACGACGGCATCATCCTCGCGATCCAGGATTGCTTTGCGAATCTGCCTGACGGCATCGGCGCGGTGGTGATCCACGGCATCGGCGACCATTTCTCCTCCGGCCTCGATCTGTCCGAACTGACCGAGCAGGACGCCACCGAGGGGCTGCGGCACTCGCAGATGTGGCACCGGGTGTTCGATCGCATCCAGTATAGCCGCGTGCCGGTCATTGCCGCGCTGAAGGGCGCGGTGATCGGCGGCGGGCTGGAACTGGCCTGCGCCGCGCATATCCGCGTCGCCGAACCCTCCGCCTATTTCGCGCTGCCAGAAGGCCAGCGCGGCATTTTCGTCGGCGGTGGCGGATCGGTGCGGTTGCCGCGGCTGATCGGTGTGGCGCGGATGACCGATATGATGCTGACCGGGCGGGTCTATTCGGCAACCGAAGGTGCGGCCTATGGTTTCTCGCAATACCTCACGGAAACGGGCGGCGCGCTGCCGAAGGCGATGGAATTGGCCGAGCGGGTCGCAGCCAATGCGCCGCTGACCAATTTCGCCGTGCTGCAGGCGCTGCCGATGATCGCGGAGGCCAATCCGCAGACGGGCCTGCTGATGGAATCGCTGATGGCGACCGTCGCCCAAAGCGACAAAGAGGCAAAACAGCGCATTCGTGCGTTTCTCGACCGCAAGACCGCCAAGGTGAAGCCGACCTGACATGAGCGCCAAGCTGACATGAGTGTAAAGCCCAGCCCATCAGCCTCGACCGACAGCGCCGCGCGGGCCGGCAGCGCCCATCCATTGCGCGCGATCTCGTTCGGCAATCCCGACGTCACGGTCGAGCGCCGCGACGACGGCACGATCTATCTGCGCCCGAAGGCCCGGCTCAGCGACTACCCGGTCCGCATCACCGATCGGCTGCATCATTGGGCCAACGCCGAACCGAACCGCGTCTTCATGGCGGAGCGCAACGCGGCGCGTGGCTGGCGGCAGGTCACCTACGCCGAACTGCTGACGTCATCGCGGCATATCGCCTCGGCATTGCTGGCGCGCGGGCTCTCGGCCGAAAGGCCGATCGTGATCCTGTCGGGCAATTCGATCGATCATGCGCTGATCGCCTTTGGCGCGCTCTATGCCGGCATTCCCTTCTGCCCGGTATCGCCGGCCTATTCGCTGGTGTCGAAGGACTACGGCAAGCTCGGTTATCTCATGAAGCTGCTGACGCCCGGCCTCGTGTTCGCCGACGATGCCGCGAAATTCGCCGATGCGCTGGCGGTCAACGTCTCCGCCGGAACCGAGATCGCGGCATCCTTTGGCGCCGTCGCGGGCCGCGACGTGACGCTGCTTGCCGATCTGCTGGCGACGCCGGTTCATGCCAGCCTCGACGCGGTGCACGACGCGATCGGTCCCGACACCATCGCTAAATTCCTGCTGACCTCGGGCTCGACCGGCAATCCCAAGGCCGTCATCAACACCCAACGCATGATCTGCGCCAACCAGGTGATGCTGCGCGAGACGCTGGCGTTCCTCAAGGACGAGCCGCCTGTCATCGTCGACTGGCTGCCGTGGAATCACACCTTTGGCGGCAACCACAATATCGGGTTGACGCTCTATAACGGCGGTTCGATGTATCTCGACGAGGGCAAGCCGATGCCCGGCGGCATCGAGGAGACCGTCCGTAACCTGCGCGAGATTTCGCCGACGGTCTATTTCAACGTCCCCAAGGGTTATGAATCGCTGCTGCCGTATTTGCGCGACGACAAGGCGCTGCGCGCAAAATTCTTCGGCCGGCTGCATGCGATGTTCTTCTCGGGTGCTGCGCTGTCGCCGTTCGTCTGGAACAGCCTTGACGAGCTTGCGGTTGCCGAGACGGGTTTCCGGGTGCCGATGCTGACGGGTCTCGGCGCCACCGAAACTTCGCCGTTCTTCATGTCGGTCCGGCCCGACACCTCGCGCTCCGGCCATGTCGGGCTTCCCGTGCTCGGCAACGACGCAAAATTGCTGCCGAACAACGGCAAGCTCGAAGTGCGCGCCAAGGGGCCGAATGTTACGCCGGGCTACTGGCGCCAGCCCGAACTCACTGCGAAAGCATTCGACGAGGAAGGCTTTTACAAATTCGGCGATGCGCTGAAGCCGGCCGATCCCAACGATTTCGACGCCGGCTTCGATTTCGACGGCCGCATTGCCGAGGATTTCAAGCTCGCCTCCGGCACCTGGGTCAGCGTCGGCCCGTTGCGTGCGCGCTTTGTCGCCGCCTGTGCGCCGCTGGTGCGCGACGTCGTTATCGCCGGCATCAACCACGACGAAATCTCGGCGCTGGTCGTGCTCGATCTCGACGGCTGCCGCCTGATCAATCCGACGCTGCCATCCGACAATCTCGCCGCCGCCGCATCCGATCCGCTGATCCGCGCCGCCTTCCGCGAGCGGTTCCAGAAATTACTGGCAGGCGCCACGGGCTCGTCGACGCGGATCACGCGCGCGGTGCTGCTCGATACGCCGCTGTCGATCGACCGCGGCGAAGTCACCGACAAGGGCTCCATCAACCAGCGCGCCGTGCTGGAAAATCGCGGTACATTGATTGAGACGATTTATGCATCCGCGCCACCGGCGCAGGTGATCGCGCTGAACTGAATTCGAACGGATACGCCCAAGGAGAACGCCATGCAGTTGAAGGACCAGGCGGCCATCGTCACCGGCGGCGCATCGGGATTGGGCGCGGCCACCGCGCGCCGGTTGGCGGCGCAGGGCGCCAAGGTCGCGGTCTGCGATCTCAACGCCAAGCTGGCCGAAACCGTCGCCGCCGAGATCGGCGGCGTTGCCGTGATCTGCGACGTGTCCGATGCTGCGTCCGCCGAAGCCGCCATCGCCAAGGCCGCCGCGGCCCATGGCCCGGCGCGCGTGCTGGTGAACTGCGCCGGCATCGGCGTCGCCAAGCGGGTGATCGGCAAGGAGGGCCCGATGGCGCTCGCCGACTTCGACCGGGTGATCAAGGTCAACTTGATCGGCTCCTTCAACATGCTGCGGCTCGCGACCGCTGACATGTCGAAGCTGGAGCCGCTTCCGACCGGCGAGCGCGGCGTGGTGATTTCCACTGCCTCGATCGCCGCCTATGACGGCCAGATCGGCCAGTCGGCCTATTCGGCCTCCAAGGGCGGCATCGTCGCCATGACGCTGCCGATCGCGCGCGAACTGGCGCAGTTCGGCATCCGCGTGCTGACGATCGCGCCGGGGCTGTTTCTCACGCCGTTACTGGCCAATCTGCCGCAGGAGGCGCAGGATTCGCTCGCTGCATCGATCCCGTTCCCGCGCCGGCTCGGCCAGGCCGACGAATTCGCCTCATTGGCGCTGCACATGATCGACAACCCGTACCTCAACGGCGAAGTGGTGCGGCTCGATGCCGCGCTCCGCATGGCGCCGAGGTAAGGCAACATGTTCACCCATCGCCGCGACGTACAGATCCAATGGGGCGATTGCGACCCCGCCAACATCGTCTATTACCCGCGCTACTTCGCAATGTTCGACGACTCGACCTCGATCCTGTTCGAAGCCGCCGGTTATTCGAAGCAGGACCTCGTGCACAAATACGGCCTGGTCGGCATTCCCATGGTGGATACGCGGGCGAAATTCCACATCCCGTCGACCCACGGCGACTGGATCACGATCGAAAGCCGGATCGAGAGCTTCAAGCGCTCCAGCTTCGAAGTGACCCACAAGGTGTTCAAGGGCGAGGCGCTGGCAATCGAGGCGTTCGAGACCCGCGTGCTGGTCGGCCGTCATCCGGACGACCCGGCGCGGCTCAAATCGGCGCCAATGCCGCAGGAGATCATCGAGCGGTTCATGCGGGGCTGACTCGAGCCCCCGCATGACCTAAAGAAGGGGCTGAATTGCCAGCCGGACTTTGCTTTACACTATAAAAAGATACTCAAAGGGAGGAATGAATGAAGAAGGCTCTTCTGTCCGCCGCGGCCGTCGTGGCGGCACTCGCGCTGCCTGGCTCGCCGGCGCTGGCGCAGACCAATGAAATCACCATCGGGATCTCGATTTCGACCACCGGTCCGGCTGCGGCGCTCGGCATCCCCGAGCGCAACGCGCTGGATTTCGTGCCGAAGGAAATCGGCGGCGTGCCGCTCAAGCTGATCGTGCTGGATGACGGCGGCGATCCGACCGCGGCCACCACCAATGCGCGTCGCTTCGTCACCGAATCCAAGGCCGATATCATCATGGGCTCCTGCACCACACCGCCGACGATCGCGGTGTCGACGGTCGCCAATGAAGCCGCCATTCCGCATTTCGGCCTGGCGCCGTTCCCGATCAACGAAGCACGGATGAAGTGGTCGGTCGATCTGCCGCAGTCGATCCCGATCATGGGCAAGGTGTTGTACGAGCACATGAGAGCGCACAACATCAAGACCGTCGGCTATATCGGCTACTCCGATTCCTACGGTGATCTCTGGGTCAACGACTTCAAGGCGCAGGGCGTGCCGCTGGGCATGACCATGATCGACGAGGAACGCTTCGCGCGTCCGGACACCTCGGTCGCCGGCCAGGTGCTGAAGCTCGTCGCCGCCAACCCCGACGCGATCCTGATCGGCGCCTCCGGCACCGCCGCGGCATTGCCGCAGACGGCGCTGCGCGAACGCGGCTACAAGGGCCTGATCTATCAGACTCACGGCGCCGCCAGCATGGACTTCATCCGCATCGCGGGTGCCGCCGCGGAAGGCGTGATCATGTCGGCGGGTCCGGTGATGTCGCCGGAAACGCAGGCCGACAGCGCATTGACCAAGAAGCCGGGCCTCGCGCTCAACAAGGCGTATGAAGCGAAATACGGTCCCAACAGCCGCAGCCAGTTTGCCGGTCATTCCTATGATGCGTTCGAAGTGCTCAAGCGCATCATTCCGGTAGCGCTGAAGGCCGGCAAGCCCGGCACGCCGGAATTCCGCGAGGGAATCCGTCAGGCCTTCATCTCGGAGAAGGAAATCGTCGCGACCCAGGGCGTCTACAACTGGACCGAAAAGGACCGCTACGGCCTCGACGATCGCTCGCGCATCCTGCTGACGGTCAAGGACGGCAAGTACGTCCCGGCGATGTGAGCTGATTCAACTTGGTTCGGTAAACATAAGAGCCGGCTCTCTATCAGAGGGCCGGCCTTTTTTTTACCCTCCCCTGGAGGGGGAGGGTCGTCGCGCAGCGGCGGGGTGGGGTGACAGTCTATCGTCGTCGGTGGTGTTTCAGCAGCAAGGGTTCAGCCTCACGCGAACCGTGCACTTCCACATAGATCCGTTCCATCACCGCATTCAGATCGCTGGTAACCTCGGAATTCCAGAACCGAACGACACGATATCCTTCCTGCTCCAGCCAAGCCTGCCGTTCTCGATCGCGCGCGGCCGTTTCGTCGTCATTATGATGGCCGCCGTCGAGTTCGATAATGAGGCGCTTGGCGGGACAGAAGAAGTCCACGATGTATGGACCAATCGGCGCCTGCCGCCGGAAGTGAGTGCCGTCGACCGGTAGCTCTTTCAGTGCGCGCCATAGCATGCGCTCATGCGGCGTCGTGTTGGCGCGCAGCTTCTTCGCAGTTGCTCGGCGTATCGCAGCGGAGACCATGGCCTTCCTGCTCGCGGATAGATCACCCCACCCCGCTCGCTACGCGAGCGACCCTCCCCCTCCAGGGGAGGGTGAAGTGGAGCGCAATCTTTGCGCGAGTGCAAGTGGTCAGGAACTGCACTCGCGTGTCGGGGTAAAGAAGCTGGTATCTTCCTTACCCTCCCCTGGAGGGGGAGGGTCGACTGCGTAGCAGGCGGGTGGGGTGACGGTCTATTGTCGCTGGTGGTGTCGCGATCTAGATCGCGCTCTCGCCTTCGTGCTGAAAGCCGAGATAGCTCGCCGCGACGCGCGTGTTGGCGGCAATATCGCTGGCCGATCCGCTCAGGATGAATTCGCCGAGCTCCATCACATAGGCGCGGTCGGCGATCTGAAGGGCGGCCTGCGCGTTCTGCTCGACCAGCAATACCGAGACGCCGGCGGCGCGGAGTTCGCCGATGGTGCGGAAGATGTCGGCGACGATGATCGGCGCCAGACCAAGGCTGGGTTCGTCGAGCATCAACAGTTTTGGCGCGCCCATCAGCGCGCGGCCCATCGCCAGCATCTGCTGCTCGCCGCCGGACAGCGTGCCGGCAAGCTGCTTGCGCCGCTCCTTCAGCCGCGGAAACAGCGTGTAGACCCGCTCGAACGATCTCAACGCGACAGCCTTCGGAATCCGGAACGCGCCGAGCTGCAGGTTGTCCTCGACATTCATGGTACCGAACAGCTCGCGATGCTCGGGCACCAGGCAAAGGCCCGCCGCGACCCGGTCTTCGATGTCGAACGCGGCCATGTCGTTGCCGGCAAAGGCTGCCCGGCCCTTCAGCGGCAGGATGCCCATGATGGCGTTCAGCAGCGTGGTCTTGCCGGCGCCGTTGGCGCCGATGATGGTGACGATCTCGTTGTCGGCGACGTCGAGCGACACCGAGCGCACGGCCTCGACCTTGCCGTAGGAAACGTGGACGTCGGCGACCGACAGCAGCGCGCTCACGCGGTCACTCCGAGATAGGCCTTGATCACATCGGGATTGGTCTTGATCGCGGCGGGCGTGCCTTCGGCGATCTTGGTACCGAAATCGAGCACCACGATGCGGTCGGCGAGATCCATCACAAAGCCCATGTCGTGCTCGACCAAAAGCACCGACATGCCGCCGTCGCGCAACTGACGGAGCAGGGCGGCAAGCCGCTGCTTCTCCATGTGGCGCAGGCCCGCGGCTGGCTCGTCGAGCAGCAGCAGCAGCGGGTCGACGCACAGCGCCCGCGCGATCTCGACGATGCGCTGCTGGCCGAGCGACAGGCTTCCCGCCAACTGGTCGATCTGGTCACCGAGGCCGACGCGCTCGATCTGGCGCGCGGCTTCCGCCAGCAATCTCGCCTCGTCGGCGCGGTCGAGCCGGAACATGCTGGAGATCGCGCCCGCGCTGCCGCGCAGATGCGCGCCGATCGCGACGTTCTCCAGCACGGTCATGTCGGGCACCAGCTTGACGTGCTGAAACGTTCGGCTGACGCCGAGCTTTACAATCTCCTGCGGCGGGGCGTTGTCGACCTTGTTGCCGAGCACCGAAATCGCGCCACCGGTTGCGGTCAGCACGCCCGTGATCAGGTTGAACGTCGTACTCTTGCCGGCGCCGTTGGGGCCGATCAGCGCGACGATCTCGCGGGACCGGACGTCGAACGAAACGTCGTTGACGGCGATCACGCCGCCGAATTGTTTTCGCGCGTTTTCGATGTGCAGCAGTACCGAGGGCGTTGTCGGCGCGCGCACGCGCGCGGGGAGCTTGAGCGAGGTATCGGGGATCTTGCGGGCCGGCTTGAGCGGCAGCCGCGCCATCAACCAGGGCCAGACGCCGGTCGGCGCCAGTTGCAACAGGCCGACCAGGAGGATGCCGAACACGATGGTCTCGAGCTGGCTCTGGCCGCCGAAGATATACGGCAGGTAGCTCTGTAAAACCTCTTTCAGGATTATGACGATCCCGGCGCCGAGCACGCCGCCCCAGACATAGCCGGCGCCGCCGACCACCGCGATGAACAGATACTCGATGCCGGCCTGCGCGCCGAATGGCGTCGGGTTGGCGGAGCGCTGGAAATGCGCGTAGAGCCAGCCGGACAAGCCCGCCAGCACCGCCGCATAGATGAACACCAGCAGCTTGGCGCGCGGCGTCTGCACGCCGAAGGCTTCGCCCGCGATATGTCCGCGCCGCAGTGCGCGGATGGCGCGGCCGGTGCGCGAATCCAGCAGGTTCATGGTCAGCAGTGCCGAGACCAGCACCGCGATCCAGATCGCGAAATAGATCGTGCCCGGGTCGATCATCCTGAGCGAGCCGATCGAGAGCGGCGGAATGCCCTGAATGCCGTCATTGCGGCCGAGGAATTCCAGTTTGCTGAACAGGTAGAATAGCCCGATACCCCAAGCGATGGTGCCGAGCGGCAGATAATGGCCGGACAGCCGCACCGTGACGATGCCGAGCAGCACGGCGGCGATGCCGCTGACCAGCAGCGACAGCGGCAGCGTCAGCCATGGCGACAGGCCGTAGCTCGTGGTCAGCACGGCGGTGGTGTAGGCGCCGAAGCCGCAGAAGGCGGCCTGGCCAAACGACGTGAGGCCGCCGACGCCGGTCAGAAGAACGAGGCCCATCGCGACCAGCGCGGCGAGGCCGATATTGTCCAACAGCACGATCCAGAACGGCGGTACGCCGGGAATGAACGGGATCGCCGCCATGACGAGGGCGAACATGATGAGAGGGAGCCGCTGCGTCATATCAGTCAATCCTTCTCTTCCTCGACCGCGGGCGCTGCGAGCGAACGCAGCACCAGCACGGGAAGGATCAGCGTGAAGACGATGACCTCCTTGAAATTGCTGGCGTAGAACGAGGAGAAGGCCTCGACGCAGCCGACGATCAGTGCCGCAACCGCGGTGAGCGGATAGCTCACCAGCCCGCCGATGATCGCGGCAATAAAACCTTTCAACCCGATCAGAAAACCAGTGTCGTAATAGAGTGTCGTGATCGGTACGATCAGGATGCCCGAGATGGCGCCGATCACGGAAGCGAGCAGGAAGGCGATCTGGCCCGACAGCGTGGTGCGGATGCCGACGAGGCGCGCGCCGAGCCGGTTGACGGCAGTGGCGCGCAGCGCCTTGCCCATCAGCGTGAAGCCGAAGAACAGCCAGAGGCCAACGATGAAGGCGATGGTGAGGCCATAGATCGCGATGCTCTGGCCGGTGAAACGCAACGGCCCGATGGTGAGCGCGGCGTCCGACAGCGCCGGCCCGCGCAGGCCTTCGGCGCCGAAGAACACCAGGCCCAGGCCCTGCAGCGCCAGGTGGCAGCCAACGGAGGCGATCAGCAGCACCAGCACCGAGGTGTGCGCCAGCGGCTGGAACGCGATCCGATACAGGAACAGTCCGATCGCCGCGACGATCAACAGCGCCAGCGCGATATTGACCGCGATCGGAGCTTTGGGGCCGGCCAAGGCGTAAGCCAGCGCAAGGATCGCCACCGGAAAAACGATATCGACCGCAAACGCCCGCGCCACCGGTTTGAGACGGAGCGATCGTCGGATGGCAAACAGATCGAGCCCGAACGCCACCACGCCCATCGCGACCGCCAGCCGCGCCGTGCCCGGCACCTGGCCGGTCGCCAGCATGGCGTAGCTCAGCGCGCCATAGGTGACGAATTCGCCCTGCGGGATCAGGATGACGCGGGTGACCGCAAACACCAGCACCAGCGCCAGCCCGAGCAACGCATAGATCGCACCGTTGGTGATGCCGTCCTGCAGCAGGAACAGCATGATCGTCGTGTTCAAGACCTGGCGCTCCCCCTCAGGCGTCGAGCCGGCCGCGACCTTGTGCGGTCAGCCGGTCCCCCGATATCGGCAGTTGAAAGCCGCCGGTATTTGATATATTGAATAACAATTATCAAATATAACATCAAGGCCCGGACCGCCGACGGGACTTCTTATCGGGATTGCGAGCCGCGAGCGATGACAGTTTCCAAGGTGACCGCCGACGCCGTCAAGCCTTCCCGTCCCAACGGCAAGGATGCGGTCGAGGGCGCCGCGGAGAATGCCGCGCTGCAGTTGGGCGAACTGTCCGAACTGCTCGGCTATTCGCTCAAGCGCGCCCAGCTCAAGGTGTTCGAGGACTTCCTGCGCTGCGTCGCGCCGCTGCAACTGACGCCGGCGCAATTCTCGGTGCTGCTGCTGCTCGACCGCAATCCCGGCCGCAACCAGACCGAGATCGCCAACACGCTCGGCATCCTGCGGCCGAATTTCGTGGCGATGCTCGACGGGCTCGAGAGCCGCGACCTCTGCGCGCGGATGCGTTCGGCCAACGACCGCCGTTCCCACATCCTGATGCTGACCGACAAGGGCCGCGCCGTGCTGTCGCGCGCCAAGAAGCTGGTCGCCAGCAAGCACGAGGCCCGGCTCAACGAGTTGCTCGGCCCGGAAGGCCGCGTCGCGCTGCTCGAAATGCTGTCGAAGATCGCGATAGATTTTTGAGGGGATTGTCATTCCGGGGCGCGAAGCGAACCCGGAATCTCGAGATTCCGGGTTCGCTTCGCGCCCCGGAATGACGACCCAACAAATCATTCCACCAAAATCACCCTGACATCATTCACATTGGTCAGCGTCGGGCCGGTTAGCAGCAAATCGCCAGTCGCCTCGAAAAACGCCGACGCGTCGTTGTTGGCGAGATAGGCCTTGGGATCCAGCCCAAGCGACTTCATCTTCGCGAATGTCTTGTGGTCGATTACGGCGCCCGCAGGATCGCTGGCGCTGCCGGCACCGCCGTCGGCGCCGTCGGTATCGGCCGCCAACGCGGCAATGTCGGTCGTATCCTTCAAGAGGTCGGCCAGCGCCAGCGCATACTCCTGGTTGGGGCCGCCGCGGCCGTTGCCGCGCACGGTCACCGTCAGTTCGCCGCCGGACAGGATCGCGATGCGCCGGCCTTCGCCGCGCGCTTTCAGCGCCAGCCGCGCGTGCTCGGCGGCGACCTCGCGGGCCTCGCCTTCGAGGTCGGCGCCGAGTTCGATGATGTCAAAGCCCGCATCCCTGGCGATCCTGACCGCGGCATCGAGCGAGGCCTTCGGTCGCGCGATCAGTTCGAACTGCGCGCGGTCGAAGGCTGCGTCGCCGGGCTTGCAGCTCTCGTTGTCGGGATCGTCCAGCGCGCGTCGAACCGCGTCGTCGATTGCGAGATTGTATTTCGCGACCAGCGCGCGGGCGTTCGCCAGCGTGGTCGGATCCGGCACCGTCGGGCCCGACGCGATGGCGGAGGGATCGTCATGCGGCACGTCGGAGATCGCCAGCGTCACGATTTCGGCGGCGCGCTGGCCGGCGCGTGCCAGCCGTCCGCCCTTGATCCGCGACAGGTGCTTGCGGACGACGTTCATCTCGCCGATCGGCGCGCCCGAGCGTAAGAGCGCCCGGTTGACCTGCTGCTTCTGCGCGAACGACACGCCCGCGACCGGCGCGATCCAGTTGGCGGAGCCGCCGCCGGACAACAGCACCAGCAGCAGATCGTCCGCGGTCGCCTCTGCCGCCAGCCGCAGCGTGTCGTCGGCGGCCTTGAGGCCGGCTTCATCGGGCACGGGATGACCGGCCTCGACGACGCGTATTCGCCGCGTCGGCACGCCGTGGCCGTGACGGGTGGTGGCGATGCCGACCAGGCGCGCCGGATCGAGCTTGAGCGCATCGAGATAATGCCGCTCGGCCGCCGCAGCCATGGCGGCCGCGCCCTTGCCGGCGGCAAGGCAGATCACCCGGCCCTTCGGTACGGGGCGCAGGTGCGCCGACAGCACCATATCGGGATGGGCTGCAGCAACCGCCGCGTCAAAGATGGCGCGGAGGAGGGGACGCCGGTCGGTCATGATATCTCCACGCGATCAGGTCAGTTGCTGAGCTCGCCGCTGATGACGTCGCCGAACAATTGCCAGCGCTCGCCCTTGAACTGCATCAACTGCAACTGCTCGATCGGCTGGAAATCATCCGGGCCGGTGGTGAGCGTGATGCCCGGCAGCAGGCCGCCTTGCGCCAGTTGCTTGAGGCCCGCCGCCTGCTTCATGACGTTTTCCCGGGTCAGGTTGTCGCCGCAGCGCTTGAGCACCTCGACCATGGTGGTCGCCATATTGTAGCCGGTCATCGCGGAGGCATCGACGCGATTGACCTCCGGCAGGTACTTCGCGAGCAGTTCGTCGAACGCCTTGATGCCGGCGTCGCCGGTCCATTGCGGATCGCTGACGTCCTTGGCGTAGGCTGCGGATATCACCCCTTGCGAATTGTCGAGCCCGGCGGGCCGCATCACGGTTGCGGTCGAGGCGCTGACATTGGAGACGATCGTGACCGGCTTCCAGTTCATCTCGCCGATCTTCTTGATCGCCTGCGCGCCGAATTTCGGCGTCGTGAAGAAGATGATGACATCGGGATTGGAGGACTTCAGCCGCACCACGTGGTTATCGACCGTCGGCTCCGCCACCTCGTAGCTCTCCTCCGCAACGATGCGCGACGCGTCGCTGCCAAAACCGTCCTTCAGGCCTTTCAGGTAGTCCTTGCCCATGTCGTCGTTCTGATAGAGCACCGCGATCTTGGCCGTCGGCTTCTCCTTGGCGAGATACTTTGCATAGATGCGCGACTCGCTCTGGTAGGAGGGCAGCCAGCCCATGGTCCAAGGGAAGTTCTTCGGGTCGTTCCACTTGGTGGCGCCGGTGGCGACGAACAGTTGCGGCACCTTCTTGCCATTGACGTATTTCTGGATCGCGGTGTTGGAGGCGGTGCCGAGCGTGCCGAACAGCAGCAGCACCTCGTCGCTCTCGATCAGCTTGCGCGCCTGCTCCACGGCTTTGGGTGGCGAGTAGGCGTCGTCGTAGGAAATGAAGTTGATCTTGCGGCCGTTGATGCCGCCGTCATCGTTCACCTTCTTGAACACCGCGCCCATCGCCTTGCCGACCACGCCGTAGGCCGATGCCGGGCCGCTATAGGGGACGATGTTGCCGATCTTGATTTCGGTGTCGCTGGCGCCGGTGTCGTATTTCTTCTGCGCGAACGCGGCGTGGCCGGAGGCCAAGGCAAGCGTCAAACCCAGCGACAGGCCCAGAAGGATGGTGGCGAAGCGGCGGCTGATCGGGCTGGTCATCCAGTGAACTCCCTGTAGCGTTTTTGGCGGCCCGTTCGGGTCGAGCGGGCCTGTCGTTTCTTCCCGGCCATTGATACAGGGGAAAAAAATGTAAGCAAGAAAAAGCCCCCCGCGAGGCTGTCGCAGGGGGGCTCGATCTCGCGCAGTTCAGGTCAGCTAGCCGCCGGTGTCGGCGTTGATGACCTCACCGAACAGTTCCCACTTCTCGCCCTTGAACTTCTGGAGCTGAAGCGAGGAAATCGGCGCGAAATCGGTCGGGCTGGTGTTGATCTTGATGCCGGGCAGCAGGACTTCGGTGCGGAAGTCCTTCAGGGAGGCTGCCTGCTTCATCACGTTTTCGCGGGTCAGGTTGTCGCCGCACTGCTTCAACACCTGCACCAGGGTCTGGGCGACGCCGTAGCCGACCACGGTTCCACCGTCGAGCTTATCGCCTTCCGGAAAGTCCTTGCTCATGAAGGCGTAGAATTCCTTCATGCCGGGATCGTTGTCCCACTGCTTGTCGGAAGCGTCCTTGAGGTAAGCGGCCGAGATGATGTCCTGCGCGTTCTCGAAACCGGCCGGCTTGATCACGCTGCCGACCGAGGCCGAAACGTTGTTGAGGAAATGCATCGGCTTCCAGCCGACCTCCGCAACCTTCTTGATCGCCTGCGCCGCGAATTTCGGCGTGGCGATGTCGATGAACACGTCGGCATTGGTGGACTTCAGCTTGACGATATGGTTGTCGATGGTCGGCTCCGAGGTCTCAAAACTCTCCTCGGCGACGATCATGCTGGCGGCCTTGGATCCGAGGCCGTCCTTCAGGCCCTTCAGGTAGTCCTTGCCGTAATCGTCGTTCTGGTAGAGCACCGCGATCTTGGCGTCCGGCTTGTTCTTCAGGAGATATTTCGCATAGATCTGGGTTTCGCTCTGGTAGTTCGGCTGCCAACCCATGGTCCACGGGAAATCCTTGGGATCGTTCCACTTGGTGGCGCCGGTGGCGACGAACAGTTGCGGCACCTTCTTGGAGTTCATGTACTTCTGGATCGCCGAGTTCGACGGCGTTCCGAGCGAGTTGAAGACCAGCAGCACCTCGTCGCTCTCGACCAGCTTGCGCGCCTGTTCGACCGCCTTCGGCGGCGAGTAGGCGTCGTCATAGCTGATGAAGTTGATCTTGCGGCCGTTGATGCCGCCGGCATCGTTGATCTTCTTGAAATAGGCGGCCTCGGTCTTGCCGATGACGCCATAGGCGGAAGCCGGCCCGCTGTAGGGCATGATGTTGCCGACCTTGATTTCGGTATCGGTAGCACCCGTGTCGTATTTTTTCTGCGCCAGCGCTCCGCTGGCGGATACGGCAAACAAGGCGAACGCGGTCGAAGCTATGGCCAATGGTCTGGCGATAACGGGCATGACGTCTCTCCCTCGATTTCCACGATGTGGAATGATATGTGTCATGGCTTTCTTGATCGAAAGCTCTTGGTGACTTGCGCCGTGGTTACCATTTTGCCCCGGGGCTCACAACAAAAAGCCCCTGCGACAAAGCCGCAGGGGCTGCTCCTTTAGTCGAGAGTCTTAATACTTTAACCGCCGACGTCGCCGCTCAGGATTTCACCAAAGCGTTCCCACCCCTCGCCCTTGAACTTCATCAATTGCAATTGCGAGATCGGGGCGAAGTCGGACGCCGAGGTGTTGACCTTGACGCCGGGCAACAGGCCGCCGAGTTCGAGATCCTTGATACTGGCCGCCTGCTTCATGATGTTGGCGCGGGTCAGGTCGTCGCCGCAGGCCCTCAGCACTTGCTCGAGGCCTTGCGCCACGGTGTAGGCGTACATCACGGAGAGGTCGGCGCGGTTAGCCTCCGGATAATATTTGTCCAGGAACTCGTTCCAGGCGATCATCCCCTTATCGGTCTTCCACTGCTTGTCGGTTGGATCCTTGAGGTAGTTCGAGGAGATGATGTCCTGTGCGTTCTCGAAGCCGGCCGGCTTGATGACGCTGCCGATCGAAGACGAAACGTTGTTGAGGAAGTGCAGCGGCTTCCAGCCGATTTCCATGTTCTTCTTGATCGCCTGGGCCGCAAATTTCGGCGTCGTGATGTTGAAGAACACGTCCGCGCCGGTCGATTTGAGTTTGACGATGTGGGAATCGATCGTCGGCTCGGAGACTTCGTAGCTTTCCTCCATCACGATCATCGAAGCCGCCTTGGCGCCAAGGCCGTCCTTGAAGCCCTTCAGGTAGTCCTTGCCATAGTCGTCGTTCTGATAAAGCACCGCGATCTTGGCGTCCGGTTTGTTCTTCAGAATGTATTTCGCGTAGATGATGGATTCGCTCTGGTAGTTGGGCTGCCAGCCCATGGTCCAGGGAAATTCCCTCGGGTCGTTCCACTTGGTGGCGCCGGTGGCGACGAATAGTTGCGGCACCTTTTTCTGGTTCAAGTATTTCTGGATCGCCGAATTCGGCGGCGTACCCAGCGGATTGAAGACGATCAGCACCTCGTCGCTCTCGACCAGCTTGCGCGCCTGCTCCACCGTCTTCGGCGGTGAGTAGGCGTCGTCATAACTGATGAAGTTGATCTTGCGGCCGTTGATGCCGCCCTCGGCGTTGATCTTGCGGAAGTAGGCTTCCTCGGTCTTGCCGATCACGCCATAGGCGGAAGCGGGTCCGCTGTAGGGCATGATGTTGCCGATCTTGATTTCGGTGTCTGATGCGCCGATGTCGTATTTCTTTTGCGCGGATGCGCTGCCGCTGGTCGCGGCCAGTATCATGAGGGCAGCCGAAAGGGCCCCCAATCGCACATGGATAGCAGGCATGTTGACCTCCCTGGGATCACGATGAATGTGTCGATGTTTTTGGTGTGGAGCGCTTGGCGGCCCCTGCCGGCATTCAATACCTTTCGGCCGTTCCCAGCAACGAAAAGGCCCCACGCACGGGTGTCGCGGGGGCCCTACTTTATGCGCACAGGCCGGGCAGGGGCCTTGCGGGAGTTGGGTTCATGGCGCTTTCCAGCGAACCGGTTTCCACCTCGCTGGAAAACGCTCTAGTGGTTCGGCTCGCCGCCGATGATGTCGCCGAACAGCTCCCATTGCTCGCCTTTAAAGCGCATCAACTGAAGTTGCACGATCGGCGCGAAGTCGGTGGCGGAGGTGTTGATCGTGATGCCGGAGAGCAGGGTGTCGGGCACGAAATTCCTCAGGCTGGCGGCCTGCTTCATGATGTTGGCGCGGGTGAGATCGTCGCCACACATCTGCAGCACCTTCACCATGGTCTGCGCGGCCCCATAACCAAAGATCAGCACGCCGTCGCTCTTGTTGCCCTCGGGATAGTATTTGGCGAGGAAGGCCGCAAAATTCCTCATGCCGGGATCGTTGTCCCACTGCGGATCGGCGCCGTCCTTGGCGTAGGCCGCGGAAATGATTCCCTGCGCGTTTTCGAAACCCGCCGGCTTCATCACGCCGCCGACCGAGGACGAGACATTGGCGACGATCTGCAGCGGCTTCCAGTTGAATTCGGCAATCCGCTTGATTGCCTGCGCCGCGAATTTGGGTGTCGTGATGCTGATGAAGACGTCGACGCCGGAAGCCTTCAGCTTGACGATCTGGCCGTCGATCACAGGCTCCGAGGTCTCGTAACTCTGCTCGGCGACGATCATCGACGACCTGGCGCCAAAGCCGTCCTTGAGGCCCTTGAGGTAATCCTTGCCGAAGTCGTCGTTCTGGTAGAGCACGCCGATCTTGGCTTCGGGTTTTTCCTTGAGCAGGTACTTCGCGTAGATATGCGCTTCGTTCTGGTAGGAAGGCTGCCAGCCCATGGTCCACGGAAAATCCTTCGGATTGTTCCACTTGGTGGCGCCGCTGGCGACGAACAACTGCGGCACCTGTTTGTCGTTCATGTATTTCTGGATCGCGACGTTGGATGGCGTGCCGAGCGAGTTGAAGATCAGCAGCACCCCGTCGCTCTCGACCAGCTTGCGCGCCTGCTCGACCGCCTTGGGCGGTGAGTAGCCGTCATCATAGCTGATGAAGGTGATCTTGCGACCGTTGATGCCGCCCTCGGCATTGATCTTCCTGAAATAGGCTTCTTCGGTCTTGCCGATCGGGCCATAGGCGGAGGCTGGTCCGCTGTAGGGCATGATATTGCCGATCCTGATTTCGGTGTCTGACGCGCCGGGGTCATATTTCTTCTGGGCGACGGCGCTGCCGCAGGTTGCGGCGAACAAGGCGAGTGCGGCTGCAACGGCTCCCAATCGCCATCGGTTAGCAGTCATTCCGAGGTTCCCGTTTGGTTTGTTTTCTGCATTGAATACGTTTCGGACGTCCGGTCAATAAAAAGCCCTCTGCGGCTTGCGTCGCAGAGGGCGGGTCGTCCGTCCGTTCATGTTATCCGGTCACTTGGGCGTGATATTCGGCCAAACACTTCGCATTTGCCCCGGGAGCCCCTGAACGGCAATGCAGCATTACTCGGAGGCGACATCGCCGCTGATGGTATCGCCGAACAGCTCCCACTTCTGTCCCTTGAACCGCTGCATCTGCAACTGGCTGATCGGGGCGAAGTCGGTCGCCGAGGTGTTGATCTTCACGCCGGGCAGCAACGTGTCCGGGGTAAAGTCCTTCAGGCTTGCGGCCTGTTTCATGACGTTGGCGCGGGTGAGATCGTCACCGCACATTTCCAGCACCTTCGCCAGGGTCTGGGCGGCGCCGTAGCCATAGACGAGGCTGCCATCGGTCCTGTCGGCGCCCGGCATGTATTTGTCGAGGAATTCGATCCACTTCTTCATGCCGGGATCGCTGTTCCACTGCGCATCGGCGCCGTCCTTGGCGTAGGCCGCCGACAGCACGCCTTGGGCGTTGTCGAAGCCCGCCGGCGCCATCACGCTGCCGACCGAGGCCGAGACGTTGGTGATGATCTGCAGCGGCTTCCAGCCGAGTTCGGCCGTCTTCTTGATGGTCTGGGCGCCGAATTTCGGCGTCGTGTAGATCAGCAGCACGTCCGGGTTGGCGGCCTTGATCTTGACGATGTGCGAGTCGATGGTCGGTTCGGAAACTTCATAGCTCTCTTCCATGATGATGGCGGAGGAGGCCTTGGCGCCAAAACCGTCCTTGGTGCCCTTGAGGTAGTCTTTGCCGAAATCGTCGTTCTGATAGAGGATCGCGATCTTGGCGTCGGGCTTCTCTTTCATCAGCCACTTCGCATAGATCTGCGCTTCGCTCTGGTAGGAGGGCTGCCAGCCGATGGTCCAGGGGAAGTTCTTCGGATCGTTCCACTTGGTGGCGCCGGTCGCCACGAACAGCTGCGGCACCTTCTTGGAGTTCAGGTATTTCTGGATCGCGGTATTGGACGGCGTGCCGAGCGGATTGAAGACAACAAGCACTTCGTCGCTCTCGACCAGCTTGCGAACCTGCTCGACCGCCTTCGGCGGGCTGTAGCCGTCGTCGTAGGTGACGAAATTGATCTTGCGGCCGTTGATGCCGCCCTTGTCGTTGATCATCCTGAAATACGCTTCTTCGGTCTTGCCGATCACGCCATAGGCGGAGGCAGGGCCGCTGTACGGCATGATGTTGCCGACCTTGATCTCGGTATCGGTCGCACCGGTGTCGTATTTCTTCTGGGCGAGTGCGCTGCCGCTCATGGCAGCGAAAGCGATGACCGCCGTCGTGAACGCGGCGATTCTTGTTGGTGACGTGGACAGCATCATTTCTCCTTGGTTCGGGTTTGCTGATTTGTCGTGTTTGAAACGAAACATGCCTCCCGGTTTGAGCCGGGAGGCACTGGTTGGCACGGAGGAATGCATCAAGACAAGAGACCGGGGCCGGTTCCGATTCAATCGGAGCCGGTAAGGTTTCCATTTACCTCTTGAGCTTCGCGATCAGGCCCTGGGCTACGATCGCAACCTGTCTGGCGCCGTGCGGCACCAGGAAGATGACGAGGAACAGCAGGACACCGAACACGGCGCCGGAAAGGCCCTTGGAAATGCCTTCGGCCATGTTCGGAACGAAGATGATGAAGGCGGAGCCGACGATCGAGCCCGGCAGCCAGCCGACGCCGCCGACCACCATGCCGAGAAACAGTGAGATCGCGAGCGTGATGGTGTAGCCGTCAGGCGCCACGAACTGCACGGCGATGGCGCCGAGACCGCCGGCAACGCCGGTGATGCCCGCCGAGACGCCGAACGCCAGCGTCTTGTAGAGCGCAACGTCGACGCCCATGGCCGATGCCGCGATCTCGTTGTCGCGGATCGCCATGAAGGCCCGCCCCGAACGCGACCGCAGCAGGTTCACCGAGGCGATGTAGATCCCGACCGTGATCGCCAGCGTGAAGTAATAGAGCCACATGTCCTGCGACATCGGCAGGCCGAACGGCGCGTCCGGCTTGGTGACCACGAGGCCCTGCACGCCGCCGGTCCAGTGCTCGAAGAAGCCGAGCTTGAGCAGTTGCGGCATCGCGGTGGCGAGCGCGAACGTCGCCAGCGCGAGATAAACGCCGGAAAGCCGCAGCGCCGGCTGGCCGAACAGGAAGCCGAATGCAAAGCAGACCAGCCCCGCGATCGGCAGCGTCAGCGCGTAGTTCATGTTGGCGTGTTCCATCAGGATCGCCGACGTATAGGCGCCGACCGCGTAGAACGCGCTCTGGCCGAGCGAGAACTGGCCGGAACCGCCGGTCAGGATGTTCAGCGCCAGCACCGCCAGCCCGTAGATCAGCAGCATCGTCATCTGGAAGATGATGAAGTTCTTGACGAACAACGGCGCGAGACACAATGCGGCCAGCACCACCAGCGAGGTGCCGAGGCCGAGCGTCATGGCTCTTTTCGGAACGGCCTCGACGGCCGGGGCTTCTGTGACGACGTCTTCAACAGCGCTCATGATCAAACTCGTTTCACGATGGGCCGGCCGAACAGCCCAGCCGGTTTGACGACCAATACGACGATGATCAGCGCAAGCGCGATCGGCAGTTTCAACTCGTTACCGACGCCGGGGATGTAGGTGCCGGCGAGATTCTCGAAGATGCCGACCAGGAAGCCGCCGATCACGGCGCCGAGCGGCGAGGTCAGGCCGCCGAGCACGGCCGCGGCAAACCCGTAGATCAGCACGCCGCCCATCATGTTCGGCTCGAGGAACACCACCGGTGCGATCAGCATGCCGGCGATCGCACCGATGGCGGTCGCCATGCCCCAGCCGAGCGCGATCATCCAGGAGGTGTTGATGCCGACCAGCCGCGCCGATTCAGGCAGCGAGGCCGCCGCCCGCATCGCAAGACCGATCCGCGTGTACTGGAAGAAGATGAACAGCAGGACCAGCAGCAGCACCGTGACGCCGATCATGCCGGCCTGATGGGTCGAGATCAGCTGGCTGCCGAGGAAGGGTGAGGATCCGAACGGCGTCGGATACTGCTTGATGGTGAAGTCCCAGATCAGTCCGGCGACGCTGTTGATGATGGCGAACAACGCGATGAAGCCGGCGACGTTGGTCAGGATCGGCGCCTTGGCGAGCGGCTTGAACAGCAGCCGCTCGATCAGGATGCCGCCGGCGAACGACAGCGCCAGCGTCAGCACGAAGGCGCCCCAATAGGGCACGCCCCACTGCATCAACTGCCAGGATATGAAGGTGGAGAACATCGCCATTTCGCCCTGGGCGAAATTCAGATGGTCGATCGCCTGATAGATCATCACGACGGCGAGCGCCATGCAGGCGTAGATCGCGCCTGTGGCGATGCCGGCCAGGACTTGGTTGGTAAAGAGTTCCATGGCCGCGTTCCTCAGTAGCCGAGATAGGATTTACGGACGTCTTCGTTGTTCGCGATGTCCTTGGCATTGCCCGACATCACGATCCGTCCGGTTTCGATCACGTAAGCCTGGTCGGCGAGCTCCAGCGCCAGTTGCGCGTTCTGCTCCACCACCAGGATGGTGACCTTGTCCTCACGATTGATCTTGCCGAGAATCCTGAACAGGTCGCGCACGATCAGCGGGGCGAGGCCGAACGACGGCTCGTCCAGCAGCATCAGCCGCGGGCGCAGCATCAAAGCACGGGCGACCGCGAGCATCTGCTGTTCGCCACCCGAAAGCGTGCCGGCCTGCTGGGTGTAGCGTTGCTTCAGCACCGGAAAGTGATCGTACATCCGCTCGATGTCGGAAACGATGTTGGCCTTGTCGGTGCGGGTGATGGCGCCGAGCTGCAGGTTTTCCTCCACCGTCATGGTGGTGAAGGTGCCGCGGCCCTGCGGCACATGCGCGATGCCGAGACGAACGACGTTCTCGGTCGAGCGGCCGGTAAGCGGCTTGCCGTCGAACTCGATCGCGCCGGTCGAACGCACCATGTTGCAGATCGCCCGCAGGGTGGTGGTCTTGCCGGCGCCGTTGGCGCCGAGCAGGGTGGTCAGGCTGCCCTCGTTGAGCGCGAAAGAGAGGCCGTGAAGCGCCTGGACCTGCCCGTAATAGGCGCGGAGATCCTTGACGTTGAGCATCGCGGTCATTGGTCCTTGCTCCCCAGATAGGCTTTGATGACATCCGGGTCGGCCTGGACCTGGGCCGGTGTTCCCTCGGCGAGCTTCTTGCCGAAGTTAAGTGCGACGACGTGGTCGGCGATCGACATCACCAGACCCATGTGATGCTCGACCAGCAGCACGGTCATGTGGCGCTCGTCCCTGATCCGGCGGATCAGGTCGCCCAGCACGTAGACTTCCTCGTGGTTGAGGCCGCCGGCCGGTTCGTCGAGCAGCAGGATCTTGGGATCGGCCGCCAGCGCGCGCGCCAGTTCGACGCGCTTCTGGGTGCCGAAGGGCAGGCCGGAAACCACGGTGTGGCCGACGCTCTCGAGATCGAGATAGGCCAGGATCTCATGCACCTTCTTGTTGGTGTCGGCCTCGCCGCGGCGAACCCAGGCGAGCCGGAGCGAGTCCGAAACGATGTCGCTCGAGGTGCGCGCATGGGTGCCGACGCGAACGTTGTCGAGCACCGAAAGGTTGGGAAACAGCGCGACGTTCTGGAACGTGCGGCCGATGCCGATCTCGGCGATCCGGTGCGGCGGGCGCGTCAGGATGCTGGCGCCTTCCATCAGGATGTCGCCGGAGGACGGCTGGTAGAGTCGGGAGAGGCAGTTGAACAGCGTGGTCTTGCCGGCGCCGTTCGGTCCGATCAGCCCAAGGATCTGTCCCTTGTGCATGTCGAACGACACGCCATTCAACGCGATGATGCCGCCGAACACGACGCTGACGTCGCGAACCGCAAGCAGGGGAGCATTTCCCTGCGCGAGCTGTGCCTGCGTCATCTCGTCTCGCCCATGCTGAACACGGTGCGGGAATGTCCGCGCGAACTTTTGCGCGGATCGCGATGATGGCTATCTGATCCCCTCGTCCAAACGTGCAACTTTCCCTCCTGGTTTAAGCTTTTTGCTTTCATCTTTTTTTGATTGCGGCGCTGCACCGCCCAGTGCCGCCTCGATGTTCCTTACCATCGCCACAAGGCGAGGTCCAATATCGTTGACCAGTCTATCTTCCGTAAAGCGGAATGCCGGTGCGCCACAATTGAAGGCATAGGGACCGGTTCCGTCGTTCAGCTTCAGCGCCACGCCGACTGCGGCGACGTCGTTCTGCCACTCGCCGGCGGAGATCGTGAACCCGCGACGCGTCACCGACTCCCCGGCGCGCTCGATGCCGTCCCGCATCCGGGACCAGCGGCTGCCGTAATGGTCGCGCAGTTCGCGCAATAAAGAGGCCCGCTCGTCCGGGGGCAGCGCCCAGATATAGGCCCGGCCCATCGCGGTGGTCGCGATCGGTACCCGCGAACCGACGTCGAGCTGCACGCCGAGCGACAAGCCGTTACGGCTCTGCCCGAAATAGATCATGCTGTGACGGTCGCGCCCGCCGACCGCCACCGCGCCGCCGGTCGCGCGCATGACTTCCTCCCGGTAGGGTTCGGACAAATGCCGAACGCCGAGATTGGCCAGCGCGGCATACCCCAGCGCCATGGCTGATGGCGCGAGCTGATACTTTTCGAACCGCGGAACGGGTGTAAGATAGCCCAGCTTGGTCAAGGTGTAGGTCAGCCGGGAAATGGTTGGCTTCGGCAATTTAGTACGGGCGGCGATCTCCTGATTGCCAAGAAGCCCGTCGTTGGGATGGAATGCGCGCAACACATCAAGTCCGCGGGAAAGCGCGACGACGAAGCTGCGATCTGTCGCCACTTTCTTCCCTGGACGCTTCATTTACCTGCTTCTGCGCGGAGGCTCGTTGACAACGGACGTGCTTCAAAATAACCCTCCGTGTCAAGATGTGGAATTAAATTTCGCAGTGCGAAATCAACAAAAGAGCGTAGCTACTCAACGCAAGTCGGGCGGCGAAACTCACAGGCCAGACTCAAAGCCAAACTCAAGAACAAGTATCCAGGGAGAGTCCCGTGAACGAAGTCGTAAAACTCGAGCGTCATGATGCCATCGCCATCGTCACGGTTAACTCGCCGCCGGTAAACGCGCTCAGCGCCGCGGTGCGCGGCGGCATCTTCGAATGCATGAAGGCGGCGATCGCCGACGCCGAAGTCAAGGCGATCGTGCTGACCTGCGGCGGCCGCACCTTCATCGCCGGCGCCGACATCACCGAGTTCGGCAAGCCGCCGAAGCCCCCCGGCCTGCAGGAGGCGCTGGTTCTGATGGAGAACTCGCCGAAGCCGATCATCGCCGCGATCCACGGCACTGCGCTCGGCGGCGGCCTCGAAGTCGCCCTGGCATGCCACTATCGCGTCGCCACCAAGGAAGCCAGGCTCGGCCTGCCCGAAGTGAAACTCGGCCTGCTGCCGGGCGCCGGCGGTACCCAGCGCCTGCCGCGCGCGGTCGGTCCGGAACTCGCGGTCAAGATGATCGTCGGCGGCGACCCGATCAGTGCGGCGGAAGCGCTCAAGCACGGCCTGATCGACGAGATCGTCGAGGGTCCGGCTGCCGGCGGCGAGGCCTTTGCCCGCAAGGTGGTCGCCGAGAAGCGCCCGCTGCGCAAGCTGCGCGACGACGATTCAAAGCTCAAGGCCGCCAGGGCCGATCGCTCGATCTTCACCAATGCGGTCGCCGCCCTGACCAAGAAGGCGCGCGGGCTGGAAGCGCCGTTTGCCGCGGCAGACGCCGTCGGCGCCGCGATCGACCTGCCGTTCGACGAAGGTTTGAAGAAGGAGCGCGAAGGTTTTCTCAAGCTGGTGTCGAGCGACCAGTCCAAGGCGCAGCGTTATGCCTTCTTCTCGGAGCGTGAGGCCGCCAAGATCGCCGGCGTTCCCGAGGGAACAAAATCGCGTCCGGTCGAGCGCGTCGCCATCATCGGCGCCGGCACCATGGGTGGCGGCATCGCGATGTCGTTCGCCAATGCCGGTATCCCGGTCACGCTGATCGAAACCGGCGAAGAGCAGCTCAAGCGCGGCATGGGCGTGATGCAGAAGAACTACGAGGCGACCGCCGCCCGCGGCGGTATTCCCGCCGATGCCCCGGCCAAGCGCATGAGCCTGATCACCGGCGTGGTCGGCCTCGAGAACGTCAAGGACGCTGACCTGGTGATCGAAGCCGTGTTCGAAACCATGGCGGTCAAGAAGGAAGTGTTCACCGCGCTGGACAAGTTCGCCAAGAAGGGCGCCGTGCTGGCCTCCAACACCTCCTACCTCAACATCGACGAGATTGCGAAGGTGACCAGCCGTCCGCAGGACGTGCTCGGCATGCACTTCTTCTCGCCCGCCAACGTCATGAAGCTGTGCGAAATCGTTCGCGCCGACAAGACCGCGCCGGACGCTTTGACCACGGCGGTGTCGATCGCGCGCAAGATTGCAAAAGTGCCGGCCGTGGTCGGCGTCTGCGACGGCTTTGTCGGCAACCGCATGCTGGCGCAGCGCGGCAAGCAGGCTGAAAAGCTGTTGTTCGAAGGCGCGCTGCCGCAGCAGGTCGATGCGGTCGTGACCAAGTTCGGCATGCCGATGGGCCCGTTCGCGATGGGCGATCTCGCCGGCCTCGATATCGGCTGGCGCTCGCGCAAGGACCGCGGCATCAAGTCGGAAATCGCCGACGCTTTGTGTGAGGCCGGGCGCTTCGGCCAGAAGACCGGCAAGGGCTACTACAAGTATGAAGCCGGCTCCCGCGCCGCACTGCCGGATCCGGAAGTCGAGAAGCTGATCGACGAAACCCTGCAACGCCTCGGCCGCAAGAAGCGCGTCGTCAGCGACGACGAGATCCTCGAACGCATGATGTACCCGATGATCAACGAGGGCGCGCGCATCCTCGAAGAGAACATCGCGGCGCGTCCGAGCGATATCGACGTGATCTGGCTCTATGGCTATGGCTGGCCGATCTATCGCGGCGGCCCGATGTTCTACGCCGACCAGGTCGGGCTGAAGCACATCGCCGACCGGCTGTCCTACTACGCCAAGGAGACCAACGATCCCTCGCTCGAACCGGCGCCGCTGCTCAAGCGTCTCGCCGCCGAAGGCAAGACCTTTGCGTCGCTGGCCGAGAAGGCGAAAGCGGCTTGATGGGCCGCTGCTCCCACCACGAGTCATTCCGGGGCGCGCAAAGCGCGAACCCGGAATCTCGAGATTCCGGGTCTGGTGCTAACGCGCCATCCCGGGATGACGGCCTCTTGATGCCTCGCTGAAAGCCCGCATGACCCATCCCGGCGAACAGTTTTATCCGCAAGGCGTCCGCTGGGACGATACGATCGCGCGCGGCACGCTGCCGGACCTGTTGTCGACGGCATCAGCCGAGTTCGGCGCGCGGCCGGCGCTTGAATTTCGCGACCGGCCGATCAGCTATACCGAGCTGGAAGCGCTGGTGGAGACGGCAGCAAGCGCCTTCCTGCGCGCCGGCTACGGCAAGAACACGTCGGTCGCGCTGTTCCTCGGCAACTCGCCCGATCATCCCGTCAATTTCTTCGGCGCGCTCAAGGCCGGCGCACGGATCGTGCATCTCAGTCCGCTCGACGGCGAGATTGCACTGTCGCACAAGCTCTCGGACTCCGGCGCGCGCGTGCTGGTCACCAGCAACCTGTCGGCGCTGCTGCCGACCGCGCTGAAATTCCTCGACAAGGGCTTGCTCGATCGCCTGATCGTCTGCGAGGACGATCATTGGGGCAAAGTCGGTACACCGCAGACGGCGCTGCCGGATAATCCTGACATCATCACCTACCGTCAGTTCACCGACGGCGTGACCAAGCCGGCCGCGTGGCCGGCGATGTCGGCCGATGACGTCGCGCTGCTGCAATATACCGGCGGCACCACGGGCCTTCCAAAAGGCGCGATGCTGAGCCACGGCAATCTGACCTCAGCCGTTTCGGTCTATGACGTCTGGGGCAAGCCGGCGCGCGCCGAGCGCAACAACCCGATCGAGCGCGTGATCTGCGTGCTACCGCTGTTTCACATCTATGCGCTGACGGTGGTGCTGCTGTCGTCGATCCGGCGCGGCCATCTGATCTCGCTGCATCAGCGCTTCGACGTCGAAGCCGTGATGCGCGACATCGAGGTCAAGCGCGCCACGGCGTTTCCGGGCGTGCCGACGATGTGGATCGCGATCGCGGCACTGCCCGATCTCGATAAGCGCGATCTGTCCTCGCTGGTCAGTTTCGGCTCGGGCGGCGCCCCGCTGCCGGTCGAAGTGGCAAAAATTCTCGAGCGCCGCGTCGGGATGAAGCTGAAGAGCGGCTGGGGCATGACCGAAACCTGCTCGCCCGGCACCGCCCATCCCAAGGAAGGTCCGGACAAGCCGGGCTCGATCGGGTTGATGCTGCCCGGTATCGAGATGGACGTGGTGTCGCTCGACGATCCCAGGCAGGTGATGCCGACAGGCGAGGTCGGCGAGATACGTATCCGCGGTCCGAACGTGACAAAAGGCTACTGGAACCGGCCGAAGGAAACCGCGGAGGCCTTTGTCGGCGACCGCTTCCTGACCGGCGATATCGGCTACATGGACTCGGACGGCTATTTCTATCTGGTCGACCGCAAGAAGGACATGATCATCTCCGGCGGCTTCAACGTCTATCCGCAGATGATCGAGCAGGCGATCTACACCCATCCCGCCGTGCAGGAAGTGATCGTGATCGGCATCCCCGATGACTATCGCGGCGAGGCGGCAAAGGCCTTCATCAAGCTGCGCGCGGATGCCAAACCGTTCACGCTGGAAGACTTGCGTGCCTTCCTCACCGGCAAGATCGGCAAGCATGAGTTGCCGGTCGCGGTCGATTTCGTCGAGGAATTGCCGCGTACGCCGGTCGGCAAATTGTCGCGCCACGAACTTCGCCTGCAGCAACCGTCGCCGCAGGCCGCCACAGGTAAAAAAGACGTCGCGTAATCAGGATTTAAATTCGTTCACAGGAGGGTCCGATGGATCTCGCTTTCAGCAAGGAAGAAATGGCGTTTCGTGAGGAGGTCCGCACCTTCTTCAAGGAAAACGTGCCGCCGGCGACGCGGCAGAAGCTGGTAGAGGGCCGCCACCTCTCCAAGGACGAGATGGTCGCCTGGTGGCGCATCCTGAACAAGAAGGGCTGGGGCGTCTCGCACTGGCCGAAGGAATACGGCGGCACCGGCTGGACCTCGGTGCAGCACTACATCTTCAACGAAGAGCTGCAGATGCATCCGGCGCCGGCGCCGCTCGCCTTCGGCGTCAGCATGGTCGGCCCTGTGATCTATACCTTCGCCAACGACGCGCAGAAGAAGCAGTATTTGCCGCGCATCGCCAATGTCGACGACTGGTGGTGCCAGGGCTTCTCGGAGCCGGGTGCGGGATCGGACCTCGCGTCCTTGAAGACCAAGGCCGAGCGCAAGGGCGACAAGTACATCATCAACGGCCAGAAGACCTGGACCACGCTGGCGCAGCACGCCGACATGATCTTCTGCCTGTGCCGCACCGACAACAACGCCAAGAAGCAGATGGGCATCTCCTTCATCGTGTTCGACATGAAGTCGAAGGGCGTCACCGTGCGTCCGATCGAGACCATCGACGGCGGCCATGAGGTCAACGAAGTGTTCTTCGACGACGTCGAGGTGCCCGTCGAGAACCTGATCGGCGAGGAGAACAAGGGCTGGGATTACGCCAAATTCCTGCTCGGCAACGAGCGTACCGGCATCGCCCGCGTCGGCGTTTCCAAGGAGCGACTGCGCCGCATCAAGGACCTCGCCTCCAAGGTCGAGGCCAACGGCAAGCCGGTGCTGGAAGACCAGGGTTTCCGCGAAAAGCTCGCGGCCTGCGAGATCGAGCTGAAGGCGCTCGAACTCACCCAGCTCCGCGTCGTCGCCGACGAAGGCAAGCACGGCAAGGGCAAGCCCAACCCGGCGTCCTCGGTGCTGAAGATCAAGGGTTCGGAAATCCAGCAGACCACCACCGAACTTCTGATGGAAGTGATCGGCCCGTTCGCCGCGCCCTATGACGAGCATGGCGACGACGGCTCCAACGAGACCATGGACTGGACCGCGCAGATCGCGCCGAGCTATTTCAACAACCGCAAGGTTTCGATCTACGGCGGCTCCAACGAGATCCAGCGCAACATCATCACTAAGGCGGTGCTGGGGTTGTGATCGGTAGAGCGCAATAACAACTGGTGTCGTCCCCCGCGAAGGCGGGGGACCCAGTACGCTGCGGCGATCGTGGCTTACGAGGCGCCGGTGATTACTGGATCCCCGCTTTTGCGGGGATGACGATGTAAAGTGGGGCAACAGGGTGCCCGCATTGGTTTCTGGAGAAAGTAAAGAACATGGATTTTGATTTGTCCGAGGAGCAGCGCCTTCTCAAGGAAAGCATCGACGGTCTTCTGAACGACTCCTACGATTTCGATGCGCGCAAGAAGTACCAGAAGGAGAAGGGCGGCTGGAGCAAGGCCGTCTGGGGCAAGCTCGCTGAGCAGGGCCTGCTCGGACTTCCGTTCGCGGAAGCCGACGGCGGCTTCGGCGCCGGCGCGGTCGAAACCATGATCGTGATGGAAGCGCTCGGCAAGGCGCTGGTGCTGGAGCCTTATCTGGCGACGGTGGTGATCGGCGGCGGCTTCCTGCGCCACGGCGGTTCGGCCGAGCAGAAGGCCGCGCATATCCCTGGGATCATCGACGGCAGCAAGACCTTTGCCTTTGCACAGCTCGAGAAGAACTCGCGCTACGACCTGTTCGACGTCGCGACCTCGGCCAAGAAGAAGGGCGCCGGCTGGGTCATCGACGGCGAGAAATTCGTCGTGCTCAACGGCGAGAACGCCGACACCTTGATCGTGACCGCGCGCACCGCTGGCGCCAAGCGCGACAAGTCCGGCGTCGGCGTGTTCATCGTGCCGGCCAACGCCAAGGGCGTCACCCGCAAGGGCTATCCGACCCAGGACGGCCTGCATGCCGCCGACATCACCTTCACCGGTGTCGAGGTCGGCGCCGACGCCGCGATCGGCGATCCCGCCAACGGTCTCGAACTGATCGAGCGCGTGGTCGACGAAGCCCGCACCGCGATGTGCGCGGAAGCGGTCGGCGCGATGGACGAATCGCTGAAGAGCACGGTCGAGTACCTCAAGACGCGAAAACAGTTCGGCGTCGCGATCGGCACCTTCCAGACCCTGCAGCACCGCGCCGCCGACATGTTCGTCGCCTGCGAACAGGCCCGCAGCATGTCGATGTTTGCGACCATGGCGGCCGATTTCGACAACGCCAAGGAACGCGCGACCGCGGTCGCGGCCGCCAAGGTGCAGGTCGGCAAGTCCTTGAAGTTCGTCGGCCAGCAGTCGATCCAGCTTCACGGCGGCATCGGCATGACCCAGGAAGCCAAGATCGGCCACTACTTCAAGCGGCTGACCATGATCGAGAACACCTTTGGCGACACCGACTACCACCTCCGCCGCGTCACCGACGCGGGTGGGCTGGTGTGATATCCGCTGACTGTCATCCCCCGCGAAAGCGGGGGATCCAGTACACCGCGGCCTATCGACTCTCGCGCAGCCGTCTCTGGAATACTGGATCGCCCGGTCGAGCCGGGCGATGACGACTGAATGAATGGAAGCAGGGAGAAACCAACAATGAAAAACACCCCGTTCGATCTCACCGGAAAAGTCGCCGTCATCACCGGCTCCAGTCGCGGCATTGGTCGCTCGTCGGCCGAACTGCTCGCCAAACTCGGCGCCAAGGTGGTGATCTCCAGCCGCAAGGCCGATGCCTGCGAGGTCGTCGCCGACGGCATCGTCAAGTCGGGCGGCGACGCCCATGTCATTCCCTGCAACATCTCGCGCCGCGAGGAAGTCGACGGGCTGATCTCGGGCGCGATCAAGCATTACGGCAAGGTCGACATCCTCGTCTGCAATGCCGCGGTGAATCCCTATTACGGCCCGCTGCTCGACATCAAGGACGAGGCCTTCGACAAGATCATGGGTTCTAACGTCAAGAGCAACATCTGGCTCTGCGCGCAGGCGATCCCGCCGATGGCCGAGCGCGGCAACGGCTCGGTCGTCATCATCTCCTCGATCGGCGGATTGCGCGGCTCGCCGGTGATCGGCGCCTACGGCATTTCCAAGGCCGCGGATTTTTCGCTTTGCCGCAGCCTCGCCGGCGAATGGGGCCCGAAGGGCGTCCGCATCAACTGCGTCGCACCGGGCCTGGTCAAGACCGATTTCGCGAAAGCGCTGTGGGAAGACGAGGAACGCCTGAAGCGCCGCTGCGCCACCACGCCGCTGCGCCGAATCGGGGAGCCCGACGAAATCGCCGGCGCGGTCGCCTACCTCGCCTCCGATGCCTCGACCTTCATGACCGGCCAGACCATCGTGGTCGACGGCGGCGTGACGACCGCGTCGGTGTAAGGCAGTCTGCTCCCTCGCCCCGCTCTTGCGGGGAGAGGGGTGGGGTGAGGGGCTCTCTCCGCGAACTGGGTACGTGGTGAGTCCGGTACCCCCTCACCCGGAGCCATCGCTATCGCGCTGTCTCCGACCTCTCCCCGCAAGCGGGGCGAGGCTAAGAATGACGTCGCCTTCCCCATATTGACCTTCTTCCCCCAATCCGATCACCTTGCCGCAACCAACCATCGTTCTGGGAAGTAACGTCATGTCCTTTGTGCTGGCCATCGATCAGGGCACCACATCTTCGCGCGCCATCGTGTTTCGCTCGGATATTTCCGTCGCCGCCACAGCGCAGCAGGAATTCCCGCAGCATTTTCCGGCCTCCGGCTGGGTCGAGCACGAGCCGGAGGACATCTGGACCTCGACCGTCATGGTCTGCCGCGAAGCGCTGGAAAAAGCCGGCCTCAAAGCGAAAGACATCGCCGCGATCGGCATCACCAACCAGCGCGAGACCACCGTGGTGTGGGACCGCGCCACCGGGCAGGCCGTGCACCGCGCCATCGTCTGGCAGGATCGCCGCACCGCGGATGTCTGCGCCAGGCTGAAAGCCGAAGGCCACGAGCCGGCGATTTCGGCCAAGACCGGCCTGATCATCGATCCCTATTTCTCTGGCACCAAGGTGGCATGGATCCTCGATCACGTGCCGGGCGCGCGAGCGCGCGCGGAGCGCGGCGAGCTGATGTTCGGCACCGTCGATTGCTACCTGCTGTGGCGGCTGACTGGCGGCAAGGTGCACGCGTCAGACGCCACCAACGCCTCGCGCACGCTGCTGTTCAACATCCACACCGGCGAATGGGATGATGACCTGCTGAAGCTCTTGCGTGTGCCGCGCTCGATGTTGCCGGAGGTCAAGGACTCCTCCGCGAAATTCGGCGACAGCGATGCCAGCCTGTTCGGCGGCCCGATCGCCATTTCCGGCATCGCCGGCGACCAGCAAGCCGCGACCATCGGCCAGGCCTGCTTCACGCCCGGCATGATGAAGTCGACCTACGGCACCGGCTGTTTCGCGCTGCTGAACACCGGCACGACGCCGGTGGCGTCGAAGAACAAGCTGCTGACGACCATCGCCTATCAGCTCAAGGGTAAGCGTACCTACGCGCTCGAGGGTTCGATCTTCGTCGCCGGAAGCGCGGTACAGTGGCTGCGCGACGGGATCGGCATCATCAAGCAGGCCAGCGAGACCGGCCCGCTAGCCGACAAATCCGATTCGATGCAATCAGTCTATCTGGTGCCGGCCTTCGTCGGCCTCGGCGCGCCCTACTGGAATCCGCGCGTCCGCGGCGCGCTGTTCGGCCTCACCCGCAACACCGGCCCGGCCGAACTCGCGCACGCCGCGCTGGAAAGCGTCTGCTACCAGACCTTCGACCTCTGGGCCGCGATGCGCGCCGACTGGCCCGACGCCAAGGGAGCCAACATCGTGCTCCGCGTCGACGGCGGCATGACCGCCTCCGACTGGACCATGCAGCGCCTCGCCGACCTCCTCGACGCGCCGGTCGATCGCCCGATGATCCAGGAAACCACCGCCCTCGGCGCCGCCTATCTCGCCGGGCTACAGGCCGGCGTCTATCCGGAGCCAGCGAAATTCGCCGACAACTGGCGGCTCGAACACCGCTTCAAGCCGGCGATGAGCGCGGCGACGCGAGAGCGGAAGCTCGCGGGCTGGGGGCGCGCGGTGAAGGGGGTATTGGCGAGTGATGAGGGGGAAGGGTAGAGACGAGACGTCCCAAGCTTGCTATGGAGATAGAGCTATAGAACGCGCAGTCTAGAGGCTCACAGATGATTGATGTCGATTACCCAGCTCTCCTGAAGTTATTTCCTGAGTAAGCGGGGACGGATTCAATCATTCAAGGATGAGTGGAAGTCCGCATAAATGTCGCCTCTGGCATTTGCACGGGCGCGCCTTGTTCTTGTTGAAGGCGTTTTCGTATGCGGTGCTCATTGATTTTCGGGATCGTCATGCCCGGACTTGATCCGGGCATCCATCACACTTCAATATAGCACTTCAAGTTAGATGGATGGCCGGGTCAAGCCCGGCCATGACGAGCGAGCGCCCCCATGATCCTGATCGGCCAATACGACTCCCCCTTCGTCCGTCGCGTCGCGATTGCGCTGCGGCTGTATGGCCTGCCGTTCGAGCACCGGCCGTGGTCGACCTTCGGCGATGCCGACAAGATCGCGCCGTATAACCCGCTGAAGCGGGTGCCGACGCTGGTGCTCGATGGCGGCGAGGCGCTGATCGAGAGCGCCATGATGCTGGATTATCTCGACGATCGCGTCGGTCCCGACAAGGCGATGTTTCCGCCGCATGGCGAGGCGCGCTGGCGGCAACAGCGTGTTGCGGCGCTGGCGATGGGGCTCGGCGACAAGGGTGTCAGTCTGCTCTACGAGCGCGTGCTGCGGCAGGAAAAGCTCGCGCTCTGGGTCGAGCGCTGCGAGGCGCAGATCGGGGGCGTGCTGGCGGTACTGGAAAAGGAACGCGCGGCGGTCAAGACGCCGTACTGGTTCGGCGACCGCATCGGCCACGCCGACATCGCGGTCGCCTGCGCGCTGCGTTTTACCGGCGAGGCGCATCCCGCGCTGTTCGGCGCGCGCTATCCGGCGCTGCAGGCGCACGCGGCGCGTTGCGAAGCGCTGCCGGAGTTTCGGGAAATCGTGCAGCCGCTTGCGCCGCCGAAGGGGTGAGAATGCTTCTTCCTTCTCCCACCCAACTCGGGTTTACCCGAGTTGGGCAATCTTAATATGTCGAAGTCGGATTAATCCGACTTCGATGGGAGAAGGTGCCCTCGCGAGAGCGAGGGCGGATGAGGGGTCTCTATCCGCGGAGAAAACCCCTCACCCGTCTCGAATGAGCTTCGCTCATTCGATCCACCCTCTCCCACAAGGGGAGGGGAAGAAAAAACTGCGACAAAATGGCACGACGGGCAAATCACCAAAAGTCTGTCCAGCCCTTCGCGCAAAAATATTTCCGTTGCAGCGTCGGGCAAATCAGACGTCTAACTCCCGCCATCCTGTCCCACCAGAGGGGCGTTGGCCATCGTCGCAACGAGGGGCAGGGAGCGGTGGACGCGGCAGCACGCGAGACGAACGAGCTGCAGCGTACGGTGAAATCGTTTGGGTCCGACGCCCCGGTGCTGGCGTCAAGTTGGCGGAGGCGAAAGCTGAAGCTGACGATGGTGGCAAGAAAGCCGGTCACCAGGACGAACTCGTATAAGCCGTAAAGCCATTGCGCAGGGAAGGCCGGGTGTTCTCCGCTGAACCTGTATGCTCGTGTGCAGCATTTTTAATACGCATCGCACGCGAGACCGCGGGTGCAGCGCGCACCCGGTCTTCCCTGCGCCCTCTGATTTTCATGGGGCAAGGTTTTATTTCAAAACTCCGGGCGCATGGCGCCGCGAGAATGCTTCTTGCCGTCATCACCCGCGAAAGCGGGTGATCCAGTATTCCAGAGACGCTGACGATCGAACCGATAGGCCGGGGCGTACTGGATCGCCCGGTCAAGCCGGGCGACGACAACCGGGGGCTGTTTGACAATTGAATCCGTGACCGGCGACTACGTCGCCTTCGGCCGCATCGCTTCCGGCGTGTCCGGCTGCATCGAGGGATGGGCCTTGGCGAATTCGGGCAACGCCATCGCGGTTTCGAAGATCCGCTTCACGGTGGGATAGGGGCCGAGATCGATCTGCTGCGTCACCGCCGCGGTGACATGGCCGACCATGCAGATGTCGGCGAAGGTCGGCGTATCACCGTGACAGAAGTGCCCCGTGCCCTTGTCGCCGGCGAGATGGCCTTCCAGCGCGGCCAGCGTCTCCACGGTCCAGTGCCGGCGCCACGCCGCCTGCTGGGCGTCGCGCAGGTTCAGCTCGTGGTCGAGATAGCGCCGTACCCGCGGCACCAGCAGCGGATGGCCCTCGCAGGCCACGATCTGCGCCAGACCGCGGACGCGCGCGCGGCCTTTTCGGTCGGCCGGCAGCAGCGGCGGGGCGGGATGCGTCTCCTCGAGATATTCGAGGATCGCGAGCGACTGGAACAGCACGGTGCCGTCGTCCAGCACCAGCGAGGGCAGTGCCATCTGCGGATTGACCTCGCGATACGCCGCGTCGCGATGCGCATTGGCGTCGAGATCGACGAAGACGACCTCGGCCGGAACCTGCTTCAGGTTGAGCGCGATGCGAACGCGAAAACTCGCCAGCGATCGCCAGAACGAAAAGAATTTCATGGAGGGAGGCCTCAAACACAGCGTCATGCCCGGACAAAAGCGCGAAGCGCGTCTTCGCGCTGGAGATCCGGGCATCCATCATCTTCGTGAGGAGTCTCTTGAAGATGGATCACCGGGTCAAGCCCGGTGATGACGAGTCAGGCCCCGACCGCCTTCTTGCGCCAGGCCAGATGCACCGCGCAGTTGCAGCCGGGCGGATGCGAGGCCAAATCCTTGGAGCTCACGTCGTTGGCGGGGGCGAACGGCGCGGTCTTCTCCGCGCGATGCGGTTCCTGCGAGGGAATATAGTTCAGCACCGGCGCCAGCCAGCGCTCGGTCTCGGTCACGCTCATGCCCTTGCGGGCGGCGTAGTCTTCGACCTGGTCGCGCTCGATCTTGCCGACGCCGAAATAGAAGCTCTCGGGATGCGAGAAGTACAGCCCCGACACCGACGAGCCCGGCCACATCGCAAAGCTCTCGGTCAGCTTCACGCCGGCGGTGTTCTCGGCGTCGAGAAGACGAAACAGCGTCGCCTTCTCGGTGTGATCGGGCTGGGCGGGATAGCCGGGCGCCGGCCGGATGCCGGCATATTGTTCGAGGATCAGTTGATCCGGCGTCGCGGTCTCGTCCGGTGCGTAGCCCCAGAACTCGCGTCGCACCCGCGCATGCAACCGCTCGGCGAAGGCTTCGGCGAGGCGGTCGGCCAGCGCCTTGCACAGGATCGAGGAGTAATCATCATTGGCGTTCCTGAAGCGGTCGGCGACCACGTCCTCGCCGATCCCGGCGGTGACGACGAAGGCGCCGATATAATCGGGCACGCCGGACGTTGCCGGCGCGATGAAGTCCGACAGCGCGGCGTTGAAACGGCCTTCGCGCTTCTCGAGTTGCTGGCGCAGCGTATGGAAGGTGGCGATCTGCTGCTTGCGGCTATCGTCGGCATAGACCGCGATGTCGTCGCCATCCGCATTGGCCGGCCAGAAGCCGATGGTGGCGCGCGCGGTGAACCATTTCTCCTTGACGATGAGGTCGAGCATCTTGCGCGCATCGTCGTAGAGCGAGCGCGCGACTTCGCCGATCTTGGGATCGTCGAGAATGGCAGGGAAGCGCCCGGTCAGTTCCCAGGTCTGGAAGAACGGCGTCCAGTCGATGTATTCGGCCAATTCAGCCAGGTCGTAGGCGTCAAAACCCTTGATGCCGAAAAATTTTGGCTTGGTCGGCGGCGCCTTGGCGAAGTCGATCGCGACCTTGTTGGCGCGCGCTGTGCCAAGCTTGAGCCGCTTCTTGTCGGCTTGCGCCCGGAAATGCGCCGCGGAAATCTTGGCGTATTCGGCGCGGATATCGGCGGCAAAGGCGTCGCTCCGCTCGGCCGACAGCAGCGACGAGGCGACGCCGACCGCGCGGCTGGCGTCGTTGACATGCACAACCGGACCGCCCTTGTAGTTCGGGTCGATCTTCACCGCGGTGTGGACGCGGCTGGTGGTGGCGCCGCCGATCAACAGCGGCATCTTCATGCCCTGCCGTTGCATTTCGCCGGCGAGGAAACTCATCTCGTCGAGCGAGGGCGTGATCAGGCCGGACAGCCCGATGATGTCGGCGCCCTCGGCCCTGGCGGTCTCGATGATCTTCGCGGCAGGCACCATGACGCCGAGGTCGATGACCTCGAAATTGTTACATTGCAGCACGATGCCGACGATGTTCTTACCGATATCGTGGACGTCGCCCTTGACGGTCGCGAGCACGATCTTGCCGGCGGTGCTGCGGCCGTCGCCGGTGATGCCGTTGGCGAGGTTGCGCGCCTTCTCCTCTTCCATGAACGGCATCAGATAGGCCACCGCCTGCTTCATCACGCGGGCCGACTTCACCACCTGCGGCAGGAACATCTTGCCGTCGCCAAAGAGGTCGCCGACGATGTTCATGCCGGCCATCAGCGGGCCTTCGATCACATTCAGCGGACGCTCGACCGTCAGCCGCGCGGCTTCGGTATCCGCCTCGATATATTCGGTGATGCCGTGCACCAGCGCGTGGCTCAATCGCTTCTCGACCGGCCATTCGCGCCAGGCCAGGTCCTGCTCCCTGGTCTGCTTCTCCTTGCCGCGGAATTTCTCCGCCAGCGCCAGCAGCCGCTCGGACGCGCCGGGGTCGCGGTTGAGGATGACGTCCTCGCAGGTCTGGCGCAGTTCGGGGTCGATGTCGTCATAGACGATCATCTGCCCGGCATTGACGATGCCCATGTCCATGCCGGCATGAATCGCGTGATACAGGAACACCGAATGCATGGCCTCGCGCACCGGCTCGTTGCCGCGGAACGAGAAGGAAAGATTAGAGACGCCGCCGGAAATATGCGCGCCCGGCAGATTCTGGCGGATCCAGCGCGTCGCCTCGATGAAGTCGACGCCGTAATTGTTGTGTTCCTCGAGCCCGGTCGCGATCGCAAAGATATTCGGATCGAAGATGATGTCCTCGGGCGGAAAGTCGAGCTCGCCGACCAGGATGTCGTAGGCGCGCTTGCAGATTTCGGTCTTGCGCGCGAACGTGTCGGCCTGGCCGGCCTCGTCGAACGCCATCACCACCACGGCGGCGCCATGGCGGCGCGCGATGCGGGCCTCGTGGATGAATTTCTCCACGCCCTCCTTCATCGAGATCGAGTTCACCACCGGCTTGCCCTGCACGCATTTCAGGCCGGCCTCGATCACGGCGAATTTGGAGGAATCCACCATCACGGGGACGCGGGCGATGTCGGGCTCGGCGGCGACGAGATTGAGGAACGTCACCATCGCGGCTTCGGAATCCAGCAAGCCCTCGTCCATGTTGACGTCGATGATCTGCGCGCCGTTCTCGACCTGGTCGCGCGCCACCGCCAGTGCGGCGGTGTAGTCACCGGCGGTGATCAGCTTGCGGAATTTCGCCGATCCGGTGACGTTGGTGCGCTCGCCGATATTGACGAAGGGGATCGCGGGCGTCAGTTCGAACGGCTCCAGCCCCGACAGCCGCAGCCGCGGCTCGATCGCAGGCACAACGCGCGGTCTGTGCGGGGCGACGGCGGCGGCAATCGCCGCGATATGGTCCGGCGTGGTGCCGCAGCAGCCGCCGACGATGTTGACGAGGCCGTCACGGGCGAACTCGCCGATCAGCCGCGCCATGTATTCCGGGGTTTCGTCGTACTGACCGAATTCATTGGGCAGTCCGGCGTTCGGATAGGCACATACCAGCGTGTCGGCGACGCGGCCGATATCGGCGATGTGAGCACGCAGATCTTCGGCGCCGAGTGCGCAGTTGAAGCCGATGGTGGCCGGTCGGGCGTGCCGCACCGAGTTCCAGAACGCTTCCGGCAATTGCCCCGACAGCAGGCGGCCGGATTTGTCAGTGATGGTGCCGGAGATCATCACGGGCACGTCGATGCCGCGCGCTTCGGTGATCTCGGCGATGGCGTAGAGCGCCGCCTTGGCGTTCAGCGTGTCGAAGATGGTTTCGACCAGCAGCAAATCAGCGCCGCCGTCGAGGAGGCCGTTGATCTGCTCGCCATAGGCCTTGCGCAGGTCGTCGAAGGTGACGGCGCGATAGCCGGGGTTGGACACGTCGGGCGAGATCGAGGCGGTGCGGTTGGTCGGGCCCAGTGCGCCGGCGACGAAGCGCTGTTTGCCGTCCTCGGCGGCGACGCGCTCGGCCGCGGCGCGCGCGAGCCTGGCGCCGTCACGGTTGAGTTCGTAGGCCAGGTCCGACATGTCGTAGTCGGCCTGCGCGATCGAGGTCGAGGAGAAGGTGTTGGTGGCGACGATGTCGGCCCCGGCGCGCAGGTATGCGGCGTGGATGTTCTCGATCGCCTTCGGCTGCGTCAGGATCAGCAGATCGTTGTTGCCGCGCACGTCGCGGTGGAAGTCCGCGAAGCGCGCGCCGCGAAACGCGGCCTCGTCGTATTGCAGGCCCTGGATCATCGTGCCCATGGCGCCGTCGAGCACCAGAATACGTTCACGGGCGGCGGCGAGCAGGGCGGTTCGCTTGGGCGAAATCGGAGCGGTCATCGGATCAGGCAGCCTTCTGTGCGCCATGGGGGCGAATGCCCAGGAGATGGCTGATCGCAAACACGAGGTCCGCGCGGTTCATGGTGTAGAAATGAAAGGTATCGACGCCGTGCTTGGCGAGCTTCTGCACCTGCCCGGCCGCGACGGTGGCGGCGACCAGCTTGCGGGTTTCGGCGTCGTCGTCGAGGCCCTCGAACTTGTCCGCGAGCCACTCCGGCACGGTCGTCCCGGCGCGGGTCACGAAGCCGCGCGCCTGCTTGAAATTGTGCATCGGCATGATGCCCGGCACGACCGGAATATCGATGCCGCGGGCGCGGACGCGGTCGAGGTAGCGGAAGTAAAGGTCGTTGTCGAAGAACACCTGGGTGATGGCACGGGTGGCGCCGGCCTCGACCTTGGCCTTGAGCGTGTCGATGTCGGCGTCGAAGGTCGGGCTCTCCGGATGCTTCTCCGGATAGGCCGACACCGAGATTTCGATATCGGGATAACGCTTCTTGATGCCGGCGATGAGTTCGGGCGAGGTCTGATAGCCGTCGGGATGCGCGTGATAGGCGGTGCCGATGCCGGTCGAGGGATCGCCGCGCAGCGCGACGATGTGGCGGACGCCGACCTCGTGATAGCGCGCCACCACGTCGTCGATCTCGCTCTTGGGCGCGCCGACGCAGGTCAGGTGCGCCGCCGGCGTCAGGCGGGTCTCTTTCAGGATGCGGGCAATGGTCGAATGGGTACGCTCACGCGTCGAGCCGCCGGCGCCATAGGTCACCGACACGAAGTTGGGGGCGAGCGGCGCCAGCCGGTTGACGGTCTCCCACAGGCTCTTCTCCATCTCCTCGGTTTTCGGCGGGAAGAACTCGAAGGAGATTTTGGGCGAATGGAGTTCGCGCGGCCCGTCCGATGCGGGAGAGGGTACCTCGGTCATGGCAGTCGCGGAGCTCCACAGAATTGGGCCACCATCTGGCCTAGCGGCTATCAGCTAAAATAAGCCAAACGAGACGCTCAAAACAGCCCATCAGGCATGGGAAATTGCCCAATGGATACGAAATATATGCTAAATATGCTTCATATATTCGCATAGTGGGCAAGCGTAATTCAAGATGGATATCTAGTGTAATATATAGCTATTTCAATGTATTAATACGATTTATACGCTTGGTTCTGCTGTACAAACGGGTGTTGGGCAATTTCGGATTGTGTTGGTCTTATTATATTGCAGCCCACTTGCGGTGGCCGCCAGAGGCTTCGTGCGCCCGGGTGCGCGGGCCTGATCTGCACAGCCAAGCCCTTTGTGGCCGGCCATTGCCGCACTAGCTTAGCGCCATGATCCCGCTTTCCGTTCTCGACCTTTCCGTCGTCACCACCGGCACCCGACCTGCTGCGGCCCTGCGCAACAGCATCGACCTGGCGCGCCATGTCGATGCTCTCGGCTATGTCCGCTACTGGCTCGCCGAGCATCATAACCTGGCTTCGGTGGCGAGCCCCGCGCCCGACCTGATGATCGGGCAGATCGCGGCGGTGACGAAAAACATCCGCGTCGGCTCCGGCGGCGTGATGCTGCCCAACCACGCGCCGCTGGTGGTGGCCGAACGCTTCAAGATGCTGGAGGCGCTGTTTCCCGGCCGCATCGATCTCGGCCTCGGCCGCGCGCCCGGCACCGATGGCGCGACCGCGCATGCTTTGCGCAGCCGGCTCGATCGCCGCGAGGGCGACGATTTTCTCGAGCGGCTGCAGGAATTGATCCTGTGGGAGACCCGCGGATTCCCGCCCGGCCATCCCTACAACAATGTGGTGGCGATGCCGGACGATTCGCCGCTGCCGCCGATCTGGCTGCTCGGCTCGTCCGACTACAGTTCGGAGCTTGCCGCGCAGGTCGGCATGGGCTTCGCCTTTGCGCATCATTTCGCGTCCTATGACGCGGTCGCGGCGATGACCAACTATCATGCGCATTTCAAGCCGGCCGGAGGCTGGCGCGCGACGCCGCACGGCATTCTGGCGGTCGCCGCCGTTGCTGCGGAGACCGACGCGGAAGCCGAAAAACTGGCATCCTCGATGGACCTCAACCGCCTGCGCCGCGACCGCGGAGAGTTTCTGCCGCTGCCCAGCGTCGAAGAGGCGCTGGCCTATCCCTACACGGACGCCGAGCGCGCCTCGATCGCGCGCAACCGCTCGCGGCTGTTCGTCGGCAGTCCTGCCACCATCCTGTCGAAGCTGCAGCCGACGCTGGACGCCGCGAAGCCCGATGAGCTGATGATCATCACCGCGGTCTACGACCACGACGCGCGCAAGAAGTCGTACAGCCTGCTGGCGGACGCGTTCGGGCTGGGCAAGCAGGCGGCGGCGTAGGTTTGCGGGCGTCGGAAGTAGCGCATCTGACTCACCGTCATTCCGGGGCGATGCGAAGCATCGAACCCGGAATCTCGAGATTCCGGGTTCACGCTACGCATGCCCCGGAATGACAGCCGTTGAATCAATCCCCGTTGCCGCTGAAGGTCAGGCGGAAGGGCTGCGCGGGATAGACGCCGACGATGCGGAATTCGCGCGAGAAAAACTTCAGTTCCTCCAGCGCAAAAGCGAGACCCTTGTCGTCGGGATGTCCGTCGACATCGGCATAGAATTGCGTCGCGAAAAATTCGCCGTCGACCATGTAGCTCTCGAGCTTGGTCATGTTGACGCCATTGGTGGCGAAGCCACCGAGCGCCTTGTAGAGCGCAGCCGGCAGGTTGCGGACCCGGAAAACAAAAGAGGTAACGAGCGGCCCCGAGCCCTGCGCGGCCCACTTCTCGTCGCGCGCCAGCACCACGAAGCGGGTGGTGTTGTGGGTTTCGTCCTCGACGTCCTCGGCCAGGATATCGAGGCCGTAGATCTCGGATGCGAGTCGTGAGGCGATCGACGCGCAGGATTTGTCGCCGCGTTCGGCGACGATGCGCGCGCTTCCGGCGGTATCGCCCGACACGATCGGCTTGATGCCGAGCTTGCGGATGATGCGGCGGCACTGGCCGAGCGCGTGGACGTGGCTCTCGACGGTCTTGATGTCGGCCAGTTTGGTGCCGCGCGGCGCCATCAGCTGGTGATGGATCGGCAAAAACCATTCGCCGACGATGAACAGGCCGGACTGCGGCAACAGATGATGGATGTCGGCGACGCGGCCGGCGACCGAATTTTCGATCGGGATCATGCCGAGATCGGCCTCGCCCGAGGCGATCGCGGCCAGCGCGTCCTCGAAGGTCGGGCAGGGCAACGGCTCGGCGTCGGGATAGGCCTCGACGATGGCGATATGGGAGTTCGCGCCAGGCTCGCCCTGGAATGCGATTTTCAGCTTCTTGGTCATGGGGCGCCTTGTAACAGCGGTTCAGGCTTTGGCTAGAGCGTTTTCGAGCGAAGTGGATGCCGGTTCACGTTAAGAAAACGCGTCAAAACAAAAGGATAAAGCGCCGTTCAATCAGAACGGGGCTTTAGTATGCGACGGGCGGTTTCGAGATCGGCCGGGGTGTCGACGCCGCGCGGGACGGTGTCGACGATCATGACGTCGATCCGCATGCCGGCCTCCAGCGCCCGAAGCTGCTCCAGCTTCTCCTGCCGCTCCAGCGGCGAGGGCGGCAGCGTCACGAACCGCTCCAGCGCGGCCCGCCGATAGGCATAAAGGCCGATGTGGTGGTAGCGCGGCCCGTCGCCGGTCGGCGCCGTCGCCCGCGTAAAATAAAGCGCACGCAACCGCCGCGGGCCAATCGGCGAGCCGACCGCCTTCACCACGTTCGGGTTGGTGGCCTCTTCGTCGGTGTGGATCTGGGCCGCAAGCGTCGCGATATCGACCGCAGGGTCGGCCAGCGGCGGCAGCACGTCTCGGATATTGCCGGGCGAAATGGTCGGAAAATCGCCCTGCAGATTGACCACGATCTCGATCTTCCCGCCGGGATCGAGCTGTTGCAGGGCCTCAAAGATCCGGTCCGAGCCGGAGGGGTGGTCGGGGCGGGTCATGACCACCTCGCCGCCATGGGTTCTCACCGCGGCCGCGATCTCGGGCGTGTCGGTGGCGACCGCGACCCGGCCGATCTCTGCCTCTTCCGCCCGCCGCAACACGTGGACGATCATCGGCATGCCGCCGATATCCAGCAGCGGCTTGCCCGGCAGACGGGTCGCCGCCATGCGGGCGGGAATCAGCACCAGAGTGCGAGGGTCGGTCATCGGTACGCAGTCAGAGGCGGCCTCGAAAACAGGCCGGAAATAATGGGGATTGGCGGAAAGTCGGGGCGTTTATACGGGTTGCCAGAGCCCGGGCAAACCGATATCTCAACCCTGCTGAGGGTGCAGCGCGAAAGCCTGATTCCTGATGCTATTCCGCGGCCGTTCTGCCGGCCTTACGTCGACCTTCAGGGCTGGAGCCTGATCCGCAATGGACTCCTTCGAACTCAATAAGATCATCGGTGCCCTCCTTGGTACCTGCATCCTGCTTCTGGTGACGAGCTTTGGCGCCGGCGCGATTTTCTCGCCCAAGATGCCGGAAAAGCCGGGCTTCGAGATCGCCGTGAAGGAAGAGGCCCACGAAGGTGGCGCCAAGGAAGCGGCTGCGCCGTCGGAGCCGATCGAAAAGCTGCTGCAGACCGCTTCCGTCGAGAAGGGTGCTGCCGCCGCCAAGAAGTGCGCCGCCTGCCACACCTTCGAAAAGGGTGGCCCGAACCGCGTCGGTCCGAACCTGTTCGGCACCGTCGGCGAGAAGAAGGGCGAGGGCAAGGGTGGCTTCAACTTCTCAGCGGCCATGAAGGGCAAGGGCGGCGAGTGGACGTTCGAAGACCTCAACAAGTTCATCGCCAATCCGAAGGGCTTCGTTCCCGGTACCGCCATGGGCTTTGCCGGTATCCCGAAGGACAGCGAGCGTGCCGACGTGATCGCTTATCTGGCCACCCTGGCCGACAAGCCGGTTCCGCTTCCGACCGCGGCGAAATAACATTTCGGCAGTCCGGCATGGACTTGCAGGCGACAGCACGGCCAGGCATTGCCTGGCCGTTTTTCGTAAACGGATCGCATTGTCGTTATCGGGACGTTTCGCCGCACCGTTGTGGCTTGTGGGCTATTATCATGAGGAAAAAGCAACGTAATTTGTCGAACCCTTGCCTTATATTGAGCGCTGGTTAGCGTCGGGGCCGTAAACAGGAACTCCTCATTTGGCGATTACCCGACGACATCTTCTGCAGGGCGGCGCTGTCGCCGCGACGGTCCCGGCCCTGGGACTCACCCCGTATCTAGGCGGGATCACGCCAGCGCAAGCGCAGGCCGCACCGGACGGGCTCAAATGGCGGCACGCGCTCGCCACCTTTGGCGACATCAAATACCCGGCCGGCTTCAAGCGCTTCGACTACGTCAACCCGGACGCACCGAAGGGCGGCCTCATCCGCCAGCTCGAAATCGGCACCTTCGACAATTTCAATATTGTGATCGCCGGACTTAAGGGATCGATCGCCAGCGGCGTCGGGCTGCTGTTCGAGTCGCTGACCAGCCAGTCGCTCGACGAGGTGTCGACCGCCTATGGCGTGCTGGCGGAAGTGGCGGCCCATCCCGACGACTTCTCCTATGTGATCTACCGGTTGCGCCCGAATGCGCGCTGGCACGACGGCAAGCCGGTGACGCCGGCCGACGTGATCTTCTCGTTCAACGCGCTGAAGACCCACAGCCCGATGTACAGCTCCTACTACCGTCACATCACCGGTTGCGAACAGATCGGCGAGCGCGATGTGAAATTCATCTTCGACGGGCCCGGCAACCGCGAACTGCCGGTGATCGCGGGCGAAGTGACGGTGTTTCCCAAGCACTGGTGGGAAGGAACGGATTCGCAGGGCCGCAAGCGGGATATCGCCGCGACCACGCTGGAGCCCCCGTTGGGATCGGGGCCCTATCGCATCAAGGAATTCGTCGCCGGCCGCTCGGTGCTGCTGGAGCGTGTTCCGGACTATTGGGGCAAAGACATTCCCCAAGGCGTCGGCCAGCATAATTTCGATCAGATCCGCTACGAATTCTTCCGCGACAGCACCGTCGGGCGCGAAGCCTTCAAGGCCGATCAGCTCGACTGGATCGCGGAGCTCAGCGCCAAGGAATGGTCGGTGGCCTACGATTTCCCCGCCGTGCGCGAGGGCCGCGTGATCAAGGAGAAGTTTCCGGTCCTGAGCTCCGGGCGGATGCAGGGATGGGCGTTCAACCTTCGCCGTCCGCTGTTCAAGGATGCGCGGCTGCGTCGCGCCTTCAATTACGCGTTCGATTTCGAGGAAATGAACCGGCAGCTTTCGACCGGGGAATACACCCGTGACAACAGCTATTTCGAAGGCACCGAGCTTGCCTCCCGCGGCGTTCCCGAGGGCCTCGAATTGCAGATCCTCGAAACCGTGCGGGACAAGGTGCCGCCGGAAGTATTCACCACGGCCTACACCAATCCGGTGAACGGCAATCCCGAAGCGGTCCGCGCCAATCTGCGCGAGGCGACGCGCCTGCTCAAGGAAGCCGGATTTGAAATCCGCGACCGCAAGCTGGTCGATCCGGCCGGGCAGCCGGTCAGCGTCGAGATTCTGAATCCCGATCCGGGCATGGAGCGGATGACGCTGTTCTACAAGCCGTCGCTGGAGCGTCTCGGCATCAACGTCAACGTCCGCACCGTCGACGATGTCCAGTATCAGAACCGGATTCGCAGCTTCGACTTCGATATCACCACGGTGGTGTGGGCGCAGTCGCTGTCGCCGGGCAACGAACAGCGCGAATATTTCGGCTCGGAGGCAGCCGACCGTCCCGGAAGCCGCAACCTGCCGGGGATCAAGAATCCGGCGGTCGATGCGTTGATCGAACGGATCATCTTCGCCAAGAACCGCGCCGAGCTGGTCGCGGCCTCCAGGGCGATGGACCGGGTGTTGCTCTGGAACTTCTATCTCGTTCCGCAATTCCTCTATGGCTTCCAGCGTTATGCGCGCTGGGACCGCTTCAGCCACCCCGATCCCCTGCCGAAATACGGCGTTTCCGGATTCCCGACGGTGTGGTGGTTCGACGCCGAAAAAGCAGCCAGGATCGGAAGGCGCAGTTGAAGGAATCGTCCATGGCGCTGTTCAATCGCCGGCACGTGCTCGGCCTCGGCGTCGGCGCGCTGAGCGCTGTGCAGCTCGGGCCGCTCGCTTACGCCGAAGGCGGCGCCGAAACGCACGGGCTGTCGGTGTTCGGCGATCTGAAATATCCGGCCGACTTCCACCATTTCGACTACGTCAATCCGGTGGCGCCGAAGGGCGGGGCGTTCTCCCTGATCCCGTCGGTGCGCGCCTACAATCAATCGTTTCAGACCTTCAATTCGTTCAACGCCTACATCCTCAAGGGCGAGGGCGCCCAGGGCATGGACATGACCTTTGCGTCGCTGATGGTGCGGGCCAACGACGAGCCCGATGCGATGTATGGTCTGGCGGCGAAGTCGGTGCGGATCTCGCCTGACAAGCTGACCTACCGCTTCTCGATGCGGCCCGAGGCCCGGTTTCACGACGGCTCGAAGCTGACCGCCCATGATGTCGCCTTCTCGATCAACACGCTGAAGGAAAAAGGCCACCCGCTGATTCTGGTGCAGTTGCGCGATCTGGTGAAGGCCGAGGCGCTCGACGATGCGACGGTGGCCGTAATGTTCGCGCCGAACCGGGCGCGCGACGTGCCGCTCTACGTGGCGGGCCTGCCGATCTTCTCGAAAGCCTATTACGCGACGCGCCCGTTCGACGAATCGACGCTCGAGGCGCCGCTCGGCTCCGGGCCCTACAAGGTCGGCCGATACGAGGCCAACCGCTACGTCGAATACGACCGGGTCAAGGACTGGTGGGCGGCCGATCTTCCGGTCTGCCGCGGCAACTTCAATTTCGATACCGTGCGCTACGAGTTCTATCGCGACCGCGACGTGGCGTTCGAAGGCTTTTCCGGCAAGAGCTATCTTTACCGCGAAGAGTTCACCGCGCGCATCTGGGCCACGCGTTACGATTTTCCGGCAGTCAAGGACGGCCGCGTCAAGCGCGAGACGTTGCCGGACGAAACGCCGTCCGGCGGCCAGGGCTGGTTCTTCAATACCCGTCGCGACAAGCTCAAGGACCCCAGGGTGCGCGAGGCGGTCAACTACGCGTTCGACTTCGAATGGACCAACAAGACCGTGATGTACGGCGCCTATGCGCGCACCTGCTCGCCGTTCCAGAATTCGGACATGGTGGCGACCGGGCTGCCGTCGCCGGAAGAGTTGAAGCTGCTCGAGCCGTTCCGCGGGAAGGTGCCGGACGAGGTGTTCGGTCAGCCGTTCGTGCCGCCGGTGTCCGACGGCTCCGGACAGGACCGCGCGCTGCTGCGCAAGGCGCAGCAATTGCTGCACGAAGCCGGACTTCCCGTAAAGGACGGCAAGCGGGTGCTGCCGAACGGCGAGGTTTTCACGATCGAATTCCTGCTCGATGAGGTGTCGTTCCAGCCGCATCACGCGACTTTCATCAAAAATCTCGGCCAGCTCGGCATTGATGCCGCGATCCGGATGATCGACGCCGTTCAATACCGCGCCCGCGTCGAGTCGTTCGATTTCGACATCACGACCCAGCGCCTGAGCATGTCGGCGACGCCGGGCGACAGCCTACGGCCGTATTTTACGTCGCAGGCGGCTGCCACCAAGGGATCGTACAATTTGGCCGGAGTAGCCAATCCGGCGATCGACGCTCTGGTCGACAAAGCCATCAGCGCCGAAACGCGGAACGACCTGACCAACGCCTGCCGCGCGCTCGACCGGGTGTTTCGCGCCGGCCGCTACTGGGTGCCGCAGTGGTACCGCTCGACGCACCCGGTGGCGTATTGGGACCTGTTCGCGCATCCGCCGAAGCCGGCACGCTACGCGCAAGGCACCGGCGCGCCCGACAACTGGTGGGCCGATCCCGCCAAGGCCGGCAAGTCAGAGCAGGCGAAGTAATTCATGGCCTCCTATATCGCCCGCCGCATTCTGCTGATGGTCCCGACGCTGTTGGGGATCCTTCTGGTCTCGTTCATCGTCGTGCAGTTCGCACCGGGCGGACCGGTGGAGCGCGTGCTGGCGCAGCTTTCCGGCGCCGACACCGGCGGCACCTCCCGGATTTCGGGATCTTCCGGCGGCGACATCGTCGCGCGTGGCCAGGTCGGCGCGGCCGCGGACGCGGTCAGTTCGAAATATCGCGGCGCGCAGGGGCTCGATCCGGACTTCATCAAGAAGCTGGAAACGCAGTTCGGCTTCGACAAGCCGGCGCCGGAGCGTTTCGCCCTGATGCTGTGGAACTTCGCCCGCTTCGATTTCGGCAAGAGCTATTTCCGCGACGTCAGCGTGCTCCAGCTCATCAAGGAGAAGCTGCCGGTTTCGATGTCGCTCGGGATCTGGATGACGCTCTTGACCTATCTGATCTCGATTCCGCTCGGCATCCGCAAGGCGGTGCAGGACGGCTCGCGGTTCGATACCTGGACCTCGGCCATCATCATCGTCGGCTTTGCTATACCGGGCTTCCTGTTCGCGATCCTGCTGATCATTCTGTTCGCCGGCGGCTCGTTCTTCAACATCTTCCCATTGCGCGGCCTGACCTCGGACGGCTGGGCGCAATTCCCGTGGTACTGGAAGATCATCGACTATTTCTGGCATATCACGCTGCCGCTGATCTCGATGGCGCTGGGCGCTTTCGCCACCATGACGCTGCTGACCAAGAACTCGTTCCTCGACGAAATCCGCAAGCAGTATGTGATGACGGCGCGGGCCAAGGGCTGCAGCGAGCGGCAGGTGCTGTACAATCACGTCTTCCGAAACGCGATGCTGATCGTGATCGCGGGTTTTCCCGGCGCGTTCATTCACGCCTTCTTCTCCGGCTCGCTTTTGATCGAAACTATCTTCTCGCTCGACGGCCTCGGCCTGCTCGGGTTTGAGAGCGTGCTGAACCGCGACTACCCGGTGGTGTTCGGCACGCTGTTCATCTTTTCGCTGGTCGGTCTCGTGGTCAATCTGGTCTCCGATCTCGCTTATATGTGGATCGATCCACGGATCGATTTCGAGGCGCGCGAGGTCTGATGACGGTCATTGCGCCCCAGCCGATTGAGACCACGACGCAAGCGCCGCTCGGCGAGGCGGTGCCGATCACGCGCAGCCGGTTCGCGCCGTCGCCGCTCAACCGCCGTCGCTGGCAGAACTTCAAGGCGAACCGCCGCGGCTACTGGTCGTTCTGGATCTTCCTGGTCCTGTTCGTGGTCTCGCTGTTTGCCGAATTGATCGCCAACGACCGGCCGTTCCTGATCAAGTATGACGGCCATCTCTACTGGCCGGCCTTCGTCAGCTATTCCGAGACCACGTTTGGAGGCGACTTCGAGACCGCCGCGGATTATCGCGATCCCTATCTGCAGAAGCAGATCGCCGACAAGGGCGGCACCATCTTCTGGCCGCTGATCCGCTATTCCTACGACACCCATAACCTCGATCTGCCGACGCCGGCGCCGTCGAAGCCGACCTGGATGCTGACCGAACAGCAGTGCAGCGAAGTGGTGCAGAAGAAGCATCTCAGCGGCTGCCGCGATCTCGAATATAACTGGCTCGGCACTGACGATCAGGGCCGCGACGTGGTGGCACGCCTAATCTACGGTTTCCGTATCTCGGTATTGTTCGGCCTGACGCTGACCATCGTCTCCTCGATCATCGGCATCGCCGCTGGCGGGGTGCAGGGTTATTTCGGCGGCTGGATCGATCTCGGCTTCCAGCGCTTCATCGAAATCTGGAACGCGATTCCGTCGCTCTATCTGCTGTTGATCATCTCGGCGGTGCTGCCGCCGGGCTTCTTCATCCTGCTCGGCATTCTCCTGCTGTTCTCCTGGGTATCGCTGGTGGGGCTGGTGCGCGCCGAATTCCTGCGCGGGAGAAACTTCGAATATATCCAGGCGGCGCGCGCGCTCGGCGTCTCCAATGCCACCATCATGTTCCGCCATCTGCTGCCGAATGCGATGGTGGCGACCATGACGTTTCTGCCGTTTATCGTGTCGTCCTCGGTGATGACGCTGACGGCGCTGGATTTCCTCGGCTTCGGCCTGCCGCCCGGCTCGCCGTCGCTGGGCGAATTGCTGTCGCAGGCCAAAGCCAACGTGCAGGCGCCGTGGCTCGGCTTCACCGGCTTTTTCTCGGTCGCGATCATGCTGTCGCTGCTGATCTTCATCGGCGAAGCCGCGCGCGACGCCTTCGATCCGCGCAAGACGTTCCGGTAAAATCGTGGTATATCTTGGTTGCCGAGAGGTGAGGTATGAACAGGATCGTCAGGGAACATTATCCCGCATCGAAGCTACCGGAAGATTTACGGGCTGGCGTGGATCCGACGGCGACCGTTACGGTCACGATCGTCGAAGAAGAGGCGAAGCCGCCAAGACAGGTGATGAGCGCCGAAGAGATATGGGCGTTACGGGCGCCGCCTTTCCGGACTGCCCGGGAGATCGACGACGATCTGCGTCGCGATCGAGATGAATGGGATGACTGACCAGCTGCCCGGTCGCAGAATCTATCTGGATTCGAACGCTTTCATTTACGCAATAGAGGGCGCCAGCGAGAGTTCCTCCCAACTCCATTCGCTTTTCGAGGCCCTGAGGCGTCAGGCGGAGCCGGCCTACACCAGTGAATTTACTTTGGCAGAAGTGCTACCAAAGGCGAATGTCATTCAGCGTCGGAGCTACCTGACGTTGATTTTGCACAGTGGCCTTTTCGATTTGCTTCCCGTGACGCGCGGCATATTGATTGAGACAGCCGACTACAGAAGAAATCTCGTGCGGCCGTCTTTCGAAGCGCGGGGATCGATGCCAAAGCTGCCAGATGCGATTCACGTCGTTACCGCGATACAGGCGGGGTGCAACACATTCGTGTCTTCCGATCGGGATCTGAAACTTCCTGTCGGAATGGTTCGCGTCGGACACGAGGACGGTACGCTGCTCAAGCTGGTTCAGGATCTTTCGTAAATGGACGCCATCAACCAGCCCTTGCTCGACGTTCGAGACCTCTCGGTGGCGTTCGGCAATACGCTTGCGGTCGACCAGGTCTCGTTTTCCATCAAGCGCGGCGAGTGCGTGGCGCTGGTCGGCGAATCCGGCTCGGGAAAATCCGTCAGCGCGCTGTCGATCCTGAAACTGCTGCCCTATCCGAGCGCCTCGCACCCCTCGGGCAGCATCCGTTTCCGGGGCCGCGATCTCTTGACGGCGTCCGAGAACGAGATGCGCGAGATCCGCGGCAACGACATCTCGATCATTTTCCAGGAGCCGATGACCTCGCTCAATCCGCTTCACACCATCGAGGCGCAGATCGGCGAGATCCTGTTTCTTCACAACGGTATCCGCGGCGCGATGGCGCGGGCGCGAACGCTTGAACTATTGAATCAGGTCGGCATTCCCGATCCCGAGACCCGGCTGAAGAGCTATCCGCATCAGTTGTCGGGCGGTCAGCGCCAGCGCGTGATGATCGCGATGGCGCTCGCCAACGAACCGGACCTGCTGATTGCGGACGAGCCGACCACCGCGCTCGACGTCACCGTGCAGGCGCAGATCCTGGCGCTGCTCGCCGAAATTCGCGCGCGGCTCGGCATGAGTCTGCTGTTTATCACCCATGATCTCGGCATCGTGCGCCGCATCGCCGACGTCGTCTGCGTCATGAATTCGGGCAAGATCGTCGAGCAGGGGCCGGTCGAGCAGGTCTTTACTGCGCCGAAACATGCCTATACCCGCGCGCTGCTGGCTGCCGAGCCAAAGCCCGATCCGGCGCCGCCGAGGCCGGAATCGCCGGTCGTGATGTCGGCCGAAAATTTGAAGGTCTGGTTTCCGATCAAGCGGGGCCTGCTGCGCTCGACCGTCGGGCACATCAAGGCGGTCGACGGTGTGAGTCTCGCGGTACGCAAGGGCGAGACGCTCGGCGTCGTCGGCGAATCCGGTTCGGGCAAGACCACGTTGGGACTTGCGTTGCTGCGCCTGATTTCCTCCGACGGGCCGATCGTGTTTCTCGGCAACAACATTCAGGGGCTGCGCTTCAAGGCGATGCTGCCGTATCGGCGCGACATGCAGATCGTGTTTCAGGATCCGTTCGGCGCGTTGAGCCCGCGGATGTCGGTCGGCGATATCGTCGCCGAGGGCTTGAGCGTGCATCAGCCCTCGCTGTCGTACGAGGAGCGCGAGACGCGCGTCATCAAGGCGCTGGAGGATGTCGGGCTCAACCCGGAATGGCGCTTCCGCTATCCGCATGAATTTTCCGGCGGCCAGCGCCAGCGCATTTCGATCGCGCGTGCGGTGGTGCTGGAGCCGAACTTCGTCGTGCTGGACGAGCCGACCAGCGCGCTCGACATGCTGCTTCAGGCCCAGATGGTCGATCTGTTGCGCGAACTGCAGCGCAAGCGCGACCTGACCTACATGTTCATCTCGCACGATTTGCGCGTGGTGGCATCTCTGGCCAGCCATCTGATCGTGATGCGCCTCGGCAAGGTGGTCGAGGAAGGCCGGGCGGCGGAACTGTTCAAGAATCCGAAGAGCGACTACACCCGCGCGCTGTTTGCCGCGGCGTTCCGGATCGAAGCCGTTCCGAGTGGGGCGGCCGGGGTCTAGAGCCGCTTGATCGCCGTGACCTCGCTGCCGGCGGCCTTGATGCGCGCGATGGCTTCGCGCGTGTTCTCGATCACCGTTGCCATGTGATGCGCATTGGCGTGCACGATGGTCTCGCTATCCCTGACGATCGCGACATGTCCCTTCCAGAAGATCAGGTCGCCGCGTTGCAGTTTGTGCATTTCGGCCGCGTTCAACGTCCGGCCGAGGCCGTCCCGCTGCATGTCGCTGTCGCGCGGGCAGCCGGTGCCGGCGGCGTTGAGTGACACCTGGACCAGGCCGGAGCAATCGATGCCGAGGCTGGTCTTGCCGCCCCACAGATAGGGCGTGCCGACAAATCGTTCGGCGACCGCGACGAAATCGTCTTCGAGCGCGTCGAGCGGACCGAGATGCCGCCGCGGCAGATACCAGCCGTCGGGGGTGACGGCGAAGGCGCCGTCGTCGCGGCTCACGGTCACTCTCGCGCCCAACGACAGCGTCTCGACCGGCGGCAATTTGATCGAGGGACCCGGAAACGCGAAGGTGCGCAACGCCGTCACCTTGTGCGTTGGCGAGGCGGCGATCTTTGCCAGCGCGGCATCGGCCATCCAGCCGACATAACCGTCGCTGTTGAGTTGACCCCAGGCAAAACCTTCGCCGTTGCGGTCGTAAACCGTGACGCGTTCGCCCTTCAGCGCCTGCGTCGCCAGCTCGGCGTCGGCGAAGGGGCCTGAGCGCAGCGGCGCAATCGCCTCGGCGACTTCGAACACCTCACCTTCGACAAAGCGCGCGGCCTTGACCTTGCCTTCGAGATATTTGGCGGCGACCTCGGGTCGCGCCGGCGTCAGGCGCGGGTCATCCATAGCGTTGGCTCAACAGTTTGTAGATTGCACGCGCCGCCTGGCATTCGCCGCCCTCGGGGCGCGCGGGTTTGGCGGAAGGCGTCCAGCCGTAAATATCGACATGCAACCAGCTTTTCGCGTCGGTCACGAAGCGCTGCAGGAACAGCGCGCAGGTGATCGAGCCGGCAAATCCGCCCGACGGTGCGTTGTTGATGTCGGCGACCTTCGAATCCAGCCATGAATCGTAGGCCGGCCACAGCGGCAATCGCCACAACGGATCGTTCTCCCTTTTCGCATGGACCGCGACGTCGCCCGCCAGCGTCTCATCATTGGTGTAAAAGGGCGGTAAATCAGGCCCCAGCGCCACCCGCGCCGCACCGGTCAGGGTGCCCAGATCGACCAGCAGGTCCGGCTTCTCCTCGTCCGCCAGCGCCAGCGCATCGGCCAATACCAGCCGTCCTTCGGCGTCGGTGTTGCCGATCTCCACCGTCGGGCCCTTGCGCGAGCTGAAGATGTCGAGCGGACGGAAGGCGTTGCCGGCGACCGCGTTCTCGACCGCGGGGATCAGCACCCGCAGCCGGACTTTCAGTTTGGCGTCCATCACCATCTGCGCCAGCGCCAGCACATTGGCGGCGCCGCCCATGTCCTTTTTCATAATCAGCATGCCGCTCGACGGTTTCAGGTCGAGGCCGCCGGTGTCGAAGCAGACGCCCTTGCCGACCAGGGTCACCCTGGGGTGGGCGGGATCGCCCCAACGCATATCGATCAGCCGCGGCGCACGGGTCGAGGCCATGCCGACGGCGTGGATCAGCGGAAAGTTCTGTGCGAGCAGCTGGTCGCCGACGATGCAAGCGAAGCTGGCGCCGAAGCGCTTTGCCAGTACCTCGGCCGCCTGCGCCAGTTGCTCCGGGCCCATGTCGTTCGACGGCGTGTTGATGAGGTCGCGCGCCAGCGATGCGGCTTCCGCCATCCGCACGATATCGGCGACGTCGACGCCGTCGGGCGGGACCAGCCGGACACCGGGCTTTTCGGCTTTGCGATAGCGACCGAAGCGATAGCTGCCGAGCGCGAACGCAAGTGTCGCAAGGCGCACGTCGTGCGGCGCGTTGGCAAAGCGATAGACGCCTGAAGGCAGCAGGCCCGGCAGCGCGCCGGGCCGGAACAGGTCGCGGGAGTTGCTGCCTTCGTCCTCCAGGCCGAAGACGACCTGCGCGATCTGCCCGTCGGGCGCGGGCAGGATCAGGCACTTGCCGGGTTTGGCGGTGAAGTCGTTGGCTGCGGCAAATTGCCGGGACGGTTCGGGAAGGCCCTTGGCGATGGCGGGCCATGTCGTCTTGGTGGCGAACGTAATCGGAATGGCGGGGGCGGTCGGCGCGGTCTCGAACAGGGAATGCATGCTGGTCTCGTAAAGCGGGGCGGGCGGGCGTGCCGCGGTTTGCATAGCACGGCCAATTAACCAGCCGTTAGGGTTAACAGTCTATTGCTGTCGCGTTCGGCTCCGTTCGCCCGATACCCCGCGAGTTGAAGTACCATGCGTCGACAGTCCAGCCATGCCGGGTATCTTGCCCGGCTTCTCGCATCCGCGGCCGTGAGCGCGGCTCTGGCCGCAAGCCTTGGCGGCTGCCAGACCATGTCCGATGTGACGGGCGCGATTACGTCGCCGAAGACAGCCGCCGTCCCCGATGATCCGCGGCAAGCGGTTGACGTCTACGGCGAGCGCTATCGTGCCAATCCCAAGGATGCCGAAGCGGCGCTGGCCTACGGCCAGGCGCTTCGCGCCACCGGGCAGCGCGCGCAGGCCGCCGCCGTGCTCGAACAGGCCACCATCGCCAATCCCGGCAACAAGGCGCTGCTCGCCGGCTACGGCCGCGCGCTGGCCGACAACGGCAATTCGCAGGCCGCCTTCGATGTGCTGAGCCGCGCCCATTCGCCCGCCAATCCCGACTGGCGCATTCTCTCGGTGCAGGGCACGACGCTCGACAAGATGGGCAAGCACGATGAAGCCCGTCGCTATTACGACTCCGCGCTGAAGATCGTGCCGGACGAACCGTCGGTGCTGTCCAATCTCGGCCTCTCCTACATGCTGACGCGGGAATTGCCGCAAGCCGAGGAAACGCTGCGGCGCGCCTACGGCAATCCGCGTGCCGACGGCCGGGTGCGCCAGAACCTCGCTCTGGTGGTCGGCCTGCAGGGCCGTTTCGCGGAAGCCGAGACCATCGCCAAGGGCGATCTGCCGGCCGACGAGGCGACGGCGAACGTGACTTACCTGCGGGAGATGCTGAGCCGCAAGGACCCGCGCGGCGGCAAGACCGTGCCGGTTGCCGCCCTCAACCGGCCCGACTGACAGAATTCAACCCTGATCGTTGCAAGACACGGCCGTTGCAAGACAAGGCCGTTGAAAAACAGCGCCTTGGAAACACAGGCCGTGGAAGCACAGCGCCTTGGAACAGACAAAGCCTTGGCGCGGCCTCTGCCGCGCCGGCCGTCTTACGGCATCGCCGAGATCTTGATGTAGGTCGGCCCGAGAATGACGATGAACAGGCAGGGCAGGAAGAACAGGATCATCGGCACCGTGAGTTTCGGCGGCAATGCCGCGGCCTTCTTCTCGGCCTCGTTCATCCGCATGTCGCGGTTTTCCTGCGCCATCACCCGCAGGCTCTGGCCGAGCGGCGTACCGTAGCGTTCCGACTGCATCAGGGACAGACAGACCGATTTCACGCCTTCGAGACCGGTGCGCTTGGCGAGATTTTCATACGCCACCTTGCGGTCCTGCAGATAGGACAGTTCGGCCGTGGTCAGCGCGAACTCTTCCGACAGCGCCACCGATTGCGAGACGATTTCGGTGGCGACCTTGCGGAACGCGACTTCGACCGACATGCCGGACTCGATGCAGATCAGCAGCAGGTCGAGCGCGTCGGGAAAGGCACGCTTGATCGAGAGCTGGCGCTTGCTGATCGCGTTTTTCAGGAACAGCATCGGCGCCTGCAATCCGGCATAGGCGGCGGCGACGCAGATGCCGAGCTTGACCGACATCGCCTTTTCCATGTGCGTGATCACGAACACGTAGAGCACGGCGCCGAGAAACAGCGCGATCGGCGTCACCGCGCGGGCGAACAGGAAGGTGATGTAGGGCGCCTGGCCGCGATAGCCGGCCATGATCAGCTTGTCGCGGGCGGCTTCCTGCGCCAGCCACTTGCCGAGGTTGAAGTCTTCCACCACCTTGGAAACGAGCTGCTTCGGGGTCTGCCGCAGCGACACCTTTTCCGACTTGTTGAGCCGCTCGCGCTCGCGCTGGCGGAGCCGCTCGCGCTCGCTGGCGACCGCCTTCATCCGCTTGGCGAGGCCTTCGCCGGCAAACAGCGGCATGATCAGGGTGTAGGCGGTGGCGCTCGCGGCGATGGCTGCAAGCAGCATGGTCATGAACCGGGCGTCATGAAGCTTTTCGATCATAAACTGAATCATACTGCACCGTCAGAAGTCGAAGTTGATCATTTTCTTCATTACGAGCACGCCGCAGGTCATCCAGCCGACGCAGCACACCAGCATGAACTGGCCGACTGGCGTGGTCCAAAGCAGCGAGATGTAGTCGGGCGTCGAAATCCAGACCAGCAGCATCACGATCGGCGGCAACGAGCCGATGATGCCCGCCGAGGCCTTGGCTTCCATCGACATCGCCTGAATCTTTTCCGCCATCTTCTTGCGGTCGCGCAGCACCTTGGAGAGGTTGCCGAGCGCTTCCGACAGATTGCCGCCGGACTTCTGCTGGATCGCGATCACGATGCCGAAGAAGTTCGCCTCCGGCACCGGCATCCGCTCGAACAGGCGCGCGCAGGCGTCGCCCAATGGCATGCCGATGGTCTGGGTTTCGATGATGGCGAGGAACTCGCTCTTCAGCGGTTCCGGCGCGTCGGCCGCGACCACCTTGATCGAGTCGAACAGCGGCAGACCGGCCTTGATGCCGCGCACGATGACGTCGACGGCATCCGGCAGCGCCTTCAGGAACGCCTTCTCGCGGCGGGTCTTGAGGTAGCCCAGCATCCAGCGCGGCAGGCCGAAGCCCGCGGCGAACGCCATGCCGAGGCCGCCCAGCAGTCCGCCGCCGGCTGCGAACGCAACGACGAAGAAGACCGCGGCGCAGACGCCGGACGCCATCCAGAACTTCTGCGGCGTCCAGGTCCCGAGGCCGGCCTGCGCCAGCCGCATGGTCAACGGGACGGATTTTTCCTTCTGGCGGCGCGCTTCGAGTTCCTTCAGCGACCCCTCGACCTGCTCGCGGCGCGAGCGCTGGCTCTTGTCGACCTGACGCGCCGCGGGTTCGGTCCGCGCGATCGAGGCGCGGCGGGACTCGGCCTTCTTCTCTCCCGACAGCGACGGATAGATAAAGACCCATGCCAGGCCGCCGATGGCGGTGAAGGCGAGAAAGGCCAGTGCGAGCGTTTGAATGTTCATTGCCCGCTCCGTTACTTGTGCTCGGCGACTTCGGCGGCGTCGAGTGCGGCCGCGAGCCGCTTCTCCTCGCCGTAATATCGCGCGCGTTCCCAGAAGCGCGGCCGGCCAATGCCGGTCGAGCGGTGCCGTCCGATGATCTTGCCGTTGGCGTCTTCGCCGATCAGCTCGTACACGAACAGATCCTGGGTGATGATGGTGTCGCCTTCCATGCCCATCACCTCGGTGATGTGGGTGATGCGGCGCGAGCCGTCGCGCAGGCGCGCGGCCTGCACGATGACGTCGATCGAGGCGCAGATCATCTCGCGAATGGTGCGCGAGGGCAGCGAGAAGCCGCCCATCGTGATCATCGATTCGCAGCGCGACATCGCTTCGCGGGGATTGTTGGCATGCAGCGTGCCCATCGAGCCGTCATGGCCGGTGTTCATGGCCTGCAGCAGATCGAATGCCTCGGGTCCGCGGACTTCGCCGACGATGATGCGTTCAGGGCGCATACGCAAGCAGTTGCGGACCAGTTCGCGCATCGTGACCTGGCCTTCGCCCTCGATGTTGGGCGGCCGGGTTTCCAGCCGCACCACATGGGGCTGCTGCAGCTGCAGTTCGGCGGCGTCTTCGCAGGTGATCACGCGTTCGTCGTGTTCGATGAACTGGGTCAGGCAGTTCAGCAGCGTGGTTTTGCCGGAACCGGTACCGCCTGAGATCAGCACGTTGCAGCGGACGCGGCCGATGATCTGGAGGATCTCCGCGCCTTCCGGCGAGATCGCGCCGAACTTGACCAGCTGATCGAGGGTCAGCTTGTCCTTCTTGAATTTTCGAATGGTGAGCGCAGGGCCGTCGATCGCCAGCGGCGGCACGATGGCGTTGACGCGGGAACCGTCGGCGAGGCGGGCGTCGCAGATCGGCGAGGATTCGTCGACGCGCCGGCCGACCTGGCTAACGATGCGCTGGCAGATGTTGAGAAGCTGCTGATTGTCGCGGAAGCGGATGCCGGTCTTCTGGATCTTGCCGTCGACTTCGATGAACACCGTGCCGGCGCCGTTGACCATGATGTCGGCGATGTCGTCGCGCGACAGCAGCGGCTCCAGCGGACCGTAGCCGAGCACGTCGTTGCAGATGTCGTCGAGCAGTTCTTCCTGCTCGGCAATCGACATCACGATGTTCTTGATCGCGATGATTTCGTTGACGATGTCGCGGATTTCCTCGCGCGCGGACTCACCGTCGAGCTTGGCGAGCTGGGCGAGGTCGATCGCCTCGATCAGGGCGCCGAAAATCGTCGCCTTGACCTGGTAGTAATTGTCGGAGCGCCGCGCCTCGATGGTGGGGGCGGGCGGCGGCGGTTTCATCGGCGCAATCGGCGGTGAGGCAACGGCTGGCGCTGCTACTTCACGCGAAACGGCTGCGGCGCTGGAAACCGGTTCCGGCGCCTGAAAAGCGGGCTTCGGCGCCCGAGTATCGCTATCATTTCCGCTACGCTTACCGAACACGATGGTACTCCAGGCGGGCTACTTGGCCCGCAACTTCTCGATCAAAGGTGCAAGGAATGACCCCTTGGGCTTCTTGGTCTCGCCGCGGCCGGTGAGCCGCTGCGCTATCTCCAGGAACATCTCGGTGGTGCGATGATTGGCGGAGATTTCCGCGATCATCTGACCGTTATTGGCGGCCGAGCCGAAGATCTGTGGCTCGAACGGGATCGTCGCGATCGGCTGGCTCTCGATCGCCTTGGCGAACTCGCTGGTCGGAATCTCCGGACGCTTCGGGATACCGACCTGGTTGAGGCAATACAGTGGCGCGCGGTCGTTCGGCCGTTGTGCCTTCAGCAGGTCAACGATGTTCTTGGTGTTGCGCAGATTGGCGAGGTCGGGCGCCGCGACGATCAGGATGTCGTCGGCCGCGATCAGCGCGCGCTTGGCCCATCCCGTCCATTGATGCGGAACGTCGAGCACGATGCAGGGCATCGTGGTGCGCAGCGTGTCGAAGATGGAATCGAAGGCGTCGGCCCCGAAATCGTAGACCCGGTCGAGCGTCGCCGGCGCCGCCAGCAGGCTGAGGTGGTCGGTGCACTTCGACAGGAGGCGGTCGATGAAGGCGGTATCGACCCGGTCGGGCGAGAATACCGCGTCGGCGATGCCCTGCGGCGGATCCTGGTTGTAGTCGAGGCCGGCGGTGCCGAAGGCGAGGTCGAGATCGGCGACCACCGAATCCAGCGCGAGATCGCGCGCGATCGCCCAGGCGACGTTGTGGGCGACGGTGGAAGCGCCGACGCCGCCCTTGGCTCCGACCACGGCGATGATACGTCCGACCGCCTTGGCCTCCGGAGCCGAGAACAGGTTGCAGACCGACCGCACGACGTCGATGGCGGTGACCGGGGCGATCACGTAGTCGCTGACGCCGCGGCGCACCAGTTCGCGATAGAGCGTGACGTCGTTGATCTTGCCGATCACGATCACGCGGGTTCCGGCGTCGCACACGGTGGCGAGCTGGTCGAGGCCGGTGAGGATGTCGTGGCGGCCTTCGGTCTCCAGGATGATCACGTTCGGGGTCGGCGCCGAACGATACGCCTCGATGGCGGCGGCCATGCCGCCCATCTGGATCTTGAGATGCGCCTTGCCGAGACGACGGTCTTCACCCGCCGACTGCACGGCAGCCGCGGTTTCAACCGTCTCGCAGAAGGCCTGCACCGATACCCGCGGCGCCGGCGCAATATGATCGTCCGCCGACGGCGAGGCCTCCGGCTGCTGTTCTGGGTTCTGGCGCGCGTAGCTGATCATTTGCCGGTATCGCTGAGTTTGGCCCTGTCGGCCTCGGGATAGGCGGTCGTGGTGGACGTGCCTTTTTTGTACTTCTCGAAGGCAGCATTACGCCGCGGCCAGTAAGGGGGGGTCTCGGGACGCGGCTGGACCAGGTCGGATGGATTGTCGACCATCGACGCCAGGTTGCGCTGGTTGGCGCAGCCGAAATTGTAATAGGACTTGTTGTCGTAGTAGCCCTTGTTGTTGATCGAGGGGCCGATGTCCTCGGGCCAGAGGCCGCAGGGACCGGCCACCGCCGAGATCTTCGGATAATTCAGTCGGATCGCCGCCATGTGTCGGGGATCTTCCGGATGGTACTGGCGGACATTGATCGCCCGCGGCGGGATGCCGGCGGCGGCGAAGGTCGCCTGGATCTCGCGCAGCGAATCTTGGGCGGCGCGGGCATTCGGGGTATCGACGGGCATGTCGATGCTGATGGCGCCGGTGCCTTCCTGAAGCCAGAGCTGGGCCAGGCCCATCACGTCGGTGCGCTGGGCGGCGGAAATGCCGCCGCGGCCGCGGCCGACGAACACGATGATCGAGCGATCGGCCTCCTGGACCGCGATCGGATGGCGGAGGCGATAATCGTCGGGCACGCTCGCCGTCGTCACCACCTCATTGGTGTGCTGGCAGGCGCCGAGTGCCACGGAAACGCCGATCAGCGCTCCCGCAACAAGGAACGCGCGCTTGCGATCGGCGAGTGTTCTGGATGTCATCTGTCGTGTCATCGTCCCGCCTCAGTCCGTAATAAAGCCGTAGCTGCCGCGATAATTCCGTGCCGGCTCGACGCGGCCCGGAACGCCGTAGATGCGATTGATGCTGCCGAGCAGATCGGCCTGCGGGTCCGACGCGGCCGCAAAGCCGTCATCCGGGCGCGACAGGTCCTTCTGCGCGACCGCGCGGACGATATAGGGCGTCACCAGCACCATCAGCTCGGTCTGGTTGTTGACGAAGTCGCGGCTGCGGAACAGCGTACCCAGCACCGGGATTTGCGCCAGGCCGGGCAAGCCGTTGATCGCCTGCTTGGTCTGCTGCTGGATCAGGCCGGCCATCGCCATTGCGCCGCCGGAGGGAATTTCGAGGGTCGTTTCCGCGCGGCGGGTCTTGATCGAGGGGATCGTCGTCCCGCCCTGGCCGCCGGTCAGCGCGTTCTCGGTCGAGACCTCCGACACTTCCGTCATCACCCGCAGGCTGATGCGTCCCTCGGACAGCACGACCGGCGTGAAGTTGAGCGAGATGCCGAATTTCTTGAAGCTGACGGTTTGGACGCACTGCCCGATCGCGCCGGCTGTGGTGGTCTGGCAGGTTACGCCGGTCGGTATCGGAAACTCACCACCCGAGATGAAGGTCGCCGATTCGCCGGAGATCGCCGTCAGGTTCGGCTCCGCAAGCGTCCGCACGACGCCTGCGCTTTCCATCGCGCGCAGCGTCGCCGTGACCGACGGTGTCGACCCGAACGAGGTGGCGATGGCGTTGGTGGGCACCAGCGGGCCGCTGTTGGCCGTGAACGGGTTGGCGTTGTTGAATTTGACGACCGCCGTGCCGTAGGTGAGGTTGGCGGAAAGGTCGATGCCCAGCTGCTTGATGATCGAGCGCTGGACCTCGGCAACCGTGACCTTCAGCATCACCTGGTCGCGGCCGCGGACCGCGATCGAATTCACGACCTTGTCCACGCCGCCGGCGAGGCGGGCGGCGAGATCGTTGGCCTGCTGGGCGTCGATCGGGTTCGCTGCCGTACCTGACAGCATGACGCCGTCGCCCACGCCCTCGATCCGGATGTCGGAGTTCGGCAGCGCCTGCTTCAGGGCCGCACGCACGCCGTTGAGGTCGCGGGTGACCGCGATGTCATAGGCCGCGATCTGCTGGCCGGCGGAATCGAAGAACACGATGTTGGTCTGGCCGACCGCGGCGCCGATGATATAGGCGCGCTGGGTGGAGCGGACCACGGCGTTGGCGATCTTCGGATCGGCCACCAGCACGTCCTTGATGTCGCGCGGCAGGTCGATGACGATGGATTTGCCGATACCGAGCGAAAGCGGGCGTGCGTTCATTTGCCCGTCGACGGCGACAGGCGCGACAGGGCGATAGTCGGCGGCCACCACCGGCGTCAGCGCCGGGTTGAGCGTGAGCGCGGCCACGGCCGAAAACGACAGGGCGCGGACGACGAATGTCCGCATCGGCTGATCTCCCCTGCACTTCATATCGTGGGTCCTTTCGGTCACTTCTGCATCAACTGCTGGCTGGCAATGCCGTAACGAACGACATTGACGCCTTCGCCGCGCCTGGATTCGTCAATCTTGATCTCGACCGTCTTGACGTCGACGATGCTGCGCAGCGCCAGCGACAGCGTGCCGCTCTGGCGTGCACGGGCCAGCGTCTCGGCCTGTTCGGGCTTCAGCTCCAGGGTGACCGTCTTGCCGACGAGGGTGTTGGTGCCGTCTTTTTCCTTCGGCGCCTGGTCGATCGCGAGAACGCGGATGTTGGTCAGGATGATTTCCGCACTGACGAGGTCCGGCGCCTTGCTGTCGGGATTCTTCTCGCGCTTGGTAAGCATCACGTCGACATGGTCGTTCGGCAGAATGAAGCCGCCGGCGCCGGTTTCCGGCGAAATTTCGGTCGAAACGGCCCGGAATCCGGTGGGCAGGATCGCGGCCATGAAGCCTGATCCGTCAGCCTTCACCAGTTTCTGCTCCCGGATCGGCTCACCCGCGATGAACGGCGAGCGCGCGATCGAACCGGTGATGTCCTTGACGGCGTCGGCCCGGCTGACCCGGCTGATGAAATTGCCGGCGGACGCGGTCGGCCAGGTCTGCCACTGCAGATCCGCGGCCTTGACCGACTGGCCGAGGCCGATATCGGATTTCGCGACAAGAATATCCACCGTCGGGAGCTGTGCGACCGGCTGGACCGGCGCGTCAGCCTTGTCGGACCCGCTGGCGAGATAGGCGGCGATGCCGCCGGCGCCGATCGCGATGGTCAACACGACAATGCGTGCGGTATTCATACGCTTCACTTTCCACATTACGCCGCGACGCTGCTGCCGCCGTGATGGGAGTTGACCAGCTATTCGTCAAAGCATGGTTAATGAGGCGTGTGTAAATTGCCTTAACGGAGGGTTACCCCGGTCAGCGCATGGCGAGGTGGGCGAGGTCCACCGCTTTGATCCATTCGGTCTCCGGATAGACCATCAGCGCGCCGATCGCGAGCGCGATGCCGTAGGGGATTCCGCTCTGCTTGTCGTGCAGCCGGCTCAGCCAGGCCTGGCCTGCGAGCGGGTAGGGCAGCGGCCATTGCCGGAACTGGAGCAGCAGGATCGTCAGCGCCCCGCCGAACAGCGACGCGTAGACCAGATAGTCGAGCAGATGGTCGAAACCGAGCCAGAGCGCCACGCCGGCCGCCACCTTGGCGTCGCCGCCCCCGACCCAGCCCATCGCGAAGCAGCCGAAGGCCACGACCAGCACGGTCGCGCCGGCGCCGATGTGCAGCAGCATGTCGTGCAGGCCCATGCCGCCCAGCGCCGCAAGCACCAGGAAGCCGGCGACCAGCGCCAGCGATACCCGGTTCGAGATCGTCATCGTGAAGAGGTCGCTTGCGGCCGCGAACGCCATCAGGGCCGGAAACAGCATAAGACGGGCAATATCGAGGATCATGATTTCACACAGCCCGCACTGTCAGCGCCAAATCCAAGCTTTGGTCTCAAGCATCGGCGGAGCCTAGCCGCCAGACATGAACAATCGGAAAACGGCCAGATATCGCAAGGTCGGATCGCCAGGCCAGGTGAGATCCGGCAGACCGGTGTGGAAACCGGTGACCGTTCGGAAACCACCTTCGGAAAATAACAAAGGCCCCGGGCTTGCCGGGGCCTTTGAAGCTGGCTCGACGGTCGCTTACTTCAGCGAGTTCGAGATCGTAACGAAGTTGCTCGACAGCTTGCTGCCGACGCCGTTGACGGCGGTGATGATGGCGATCGCGATGCCGGCGGCAATCAGGCCGTATTCGATGGCGGTAGCGCCGGACTCATCCTTCACGAAACGCGAAACGAGATTCTTCATAAGAGATAACTCCTGTGTACACGTGGCTGGTCGAACTAACATTTGGTCTCGCCGGCGTTCTCAGCACCGTGACCATGGCGTCACCCTAGGGTGCGACAATTTCGACGCAGTTAATTCGATCGTGCAAAAACGCCGGGAACCGGCAGTTCCTAAGCAGAGTAAATGTCGCATTAAGGCGATTCGTAAAATGCGATTACGCGGCCGGTGACCTATATGGTGACCTTATATTGCGCGATATTGCGCGAGGTATCATGCGGCCGCGTGCGTGACGCCGCGCTCGCCTGCCTGCTGGATTCACGGCTCCTTAAGCGCAAACGGATACTCCAGTAGCCTCCGTTCACATGAGGCCGCCATGTCCAATTTGCCCCTCGAAGTTGTTGAGATGATGGGCCAGACGATGGCGAAGGTCGTGCCGGTCACGATAGGGCTGGCGGTGGTGTTTACGCTGCTCTCGCATTTCTGGGCCTGCAATCCCGGACAGCCGTGGTGGCGCAAGCGCGAACTCGTCACCGACCTCTGCTACTGGTTCTTCGTGCCGGTGTTTGGCCGTGTGTTTCGCATCGGGCTAATGGTGCTCGGCGCCGGCATGATCTTCAACATTCATGATTCCGACGGCCTGATCGCGTTCTACGACAACGGCCACGGTCCGCTGTCGGAGCTTCCGCTCTGGGTCCAGGCGCTGCTGTTCCTGGTCGCATCCGACTTCATGCTGTACTGGCTGCATCGCATGTTTCATGGCGGCGGCTTCTGGAAGTATCACGCGATCCATCATTCTTCCGAGGATCTCGAGTGGATTTCCGCGGCGCGCTTTCATCCGGTCAACCTGTTCATCGGAACCATCATGGTCGACGTCATCCTGCTGATGGCGGGCATTTCGCCCAATATCATGCTGTGGGTCGGACCGTTCACGACGTTCCACTCCGCCTTCGTTCACGCCAACCTGAGCTGGACGCTCGGTCCGTTCAAATACGTGCTGGCGACGCCCGTGTTCCATCGCTGGCATCACACCTCGCTCGAAGAGGGCGGTAATACCAATTTCGCCGGGACGTTTCCGGTATGGGACATCCTGTTCGGTACGTTCCGGATGCCGGAAGGCAAGCTGCCTGACAATTACGGTGTCGACGGCGATCAGGCGGTGCCGCACGAGATCGGCGGACAGCTGGTCTATCCGTTTCGGCAGTAATCCCGGGAAGCCCCTTCATGAGTATCGACGCCGGAGCGATCCGTCAGGAGAAAACCTTCAGCCTCGCTCAGGTGCCGGCCTGGCTCTGGCTCGGGATCGGCGCCTATGCGGTGCTGCTGGTCTGTGGCGACCGGCTCCTGAACGATTCCGATACCTACTGGCAGATCTTGGTCGGGCAATCGATCCTCGATCACGGTGCGCTTCCGCGTGCCGATATCTATTCCTTCACCAAAGCGGGTGAGCCGTGGACGTCGTCGTCCTGGCTGGCGCAGGTGCTGCTCGCGGGCAGCTACGGTCTGGCCGGCTGGACCGGGCCGGTGGCGCTTGCCGCGGCCAGCATTGCCGTCGCCTTTGCGTTCCTGGCCTGGATTCTCAGCCGCCGCATTCCCGCCACCTATGCGATCGTCGTGACGCTCGCGGCGCTCGTGCTGTCGACGCAGCATTTCCTGGCACGGCCGCATGTGCTGGTGCTGCCGGTCATGCTGGCCTGGGCGTATGGCCTGGTGTCGGCCAGCGAGCGCGGCGAAGCGCCGTCATTGTGGCTGCTGCCGCTGATCGCGCTGTGGGCCAATCTGCACGGCGGGTTCATCTTCGGGCTGGTGCTGGTCGGCGCCTTTGCGATCGATGCATTGTGGAATGCGGACGTCGCACGGCAAAAGCCTTTGCTGCTGCGCTGGGCGGTGTTCGGCGTCGGCGCGCTGGCGGCGTGCTGCGCCACGCCGTATGGATGGGGATCGATACTGGCCTCGCGCAAGATCCTCGATCTCGGCGAATTGCTGCATCTGATCTACGAATGGATGCCGGCTGATTTCAGCAGCCTCGGCGCGTTCGAGACGTCGATCCTGGTGCTGATCGCCGCCGCGCTGTACTGCGGCGTCAAGCTCTCGCCGCCGCGGATCGCGCTGGTGCTGGGCCTGCTGCACATGGCGCTCTCGCATGTCAGGAACCTCGAAATATTCGCGCTGCTGCTGCCGCTCGTCGCGCTGGCGCCGGTGGCCTCGCAGTTCGCGCTGCAGCCGACAAGGTTTGCGAGGATCACGGCACCGTTGGCATCCGCCACGGCGCTGGCCGTCATGCTCGGCGCTGCGACCTGGGCGCTCGCAGCCAAATCGGCGTTTTCACCGCCCGAGGTGCAGTCGCCCGCGGCCGCCGTGGAGGCGCTGCAGGCGCGCCATCCGAAGCGGGTCCTCAACGATCTTCCGTTCGGTGGCTACCTGATCTGGCGCAAGATGCCGGTGTTCATCGACGGGCGGGCCGAGTTGTACGGCGAGGCATTCGAAATGGCCTATTTCCGCGCGCTGCAGCTCAAGGACGTCAACCAGTTTCTCGAAATCCTCAAGACCTGGGATATCGATGCCGTGCTGCTGACGCCGTCGACGCCGGCAGTGGGTCTGCTCGATAACATCGGCGGCTGGCAGCGCGTCTATTCCGACCGGAACGCCGTGTTGCATGTTCGTACCGCCCCCTGAGCGGTGCCATGACCCACCGCAATCAATCCCTCGATTTGTTGCGCGGCGTGGCCATCCTGCTCGTGGTTCTCTCGCACTGCTCGGCCGCGGCGAGTGGCGCCGTTCCCGGCCTTTCGTGGTTCGCCGGTGAATACGGCGAACTCGGCGTCCAGCTTTTCTTCATCGTCAGCGGCTATACGATGATGCTGACCTTCGGCGGCAAGGTCGATTCCGCGGCGGTCCGCTCGTTCTACATCCGCCGTGCGTTCAGGATCGTTCCGCTGTTCTGGATCGCGATCGTCTTCTATCTCCTGATCACCAAGGGCCAGGGTTTCAAGGCCTGGGCGCCTGACGGCATAGCGGCCGGAGACGCCATATTGACGTTGCTTTTTCTGCATTGGGGCAGCGTCACGGCGTTCAACTCGGTGGTCCCGGGTGGCTGGAGCATTGCCGTGGAAATGCAGTTTTATCTGCTGTTTCCGCTTCTGATCTATCTGTTCCGGCGGCCGAACGGCCCGATGATGATTTACGCCGTCATCGCGCTGGTAAGCGTCGTCGGGCATTTTGCGGCGGATTGGTATCTGGTCCCGCGCCTCGCCGCGTCGCTGCCGCAAGGCCAGGCCTATCTTGCCGAGGGCTTCTACTATTGCTGGCTGCCGCGCCAGGCAATCTGCTTCGGCTTCGGCATTCTGCTGTACGACTTCATCGAACGGAAGAGCCAGCCGCTGTTCGGTGCGCTGCTGTTGGTCGGGGCTTCGCTGTTCGCCTCGGCATGGGGAGCGGAAGTCGCCATTCTGTTTGCGCTGGCCTGGGCGGTCCTGTCGTCGAATGCGACGATCTCCCTTGTCGGGCTGCTGGGACGTCACTCCTATGCCATTTATCTCGTGCACTTCGCGCTGGTGTCGGCGATCGCGGCGCTGTGGCCGATAGGGCTGGTCCCGCTGTTCGTGCTGGTCACCGGCGCTTCGCTGGCGCTGAGCTATTTCGTGATCGAGCCCCTGATCGAGCGTCGTTTCAACCGGATCGGTCATGCCCTTGCGGCGGCGGTCCGCGCGCCGAAGGCCATTGCAACGGCCAGCTGAAGTCCGCGCAGGTCATAGGGCGCAAGCTGGCAGGCTGGCGCCAATTCCGGTAAGACGCGGGACATGTCCAATCTGCCGATCGAAGTTGTCGACATGCTCGGCCAGACCCTGGCCAAGGTGCTGCCGGTCACGCTCGCGCTCGCGCTTCTGTTCTCGGTGCTGTCGCATTTCTGGGCCTGCAACCCCGGCAGGCCGTGGTGGCGCAAACGCGAACTCGTCACCGATCTCAGCTACTGGTTCCTGGTTCCGCTGTGCGCGCGCGTGTTCCGGGTCGGGCTCGCGGTACTCGGCGCCGCGCTGATTTTCCGGATCCATGACGCCGATGCGTTGATCGCGTTCTACGACAACGGCCATGGCCCGCTGGCGGCGTTGCCGCTTTGGCTGCAGGCGGTGCTTTCGCTGGTAGCGGCCGATTTCATGATGTACTGGCTGCACCGCATGTTCCATGGCGGCGGCTTCTGGAAATACCACGCCGTTCATCATTCGTCCGAGGACGTGGACTGGATTTCGGCGGCGCGCTTTCACCCCGTCAACCTGCTGCTGGGCACGATCGGCGTCGACGTCGTCTTGCTGCTGGCCGGCATTTCACCCGTCGCGATGGTGTGGCTCGGCCCGTTCAATATTTTCCATTCGGCCTTCGTCCACGCCAACCTGAACTGGACGCTCGGGCCGTTCAGATATGTGCTGGCGACGCCGGTGTTTCATCGCTGGCATCACACCGCGCGCGGGGAGGGCGGCGATACCAATTTTGCCGGCACCTTTCCGCTCTGGGATATCCTGTTCGGCACCTTCCGGATGCCGGCGGACCGGTTGCCGGGCGACTACGGCATCGAGGACCAGGCGTCGTTCCCGCGCGAGTTTACCGGGCAACTGGCCTATCCGTTCCGGAAATAGCGGGTCAGAGCGTTTTCGAGCGAAGTGGACACCGGTTCGCGTAAAGAAAACGCGTCGAAACAAACGCTGGTCCGGGAAACCGAGGGCATTTCGGATTTGTCAGCCCCCCTTTGCACTTCTTTCATGAATTGTCGTCAGATTCACCCCGTCGGGCGCCGGTTCCGCTGCGTATCGCTTTTGCCGGCTTGTAACGCCCCGGGGTACAGTATGTCTTTCAGGTTCCAGCGTATTCGCGCGCGCGCGCGTTTTGGATTGCGTTCCGTCGCGGTTGCAACACTGCTGTGGCCAGCGGTGTGTCTCGGCGCGCCCGATCCCGACAGAATTGCCGTCTTTGTCGACCAGGCAAAGCTCCTCAAGCTTCCTGCCAAGGTCGCGACCATCATCGTCGGAAACCCGCTGATCGCCGACGTCACCCTGCAGAGCGGCGGCATCGTCGTCGTGACCGGCAAGGGCTACGGCGCAACCAATTTCATCGCGATGGACCGCAGCGGCGACGTGCTGGTGGACCGCCAGATCCAGGTCGAGGGCCCGAGCGATCAGCTCGTCACCGTCTACCGCGGGGTCGAACGCGAATCCTATAGCTGCATGCCGATCTGCCAGCGGCGGATCACGCTCGGCGACGGCGAGGGCTACTTCAAAACGGCGATCGACCAGGCCGGCTCGCTTTCCAGCCAGGCCAGCGGTTCGGCGGCGGCCGGCGCCAAATCGTCCAACTGACCTTGCTTCCAAAGCGCTCTCGAGCGAAGTGGCCGCCGGTTCGCGTAAAGAAAACGCGTCAAAACGAAAGACGGCGGGCGCGGTGCGGAAGCCATCCGCGTCAGGCGTCTGGCGATCGTTCGGCATGGCTAAGACTTTCCTGACGAAGCAGAGCGTTCCGTCCGCACGGAACGATACACTTCAACAATCAGTTTCAGTTAATCCTCTGCGGAAGTTTCTCCCGTGTCTTGAGGTTTCCTCGATGTCCTCGCCCGCCGCTCCCGCCGGAAATATTCTGCGCCGGTTTCGCCGCAACCACCGCGGTTCGGTCGTGGTCGAGTTCGCGCTGGTCGCGCCGATATTCATCGCACTGCTGTTCGCGATCGTCGAACTGGCGCTGGTGTTCTTTGCCAGCCAGACGCTCGAAACTATCACCGGGGACAACGCGCGCACGGTCATGACCGGTCAGGTGCAGGACGCGGCGCTGACCCAGGCCCAGTTCAAGACCCAGGTTTGTAGCAAGGTCTCGACGCTGTTCGATTGCGCCAATGGTATCTACATCGATGTGCGAAGCTATCCGACTTTCAGCGCCGTGAACATCACTGACCCGATCGATGCCGGCAAGAACTTCGTCAACGATATGAAATGGTGCCCCGGCAAGGACGGCGATATCGTGGTGGTGCGGCTGTTCTATCAGTGGCCGCTGATCGTTACCGGGCTCGGCTTCAATATCGCGAATTTGAGCGGCAGCAAGCGGTTGTTGACCGCGACCGCCGCGTTCCAGAACGAGCCCTTTACTTCCTTTGGACCGACCTGCTCATGAGCGGACTCATGGGCGGATCAATGAAAACCAAACAGCTCTCGTCGATGTGGTCGCGCCTGCGCAACTCCGTTGCCGCCCTGCGCAGGGATTGCCGCGGCCTCGCCGCGACCGAATTCGCCATGGTCGTCCCGGTGATGCTGGTCCTGTTCTTCGGCACCGACGAGTTCGCCACCGGCGTCGCCGTCAACCGCAAGGTGACGCTGATGGCGCGGACGCTGTCCGACCTGACGTCGCAAAACATCTCGGTCGTCGATACCCAGTTGACGAACTTCTTCAACGCCAGCGCGGCGATCATGACGCCCTATTCGGCGACGCCGGTTAAATCCACCATCACCGAACTCTATGTCGATCCGTCGACGCTGGCGGCGCGGGTGCAATGGAGCAAGGGCAGCGTGCCGCGGACAGTGGGGACCACGGTTGTGATCCCGACCGCGCTTCAGGTCGGCGGCACCTATCTGATCTACAGCGAGGTCAGCTACGCTTTTGTCCCGACAGTCGGCTATGTCCTGAAGAACTCGATTACGCTGAGCGACTTCACCTTTACCCGCCCGCGTCAGTCGACCTGCGTGATCTATCCGACGCCCGCTACAGGTACCCCGCTTCCCCCCTGTCCGACGTCGTAACCGACGCCGCGCCGGTCAAATGGAAAGGCCGCGCCATGGGCGCGGCCTCCAATCTTAAGCGAAACGAAGAAAGGCCGCGCCATGGGCGCGGCCTTTGATCGTTTCGAGGCAATCCTTGGGGCCCACCGTGAAAAGCGCGCCCTGGCGGATCGCTTATCCGGCGGCGCGCAGATTGTCGGCCGAAGATTTGCCAGAGCGACGATCTGCCACGATTTCGTAGGAGATCTTCTGGCCTTCACGCAGCGTTCCAAGGCCGGCACGCTCGACAGCGCTGATGTGCACGAACACGTCATTGCCGCCGTCATCCGGCTGGATGAAGCCATAACCCTTGGTTGCGTTAAACCACTTCACGGTTCCCATGCTCACGGGGGTAGTCCCTTCTCAGATATACAAGTCGTAGCCCACCTCTCGATGGGCTGGTGAGATCGAATTTTTGGAAGGGTCGTCAGCGTCTAAACCGGCTGTACCGGTGGATAGCTAATGTCGTCCGGCCGAAAATCGATGGACAATATTATTCGATAGTAGGGTCCAAAACAATCCTGACGTGCACGATTTTTTGATTCGGCCGGCAGCCGACCGCGATCGCGCGCGACACGGGCGTGTCGGGCGCGATTTTACAGGGCCGTGGCAGGCGCGCTTAGCGGCGGCGGAACTGGCCGCCGCGCGGCGGTCCCCCGCGCGGGGCACCGGTGCTCGGACGCTCGTCCTTGTGACGGAAGATCAGGCGGCCCTTCTCCAGGTCATAAGGCGACATTTCGATCGTGACCCGATCGCCCGCCAGCGTCTTGATCCGGTTCTTCTTCATCTTGCCTGCGGTGTAGGCAACGATCTCATGCCCGGCGTCGAGCTGCACGCGGTAGCGCGCGTCGGGAAGGATCTCGGTGACCAGTCCTTCGAACTGGATCAGCTCTTCTTTAGCCATGGTTGTCTCCAGATCGATCGAGGCTTAGCGCTGCGGTCGGTGGGTACGATTGGGTTGGGTATTCGGACGGCTCTCGCGATGCAAGAAGGCGACGCCTTGAATGCCTTCGCTTTGACCGGCCTGGCTCTTGCCGCCCTGCTGTGCCGGGCGCGGCTGCTCGTGCCGGTTCGGCTGCGGCGCGGCATTACTACCACCGCCGCGGCGGGGACGGCGAGCGCCTTTTGAGCCCGGCGCCGCGTCATGTCCCCTGGATTCATGGCCTCTCGACTCATGTCCCCGGGATTCGTGTCCTCGGGAGTCGTGTCCCCGGGAGTCCTGGGTCCTGGCGCCGTGGGCGCGCGGTGCGGACCGTCCTCCGCCCCGGTGTTGAGCGGGACGTTGCGAGGGCGCCGGTGCGGCATCGCGGGTGCCCGGCGTGCGGCGGTCTTCCCGCGGCAGGGTGATCTTGATCAGCCGCTCGATGTCGCGCAGATAGCCCATTTCCTCGGCACCGGCGATCAGCGAGATCGCCACGCCCTCGGCGCCGGCGCGCGCGGTGCGGCCGATGCGGTGGACGTAGGTTTCCGGCACGTTGGGCAGGTCGAAATTCACCACATGGCTGATGCCGTCGACGTCGATGCCGCGGGCGGCGATGTCGGTGGCGACCAGGGTGCGGATCTCGCCGCTACGGAACGCCGCCAGCGCCCGCTCGCGGTTGTTCTGTGACTTGTTGCCGTGGATGGCGTCGGCCCGGATGCCGACCTTGGCGAGGCCCTTCACCACCTTATCGGCGCCGTGCTTGGTGCGGGTGAAGATCAGCGCGCGGTCGACCGGCTCCTGCTTCAGGAGCTGGGCCAGCAAGCCTGCCTTGGCGGCGAAATCCACCTGGATGATGCGCTGGGTGATGCGCTCGACGGTGGAGGCCACCGGCGTCACCGCCACGCGGGCGGGATCGCGCAGCATTGCCTCGGCGAGCTCGGCGATGTCCTTGGGCATGGTGGCCGAGAAGAACAGCGTCTGCCGCTTGATCGGCAGCTTGCCGACGATTTTGCGGATGTCGTTGATGAAGCCCATGTCGAGCATGCGGTCGGCTTCGTCGAGCACCAGAAACTCGACAGAACCGAGCTTCAGGCCGTTGCTCTGCACGAGGTCGAGCAGGCGGCCGGGGGTGGCGACCAGGACGTCGACGCCCTGCATCAGGGAGCGGACCTGGCGGCCCATCGGCACGCCGCCGATCGCCAGCGCCGAGGTCAGGCGGATGTGGCGGCCATAGGCGTTGAAGCTGTCGAGGATCTGGCTCGACAATTCGCGGGTCGGGCTCAGCACCAGCACGCGGCAGGTCTTGGGCTGCGGCTTGATGCGGTTTTCCAAGAGGCGGTGCAGGATCGGCAGCGCGAAGGCTGCGGTCTTGCCGGTGCCGGTCTGCGCGATGCCGACGACGTCACGGCCGGTAAGTGCGATCGGGATGGTCTGGGCCTGGATGGGGGTGGGCGTCTCGTAATTTTCTTCCTTGAGCGCACGCGAAATGGGATCGGCGAGGCCGAATTCCTGAAAGGAGGTCAAAAGCGGGGGTTCTTTCCATTAAAAAAGCAGCGCCCGGCGGTTTTTCGGCCAGGAGCGCGAGGGGTGTCTGAGACACCCGCGTGTTTGGGGCGTCGGTTTTGGTCGCTGAAGGGGCAAGCCAGAAACCGTCGGACGGGATCAGAACACGCGGCTCGCAAGGACCTGATGATTCTCTAGGTCACGTACCTCATATGGAACACGAACGCGGCGCTTTCAAGGTAAAACCTGCCAGATCGACCGACGCAGTTAAGAAATGGCCGGAAATTCACGGGTTCCATTCCCCCGAGGCCGTTGTCGCCGTGCTTCGGATGCGAAAATACCGTGCCGGATTTTTAATCAAATCGAATCTACTGCACAAAAAATAGATAGTTTGCCGCCAAAGCATACATTTTTTTGGACCAAATATTAGGCAGGCGTTTTCGTCGATTTTGCGTCCGAGGCCGATTTTTGAAGATAAATCACTGGCTTAACTGGTTTTACCTCCGTGGCATGGTTCTTGCGATTCCATTAACGCAGGCGGCCGTTGGGGCCGTTTCGCAGCGTTTCACGCCTGCGTCAGGGAGATGACATTTCATGCTTACACAACTTACGCACGATATAGCGACCATGAGCCGTCGCCGCTGGCTCGCGGCGACCGCCGGCCTGGTTTTGGGTCTGGCCGCATTCAGCAACGCGAAAGCCGCCGACGACACCATCAAGGTCGGCGTCCTGCACTCGCTCTCCGGCACCATGGCCATCAGCGAAACCACGCTGAAGGACACCATCCTCTTCCTGATCGACGAGCAGAACAAAAAGGGCGGCGTACTCGGCAAAAAGCTCGAGGCTGTCGTGGTCGATCCCGCTTCGAACTGGCCGCTGTTTGCCGAAAAGGCCCGCGAGCTGATTACCAAGGACAAGGTCGCCGTCGTGTTCGGCTGCTGGACCTCGGTGTCGCGCAAGTCCGTGCTCCCGGTGTTCAAGGAGCTGAACAGCATCCTGTTCTACCCCGTGCAGTACGAGGGTGAAGAGAGCGAGCGCAACGTGTTCTACACCGGTGCGGCGCCGAACCAGCAGGCGATCCCCGCGGTCGACTACCTGATGAAGGACGAAAAGGTGAAGCGCTGGGTGCTGGCCGGCACCGACTACGTCTATCCGCGCACCACCAACAAGATTCTCGAAGCCTACTTGAAGTCGAAGGGCGTCAAGCAGGAAGACATCATGATCAACTACACGCCGTTCGGCCACAGTGACTGGCAGACGATCGTGGCCGACATCAAGAAGTTCGGCTCGGCCGGCAAGAAGACCGCCGTGGTCTCCACCATCAACGGCGACGCCAACGTTCCCTTCTACAAGGAGCTCGGCAACCAGGGCATCAAGGCGACCGACATTCCGGTTGTCGCGTTCTCGGTCGGCGAAGAAGAACTCGCCGGCATCGACACCAAGCCGCTGCTCGGCCATCTCGCCGCCTGGAACTACTTCGAGTCGATCAAGACGCCCGAGAACGAGAAGTTCATCAAGGCGTGGCAGACCTACACCAAGAACCCGAAGCGCGTGACCAACGATCCGATGGAAGCGCACGTGATCGGTTTCGACATGTGGGTCAAGGCGGTCGAGAAGGTGAAGTCGACCGACGCCGACAAGGTGATCGACGCGCTGCCCGGCATCGAAGCCAAGAACCTGACCGGCGGCACCTCGAAGATGCTGCCGAACCATCACATCACCAAGCCGGTGTTCATTGGCGAGATCAAGGGCAACGGCCAGTTCGACGTGGTGTGGAAGACCCCGGGCCTGGTGGCCGGCGATGCATGGTCGAAGGAGCTCGACGGCTCCAAGGACCTGATCGGCGACTGGGTTGGCAAGAAGTGCGGCAACTACAACACCAAGACCAACAAGTGCGGCGGTCAGGGTTCCTGATCTGATCCCCTGAGCTGACGCAAGAAGACTTCCAAGAGCAAGAAGAACTTCAAGAGACTAAAAGACCGGAGAAGGCGGCATGCTGCCGCCTTCTCCCCAAACTGCTCCCGCCGGGGTGTTACAGTGCTTGCCAATTTCCTCGATCGATTTCGCGCGCTTTGCCTGTCGCTGGTTCTGGTCGCCGCTTTTGCCGTGCCGGCCTTTGTTGTCCCGGCTTTGGCCGGCCCGTTCGAGGACGCGGTCGCCAAATTCGCCAATGACGATTTTTCCGATACCGACGACGCCATCGGCGTGGTCGCCACCTCGGGCAATCCGCTGGCCTTTACCATCATCAGCGCATTGCAGGACGGCCGGCTTGCGGCCGATCCCGATACCAAAAAGGTTTTCGTGACCGGGACCGACGGCAAGGTCATCGATGCCGCTACCGGAGCTGCCGTCGACCAGCTGCCGGACAATGCGGCCGCCGTTCGCCTCAACAATCGCCTGCGCCGCACCGTGGAAGCCGCCCTTGGCGGCCTGACCCTGCTGTCACCCGATCCCGTCAAGCGGATCGCGGCCGCGCAGTCGGTGTTCAAGACCCACGACGAGGCCATGCTGCCGGTGATCGACGGCGCGCTGGCAAAGGAAACCAACAAGGCGGCGAAGGCGGCGTTTACCGAGGCCCGCGCCGCCATCCTGCTCTACAAGCCGGATGCGACCGAGACCGAAAAGCTCGAGGCCGTCGCCACCATCAAGGCCCGTGGCGACCAGGAAGCGATGGCGCTGTTGACCGGATTGGGCAGCGACGCGACGCCCAATGTCGTGCGCGCGGCGGCCAATGCGATCTCCGCGATCCAGAGCAATCTTGCGATGTGGTCGATGGTGCAGAACGCCTGGTACGGCCTGTCGCTGGGATCGGTGCTGCTGCTCGCCGCGATCGGCCTCGCCATCACTTTCGGCGTGATGGGCGTCATCAACATGGCGCATGGCGAGATGGTGATGATCGGCGCCTACACCACCTTCGTGGTGCAGGAAGTCATCCGCACCCGCTATCCCGGCCTGTTCGACTATTCGCTGCTGATCGCGGTGCCGCTGGCCTTCATCGTCGCCGGCGCGCTCGGCGTCGTGATCGAACGCAGCATCATCCGCTTCCTCTACGGCCGGCCGCTGGAGACGCTGCTGGCGACCTGGGGCCTGTCGCTGGTGCTGCAGCAGGCGGTGCGCACCGTGTTCGGCCCGACCAACCGCGAAGTCGGCAACCCCTCCTGGATGAGCGGCGCATTCGAACTCGGCCAGATCACCATCACCTACAACCGGCTCTGGATCCTCTGCTTTACGCTGGCCGTATTCGGCATCCTGCTGGCGATGCTGCGCTACACGGCCTTGGGTCTCGAGATGCGCGCCGTCACCCAGAACCGCCGCATGGCCGCGTCGATGGGCATCGCCACCTCGCGCGTCGATGCGCTGACCTTCGGCCTGGGCTCGGGCATTGCCGGGATCGCCGGCGTGGCGCTATCGCAGATCGACAATGTCAGTCCCAATCTCGGTCAGAGCTACATCATCGACAGCTTCATGGTGGTGGTGTTTGGCGGCGTCGGTAATCTCTGGGGCACGCTGGTCGGCGCCTTCACGCTCGGCATCGCCAACAAGTTCCTGGAGCCGGTCGCGGGCGCCGTGCTCGGCAAGATCGCGATCCTGGTGCTGATCATCCTGTTCATCCAGAAGCGACCGCGCGGGCTGTTCGCGCTCAAGGGCCGGGCGGTGGAAGCATGATGCCGCATGTCCTGACGCGCTCGCTGGATCGCAGCGCCACGGTCTTCCTGCTGGTGGTCGCCGGCCTCGGCGTGCTGATCCCGCTGTCCAACCTGCTGCTGCCAGCGGGCTCGTTTTTCCAGGTGCCGACCTATCTGGTCGCGCTGTTCGGCAAGTATGTCTGCTACGCCATCCTGGCGCTCTCGATCGACCTGATCTGGGGTTATTGCGGCATCCTCTCGCTCGGCCATGGCGCCTTCTTCGCACTCGGCGGCTATGCGATGGGCATGTACCTGATGCGCCAGATCGGTAGCCGCGGCGTCTACGGCAACCCGATCCTGCCCGACTTCATGGTGTTCCTGAACTATCCGAAGCTGCCCTGGTATTGGCACGGCTTCGACATGTTCTGGTTCGCGGCGCTGATGGTCCTTGTGGTGCCGGGACTGCTGGCGTTCTGCTTCGGCTGGCTGGCGTTCCGCTCCCGCGTCACCGGCGTCTATCTCTCGATCATCACCCAGGCGATGACCTACGCGCTGCTGCTGGCGTTCTTCCGCAACGATTTCGGCTTCGGCGGCAACAACGGCTTGACCGACTTCAAGGACATTCTCGGCTTCAACGTGCAGGCCGAAGGCACCCGCGCGGCGTTGTTCGTGCTGAGCTGCCTGGCGCTGATCATCAGCTTCCTGATCTGCCGCGCGGTGGTGACTTCGAAGCTCGGCAAGGTGCTGATCGCGATCCGCGATGCCGAATCGCGCACGCGGTTTCTCGGCTATCGCGTCGAATCCTACAAGCTGTTCGTATTTACGCTGTCGGCCTGCATGGCCGGCGTTGCCGGCGCGCTCTATGTGCCGCAGGTCGGCATCATCAATCCGGGCGAGTTCGCGCCGGGCAATTCGATCGAGGCGGTGATCTGGGTCGCGGTCGGCGGCCGCGGCACGCTGATCGGGGCGGCACTCGGCGCCGTCGTCGTCAACTATGCGAAAACCGTCTTCACGTCAGGCCCGCTGGCGCCGTACTGGCTGTTCATGCTGGGCGCGCTGTTCATCCTGGTGACGCTGCTGCTGCCGAAGGGGATCATCGGCACCTTCAACGCCTGGTGGGAACCGTACAAGGCCAAGCGTATGTCGGCGAATGCCGAGAGTGCTGCGCGCGAAGACGCCGTCAGCGAACCTAAACCGGTGGGGTGAGCGAATGAGTATCATGGAGGGTGGAAGGACGACTTCCGCGCTGCTCTATCTCAACGGCGTACATGTCTCGTTCGACGGCTTTCACGCCATCAACAACCTGTCGCTGACGCTCGAGCCCGGCGAGATGCGCGCCATCATCGGCCCGAACGGCGCCGGCAAGACCACGATGATGGACATCATCACCGGCAAGACCAAGCCGGACGAGGGCACGGTGCTGTTCGACGGCATCACCGACCTGACCCGGCTCGACGAGACCCGCATCGCCGAACTCGGCATCGGCCGCAAGTTCCAGAAGCCGACGGTGTTCGAGAGCCAGACCATCGAGGACAACCTGCTGCTCGCGCTCAACGTCAACCACAGCGTCAAGGGCACCCTGTTCTGGCGCGAGAGCAAGCCTGAGTCCGAGAGCATCGAGCGCGTGCTGGAAACCATTCGGCTGAAAGATTCGCGCGATCGCCTCGCCGGAAGCCTGTCGCACGGCCAGAAGCAGTGGCTCGAGATTGGCATGCTGCTGGCGCAGGATCCAAAACTCCTGCTGGTCGACGAACCTGTGGCCGGGATGACCGACGTCGAGACCCATCAGACCGCCGAACTGCTCAGGGAAATCAACAAGGAAAAGACCATCATGGTGGTCGAGCACGACATGACCTTCGTGCGCGAGCTCGGCGTCAAGGTGACGTGCCTGCATGAGGGCACGGTGTTGGCCGAAGGAACCATTGACCAGGTTTCCACGAATGAACGCGTGGTCGAAGTGTATTTGGGGCGCTGATCCATGCTGAAGGTCGACAACATCAATCTCTATTACGGCGCGGCGCAGGCGTTGCGCGGGGTCTCGATCGCGGCCGAGACCGGCAAGGTGGTGTGCGTGCTCGGTCGCAACGGCGTCGGCAAGACCTCGCTGCTGCGCGCGATGGTAGGCCAATATCCGGTTGCCAGTGGATCGATCACGCTCGATGGCAAGGACATCATGACGATGAAGCCCTACGAGCGCGCGCGGGCCGGCATCGGCTTCGTGCCGCAGGGCCGCGAGATATTTCCGCTGCTGACGGTGGAGGAAAATCTCAAGACCGGCTTCGGCCCGCTCAAGCGCGAGGACCGCAATATTCCCGACGACGTGTTCTCGCTGTTTCCGGTGCTGGATTCGATGTTGGGCCGGCGCGGCGGCGATCTGTCCGGCGGCCAGCAACAGCAGCTCGCGATCGGCCGCGCGCTGGTGATGCGGCCGAAATTGCTGCTGCTCGACGAGCCGACCGAAGGCATCCAGCCCTCGATCATCAAGGACATCGGCCGCGCCATCTCCTATCTGCGCAGCCTAGGCAACATGGCGATCGTGCTGGTCGAACAATACCTCGACTTTGCCTGCGAGCTCGGCGACAATTTCGCGGTCATGGACCGGGGCGCGGTGAAATATGCCTGCGATCGCTCGAACCTCGATCCCGCCGAAATCAGCCGCCAGATGGCGCTGTAACATAGCGTTTTCAAGCGAAGTGGTTTTCCGGTTCGCGTGAAGAAAACGCGTCAAATATAAAGCGCCGGAGCGGGTTCTAGTTTGTTTGGGGGATGGATGCGGACCGAGACCACGCACGCGGCGGCGGCGACATTCGCGGCCAACCGGGCCCAGGGCGCGGTGAAGTTCGGCGTGCACCTGCAGGACGGCGTTACCCGGCGCGGGATATTGCATGAATCGGGCTCGTTGCGCGTGCGCTTTCCCTCGCCCGAGGCGGAGGGGCTGTCGGGCGTGTTCGTCAACACGGCCGGTGGTATCGCCGGCGGCGACCGCTTCGATATCGAGATCACGGCGGGCGAGGGCGCGCGGCTGACGCTGACGACGGCGGCGGCCGAGAAGGTCTACCGCGCGTCCGGACCTGTCGCGGAGCTCAACATCGCGCTGAAGGCCGAAGCCGGCGCGCATCTCGCCTGGCTGCCGCAGGAAACCATTCTGTTCGACCGCGCGCGGATATCGCGGCGGATCGATCTTGATCTCGCGGAAAGCGCCTCGCTGTTGTTGTGCGAAATCGTGGTGTTCGGCCGCTCCGCGATGGGCGAGCGCGTGCTGCATGGCGAATTCGTCGACCGCTGGCGCCTGCGCCGTGGCGGCAAATTGGTGTTTGCCGAGACCATCCGGCTCGACGGCGAGATCGGCGAAAAGCTGGCGCGGCCGGCCGTCGCCAACGGCGGCGTCGCCATCGGTACCGCGCTGATCGTGCCGGGCGATGAGGCCGTGGTGGAGCGGATCCGCGAGGCCGCGGATCCGTTCGGCGGCGAGGTCGGAATCTCGGCCTGGAATGGATTTGCAATGGCGCGTTTCTGTGCCCAAGATGCGGCGCGGCTTCGCGCCGATATGATGGCCGTGCTCGGTCGCGCCAGCGGCGTTCCGCTGCCCCGGCTTTGGCTCAGTTAGACTCTCGCAACACTTAAGAGTGCTCGCATGAACCTGTCTCCCCGCGAAAAGGACAAGCTCTTGATCTCGATGGCGGCCATGGTGGCGCGCCGCAGGCTCGAGCGCGGCGTCAAGCTCAACCATCCCGAGGCGATCGCCATCATCTCCGACTTCATCGTCGAGGGCGCGCGCGACGGTCGCACCGTCGCCGAACTGATGCAGGCCGGCGCGCAAGTCATTACCCGCGCGCAGGTGATGGATGGCATTCCGGAAATGATCCACGACATCCAGGTGGAAGCGACGTTCCCGGACGGTACCAAGCTCGTCACCGTGCACGAGCCGATCAGGTGACGCGGTCATTCCGGGGCGGCCGGTACGGCCGAACCCGGAATCCAGAAGTGATTATCTCGAACTTTCGGATTCACGCTTCGCGTGCTCCGGAATGACGGAGAAGGAAAAAAGATGGTTCCCGGCGAACTCTTCATCAAGGACGGCGAGATCGAACTCAATGCCGGCCGCAAGACGGTGACGCTCACGGTGGCCAACACCGGCGACCGCCCGATCCAGGTCGGCTCGCACTATCATTTCTTCGAAACCAATCCGGCGCTGAAATTCGACCGCAAGAAAGCCCGCGGCATGCGGCTCGACATCGCCGCCGGCACCGCCGTGCGGTTCGAGCCCGGCCAGACCCGCGACGTGCAACTGGTCGCGCTCGCCGGCAAGCGCGTGATCTACGGTTTCCGCGGCGACGTGCAGGGAAAGCTTTGAGCCACAAGCTGTGAACCATTCGGCAATGATGAGGGCTGGAGCCTGATATGTCCGTGAAAATCAAACGTTCCGTCTATGCCGACATGTTCGGGCCCACCACCGGCGACAAGGTGCGGCTGGCCGATACCGATCTCATCATCGAGGTCGAGAAGGATTTCACCGTCTACGGCGAGGAGGTGAAATTCGGCGGCGGCAAGGTGATCCGCGACGGCATGGGACAGTCGCAGGTCACCAACCGGCAGGGTGCGGCCGACACCGTCATCACCAACGCGCTGATCGTCGATCACTGGGGCATCGTCAAGGCCGACGTTGCGATCAAGGAAGGCATGATCTCGGCCATTGGCAAGGCCGGCAATCCCGATATCCAGCCCGGCGTCACCATCGTGATCGGCCCCGGCACCGACGTCATCGCGGGCGAAGGCAAGATCCTCACTGCCGGTGGTTTCGACAGCCACATCCATTTCATTTGCCCGCAGCAGATCGAGCATTCGCTGATGAGTGGCGTCACCTCGATGCTGGGCGGCGGCACCGGTCCCTCGCACGGCACCTTCGCCACCACCTGCACGCCCGGTCCCTGGCACATGGGCCGGATGATCCAGTCGTTCGACGCCTTCCCGGTCAATCTCGGTATCTCCGGCAAGGGCAACGCCTCGCGGCCGGCGGCGCTGGTCGAGATGATCAAGGCCGGCGCCTGCGCGCTGAAACTGCACGAGGATTGGGGCACCACGCCCGCCGCGATCGACAACTGCCTGTCGGTGGCCGACGATTACGACGTCCAGGTGATGCTGCATTCCGACACGCTGAACGAGTCGGGATTTGTCGAAGATACGGTGAAGGCGTTCAAGGGCCGCACCATCCATGCCTTCCACACCGAAGGCGCCGGCGGCGGCCATGCGCCTGACATCATCAAGATCGCCGGGCTGAAGAACGTGCTGCCGTCCTCGACCAACCCGACCCGGCCGTTCACCCGCAACACCATCGACGAGCATCTGGACATGCTGATGGTCTGCCACCATCTCGATCCCTCGATTGCGGAAGATCTAGCGTTCGCCGAAAGCCGCATCCGCAAGGAGACCATCGCGGCGGAAGACATCCTGCACGACCTCGGCGCGCTCTCGATGATGTCGTCGGATTCGCAGGCGATGGGCCGGCTCGGCGAGGTCATCATCCGGACTTGGCAGACCGCCGACAAGATGAAAAAACAACGCGGCTCGCTGCCCGAGGACAAGGGCAAGGACAACGACAATTTTCGCGTCAAGCGCTACATCGCGAAATACACCATCAACCCGGCGATCGCGCACGGCGTTTCGAAACTGATCGGCTCAGTGGAGAAGGGCAAGCTCGCCGATCTCGTGCTGTGGTCGCCGGCGTTCTTCGGCGTCAAGCCGGACTGCATCATCAAGGGTGGCTCGATCGTGGCGGCGCCGATGGGCGATCCCAACGCGTCCATTCCGACGCCGCAGCCGGTGCATTACCGGCCGATGTTCGCCGCCTATGGCAAGGCGCTGACGGCGTCCTCGGTGGTGTTCACCTCGAAGGCGGCGATTACCGGCGGGCTGGCGCGGAAACTCGGCATCGAAAAGAAGCTCTATCCGGTGAAAAATACCCGCGGCGGCATCTCCAAAAAGAGCATGATCCACAACGGCGCCACGCCCAAAATCGAGGTCGATTCCGAGACCTATGAGGTGCGCGCCGACGGCGAACTCCTGACCTGCGCGCCGGCCGAGGTCCTGCCGATGGCGCAGCGCTATTTCATGTATTAAAGCGCGATCAGCAAAAGTGGAGCCCGGTTTTGCGTCCGATCGCGCTTCTGGGCTAAGGTCCCGCCCGGGCGATCAAAGCCAGAACAAAGTCCGGGAGGATTCCTACGTGATTTACGTCGTTGCCACATTGATGATCAAACCTGAAACCCACGCCGAATTCATCGCGGCGGCCACCGCCTGCATCAAGGAAACCCGCAAAGAGCCGGGCAATATCGCCTACGACCTGCATGAGAGCGTCACCGATCATTCCAAGATGGTGTTCGTCGAGCAGTGGGAAAATGCCGAAGCGCTGGTGCCGCACCGCGCGGCCGAGCACATGAAGACCTTCGGCCGCGTCGTCGTGAAATGTCTCAGCGCGCCGCCGAAGATCGAAGTCATCACGCCCGAAAAAGTCGACGTCCGCTAATCAAGAAACGATAAGGGAGAATTTCAATGATCTACGTCATCGCCACCACGCCGATGAAGCCGGAAAACAAGGATGACTTCATCAAGGGCCACAAGGCCTGTATCGCCGAGACGCACAAGGAGAAGGGCTGCATCTCCTATGAAGGCCATGTCAGCGTCAACAACCCCAATCTGTATGTGGTGGTGGAGCGCTGGGAGAGCCGCGACGACCTCAATGCGCATGGCAAGGCGCCCCACATGAAAGTGTGGCGGGAGTATTCGTCGCAGATGAAGACGGCGCCGACGGTGATCGAGATCATCAGCGACGGCAAGGTCGAGAAGTTCTGATGCACGCTCCGTCAGGTGGCCACATGGTTCGAGACGCGCGGCTTTGCCGCGCTCCTCACCATGAGGTTCTCAAACCTCATCCTGAGGAGCGGCCACTTGGCCGCGTCTCGAAGGATGAAGCCACCGAACCGGAAAGTCGCCGAGGTAGACTTATATGATCCGCGCCACCAAAGTCATGGGCCAGCATCGCTGGACACACGCCGCAGCCGATACCGTCGTGCTCGATTTCGACGACCGGCACCGCCGGCGAATGGCGATGACAGGTACGCGCGGCCTGGAATTCCTGCTCGACCTGGAAAACGCCGTCGCACTGCGCGGCGGCGACGCGCTGGTGCTGGAGGACGGCCGCCTGATCGAGGTGGTCGCCGCTCCCGAGCCGCTGGTCGAAATCCGTGGCGCCGACCCGCTCCATCTGGTGCGGGTCGCCTGGCATCTCGGCAACCGCCATCTGCCGACCCAGATCATGCCGAAGGGCCTGCGCATCCGCCGCGACCACGTCATCGAGGCGATGGTGACCAGGCTCGGCGCCCGCATCGTCGAGATCGAGGCGCCATTCGATCCCGAAGGCGGCGCCTATGCCGCCGCCCATGCGCATGCCGAGGACGCTCACGCGCACGGCCATGGCGGCCATGACCATTCGTCGCACGATCATGCCTCGCATGACCACAGTCATGACCACGATCACGGTCATCACAAGCATGATGACCACGATCACCACAGTGATCACGGTCACAGCAGTGACCACGGTCACAGCAGTGACGACCATCATCATGACGAGCATTGCGGCCACGATCATCACCACCACGATCACTCCCATGCTCATGACCACAAGTGAGCCGCCCCCCGCCGACGAACACGGCGGGATGACGGCAAGCGAAGCGGCGGCGCTGTACCGGCTGATGACCTGGCTGTCGCCGGCGTTTCCGGTCGGCGCCTTCTCCTATTCCAGCGGCATCGAATGGGCGGTCGAGGCCGGCGACATCACCGATGCCGCCTCGTTGCGCGACTGGCTGGCGGCGATGCTGGCGGAAGGCTCCGGATTTTGCGACGGCGTGTTCGTGGCGCAGGCGCATCGGGCGGTGTCGTTGCACGACGACGCGGCGTTGCGCGAGACCGCTGAGCTCGCCGCCGCCTTCGTCCCCTCGCGCGAGCGCCAACTCGAGACCACGACGCAGGGGCGCGCCTTCATCGAGATATCGCGGTCGGCCTGGAGCTGCGAGGGGCTCGATGACGTGATTGCCGCTTGCGACGGGCCGATCGTCTATCCCGTCGCGGTCGGCCTGGTCAGTGCCGCGCATGCCATTCCGTTGCCGCCGGCGATGCACGCGTTCCTGCATGCGCTGGTGTCGAACTGGATTTCCGCCGGTGCGCGGCTGATCCCGCTCGGCCAGACCGACAGCCAGCGCGTACTCGCCGCCCTTGAGCCGGTGGTGGTGGCGACCGCAAAGCGCGCGCTTGAATCCGGCCTCGACGATCTCGCCAGCACCACCTTCCGCGCCGATCTCGCCAGCCTGCGCCACGAGACCCAGTATACGAGGTTGTTCCGGTCATGACGGGGCGACGCACTCTCAGCCCGTCGTCCCCGCCTGGTGCGCAATTGCGCACGGAGCGGGCACCCGTAACCACCGGCTCTAGTCGCTACGGAAGACGTCTGCCATGTGGCCCCATAGATAGATCACGCGGTATGGGTCCCTGCGCCCGTGCGCAATTGCGCACTAGGCAGGGACGACGATAACTCGGAGAGCACCCCAGATGTCTAATTCTCATGGCCCGCTTCGGATCGGCATCGGCGGTCCCGTAGGCTCCGGCAAGACCGCGCTGATGGACCTGCTCTGCAAATCGATGCGCGAGCGCTACGACATCGCCGCGATCACGAACGACATCTACACCAAATGGGATGCGGAGTTTCTAGTGCGATCGGGCTCGCTGACGCCGGATCGTATCGCCGGCGTCGAGACCGGCGGCTGTCCGCACACCGCGATCCGCGAGGACGCTTCGATGAATCTGGCGGCGGTCGCCGACATGCGCGCGAAATTCCCCAACCTCGATCTGGTGCTGATCGAGTCCGGCGGCGACAATCTGGCCGCGACCTTTTCGCCCGAACTTGCCGACCTCACGATCTACGTCATCGACGTCGCGGCCGGCGACAAGATTCCCTCCAAGGGCGGTCCCGGCATTACCCGTTCCGACCTCTTGGTGATCAACAAGATCGATCTCGCGCCGCATGTCGGTGCGTCGCTGGAGAAGATGGACACCGATGCGAAACGGATGCGCGGCGAGCGGCCGTTCGTGATGACCAATCTGAAGAAGAGCGAGGGGCTCGATCGCATCATCAGCTTCATCGAGACCAAAGGCGGGCTCCGCCCGGCCACGAAGGCCAAGGTGGGTTAATGTGGGTTAAGGCGGGCCGAGGCCGGGCCGGGACTCACGGTCCAGCGACGCGCGTTAACCATTTGCGCGTGCGCCGCCGCCCTTTTTGAAAGATATCTCAAATTCGCAGGAACCAAATCGGCCTGTCGCGATTAGCAACCTCTGGCCCCGCCAAACCAGCGTTAACGGCGGCCGGTGTTGATACCCGCTGCCACCCTCTGTTTGTTGCGTGCCGATGATCGCTCCTTCATATTCCGCCGCGGCCGGCTTGTGCCGCCGCGTGTTGCTGCCACGGCAGACCGAAGAGTTATTTTTTCGTTTTCGCCCACTTTTTCGTTTTCGCCCACTTTTCATTCCCGAGTAAGCGAGTGGTCCGGCTGGGATTCATCATCGGCTTTATCGCGCTGATCGGGGTTTTGCTCTCCGGTCTCGCGGCCTATCGCGTCCACGATCAGGAGCTGCAGATCGAGGGGATCGCGCTGGCGCGGGCGATCGACGTCCACGCCAGCCTGGTGCAGGACCGCCTGACCGAGCGCGAGTTGCTTGCGCGGGTTGCGTCCGGCCTTTTCCGCGCTTCGTCGGTGAAGGCCAACATGCTCCAGCCGCTGCGGGCATCGATCTATGCCTTCAAGACCGACTTCGTGGTGGCGTCGTGGATCGCGCGGCTCAAGCCGAGCGAGCTGAGCCAGGCCGAATCGGAACTCAAGAGCGCCGGCTTCTCCAACCCCATCATTCGCGATTTCGATGACCGGCCGCTCGATATCAAGGCGATCGACAAGCCCATCAATGTGCTGATGGACCTGGAGCCGCGCAGCCCGGACACCATCGGCCTTCCCGGCCGCGCGCTGGACCGGCACTCGGTCGTAGGCCCGATGCTGGCGCAGGCGGTGGCGGCCGGCAAGCCTGTGGCGTCGGACCCGATCCCGCTGTTGCGGCAGAACGGGCCGGTCGGCCTCGTGCTGGCGGCGCCGGTGTCGCAGGAAGGCTCGAGCGAGCTCGCGGGCTTCGTCACCTTTTCCTACGAGCTGGCGCCGTTGATGCTGGCCAACGACGACCGTTCGCTGTTTTCCGTGGTGCTGAAGGATCCGCGCGACGCCAACGACGAGTTCGTCGCCAACGATGCCGGCGTCGTCACGTTGCGTGCGCTGGCTAAGGAGGGCCCGGCGCCGTCGATGGTGCGCACCGTGACGTTCGGTGGCCGCGACTGGTCGCTCGCTTATTACGCCAAGACCAACCTCGTACAGCGCGCGCAGCAAACGGCGGTCATCGTGGCCGCCATCGGCCTGGCGCTGACCGGCATCATCTGCGGCCTGTTCGGATACGTCGCCTACAACAATCTGCGGCTCAGCCGCGAGATCCAGGTACGGATCGGCTTCGAACGCCGGCTGACGGCTGTGATCGACGAGCTCAACCACCGGGTCAAGAACATCCTGGCCGTGATCCAGTCGATCGTGACGCGCACGCTGCGCCACGGCGCCGACATCGATGTCGCGCGCGAGCTCCTGATCGGACGCATTCACGCGATGTCCAATGTCGTTACGCTGCTCAGCGAAAGCCAGTGGCAGGGCGTCAAGCTGAAAGGCCTGTTCGAGTCGCGCGCGATCCCGCACGCCGACCGCATCGTGGTGACGGGCCCGGACATCGCCGTCAGCGCGCGCGCCGCGCAATCGCTCTCGTTGTTGTTCTTCGAACTGGCGTCGCATTCCGACGAGGGCCTGTCGCTGGTCGGCAAGCACCCGCATATCGTGGTGAACTGGGAAGTCACCGGTGAGGAGCCGGATACGATTTTTCATTTCCGCTGGGAAGAGTTCAACACCAGCGCCGCGACGCGGCGGGAAGACAGCGATTTCGGCCTGATCCTGCTGGATCGTGTGGCGCCGGAAGCGCTCGGCGGCACCGCCAAACGCTACTTCACCGATGTCAGCTACGTCTACGAACTCACCGCGCCGATGGTGACCGTCGTCGATATGAGCGAACGCGACCGCACCGACCAGATCTCCGCGCCGGTAAGGCCGGTGAGGTAGCGGAATCACACCCCGTCGTCATTGCGGTGCATGTTCAATAATTCGCTGATTGAATCACCCCCCTGAGAGGAGGAGGATTCGATGCGCGACAACAGCTATGACCGGACGATTGAGCGCAATGACGTTCAAAAATCGCAAAACAAAAAAGGCGGCCCGACCGGGCCGCCTTTCGTGTCACTTCGATGCTGTCATCAGCTGCTGTTGCCGCCGATCACGGCGCGCACGGTGTTGTCTGGGCCGAAATCCTCGGCGCCGTCGACATAGAGCAAAGCGGACAGCTTCGAGCGCGCGCGGTTGACGCGGCTCTTGATGGTGCCGACCGCGCAGCCGCAGATCGCCGCGGCGTCTTCATAGGAGAAGCCGGAGGCGCCGACTAGGATCAGCGCCTCGCGCTGGTCTTGTGGCAGCTTTTCGAGCGCGACGCGAAACTCCTCGAATTCCAGATGGGCGTTTTGCGCCGGCTGGGTCTTCAGGGTTTTGGCGTAATTGCCCTCGGCGTCCTCCACCTCGCGCCGCCGCTTGCGATAGTCGGAGCGGAACAGGTTGCGCAGGATGGTAAACAGCCATGCTGGCAGGTTGGAGCCGGGCTGAAACGAGTCGATATTGGCGATGGCGCGCAGCAAGGTTTCCTGCACCAGGTCGTCGGCGCGGTCGCCATTACCGGAGAGCGAGATCGCGAACGCGCGCAGGCTGGGGACCGACGCCAAAATGTCGTCGCGAAGTGAGTCTGTGAGAGGCATTATTCACCTCCGTCTTTTTTTGCGATTTCAGCGGCGGCTTCGGGCCCATCGAGCTTTCGGATGAGTTCGGCAAAGCGGTCTGGCACGCCTTGCCGCACCACGTCGTCGTACATGGCCCTTAGCTGGTGCCCGATCCTGGACTGAATCTCGGCATTGAGCCCGCCCTGCTTCTTTACTTCTTTCATGATCTGATCCACGCTCCCCCGAGAGGTAAGTTCCTGTTTTTCAAGATTTTTTCCTCGAAACGGGCCTTATTGATTGGGTACTGGCCGCCGCGTTGCTGGTTAAAGGTAATGCGATCGTTCCAGGAAAGTTCCGAATGGCGGGAACTTTTTCCGGGAACTTTCTCGCTGTTCAAGCGTAGTTGAGATGACAGGGGAACCGGGTCACCCCGTTCAGATGCGCCCGGTCTGAACCTCGGTTTCAGGCATGGTCGACCCGAAGTGCGACTAGACAAGGATGGAATGGGGATGTCCCGATCACAGCTCGTTGCTGAACATTTGCCGCTGTTGCGGCGCTATGCCCGTGCGTTGACCGGCAGCCAGGCGTCCGGCGACGCCTATGTCGGGGCCATGCTGGAGGCCCTGCTGCAGGATCCCTCGCTGCTGGACGAGCGCCACGGCGCCCGCGCCGGCCTGTTCCGGCTGTTCACGCAGATCTGGAATTCGGTCTCGATCAACGAAAGGTCCGAGACCTCTTCCACGTCGTCGCCGTCAGAGCGCCGGCTTTCGAATATCACCCCATTGCCACGACAGGCCTTCCTGCTGCTGTCGCTGGAAGGGTTTTCGGAGGAGGAAGTGGCGTTCATCCTCGACAAGGAGATCGCCGAGACCCGCAGGCTCGCCGATACCGCCGGCCGCGAGATGGCGGCCGAAATCGCCACCGATGTCCTGATCATCGAGGACGAGACCTTCATCGCGATGGATCTCGAAAGCCTCGTGAAGAATCTCGGCCACAACGTCATCGGCGTCGCCCGCACCCATACCGATGCGGTCGCACTCGCCAAGAACCGCAAGCCCGGTTTGATCCTGGCCGACATCCAGCTTGCCGACGGCTCATCCGGTCTTGACGCGGTCAACGAACTGCTCAAGACCTTCGAAGTGCCTGTCGTGTTCATCACCGCTTATCCCGAACGCTTCCTCACCGGCGAGCGTCCGGAGCCCGCGTTCCTGATTTCAAAACCGTTCCAGCCGGCGATGGTCTCGGCGGTGGCGAGTCAGGCGCTGTTCTTCCAGCGCAACTCGAAGAACCGCGCGCCGAAGGTGGCGTAAGGCGACGGTCAACCCGTTTGCGAACTGAAAACGGCGCGCGGTGTGGCGCGCCGTTTTTGTTTTCTGCAGGCTGATCTTGCGGTCGATCGCCAATAAACTTGCCACAATTTGGGTCGGGATTGTCTTGCACAGACGCGTCACGCAGCGTATCGGCACATCGGTACCGGCACTGCACAGCCGCCATCAGCAGAGGAAAATCACATGCTCAACGATCGCGAGAAAATCCTGAGTGCGCTACGCGAGAAGCCGCTCAAGATCTTTGAAGTCATGAAGCGCGCCAATCTGCCCAATCAGGAAGCTTGCCAGGCGATTTTGCTGAAAATGCGGGACGAAGGCTCGGTGAAGTTCGACATTCACAAGGGCCAATGGCACATCGGCTGATGCCAGTGGCACATCGGATGATTCGGGTACCGCGGCGCGCCGCCCGGGCCGGTGCGCCGATTAACGCCGCCTTTACCATGTTGCGATAGTTTTCGGCTCTGGTGTTCAGTAAAAGGCCGCACGCACATGGCGTACCGAAGCAATCAGCAGCTCCGCGAGGACATCTGGGATTATCGGGACCGATCTTCGAGCCGGGAAAGGGAGAACGTTCTCAGGTTCCCCCGGTCCGACGAAGAAGACTACGGCGAGACGGCGCTGGATCTGGTCAACCAGGCCGCCGAACTGTTCGACAGCATGGAACATCACGCGCGCGAGCGAGAGGCCAACGCTCAGTCGTTGTGCAAGAGCCTGGCTGAAAAACTGCTTCTGGCGGAACGGCAGAAGCAGGCCGCGGAACGCGCGCGGCTCGAAACCATCACCGAGCTCAATCGCAGGCTTCAGGAAGCGACCCGGGCATTGAACCATGCCGAGAAGCGCATCGAATCCGCCGAAGACTATGCCACCGCGGCGGAGTTTCGCGCGCAAGCGGCCGAGAACCAGCTCTTGAAGGCCAATCGCGAGCTCGCCGCGGTCGAGCAAGCCATCCGCACGCGACTGCTCTGAGCGGCTCGCACGGCCTGCCGTCGCTTGAGCCGGCATAACGCCGGCGCTGTGCCGGCCACAACGCACTTTCAAATCAAACCGGTTTGATGCCTGCTGCGGATTGGGGCGGACAGCGAACGTTTGCGTTCACCAGTGGCCGGTCCCAGGCGGATCAACAAATACCTCAGGTCATAGCGGCAATGGGGGCGTCGTCCGGCGGATAAGCCGGATGCCGCTGAAAATACCGGCAGCCGGCTTGCGGCTTCCCGGACCTGCGCGGCGGTTTGCGCGCCAAGGGGAATAACAGCTTCCGCCGACGCCTTAACTCACCGACCCGAATCGCGCACCATGGGTTCCATATTGCTGGTTGCGCAGACCGGGGTCCGATTATGACAAAATTCCTTGAGCGTATTCTGGATTCGTCGATGTTCTCTCCCCACGGCATTTGCCTGCTGTGGGAGCCCGAGCTGATCTGGCTGCATGTCGTGTCCGACGCGCTGATCGCGCTGGCCTATTTCTCGATTCCGTTTGCGCTGGCGATTTTTGTCCTCAAGCGCCGCGACCTCCGGTTCGGATGGGTCTACTGGTCGTTCGGCATCTTCATCATGGCATGCGGCCTGACGCATGTGCTGTCGATCTATACGCTGTGGGTGCCGGTGTACGGCATCGAGGGGCTGGTGAAGGCCGCGACAGCCGCCGCCTCGGTATTCACCGCCGGAATGCTGTGGCCGTTGCTGCCGAAACTCCTGACCATTCCGTCGCCGTTTGAATTCCGTCAGGTGCAGGAGGCGCTCAAGGACGAAGAGATCAAGGCCCGCGATTCTGAAAATCTGCTGGCGCAATTCCGCGCGGCCCAGCGCGCCCAGCGCGAAAGCATGGCGCGGCTGACGGCGGTGGTCGAAACCGCGGTCGACGGCTTCATCCTGATCGACGCCCGGGGCCGCATCCTGTTGTTCAACCCGGCCTGCGAGCGGCTGTTCGGCTATCGGGCAGAAGAAGTCTTCCACGAAAACGTCAAGATACTGATGCCGCCGATGTATAGCGACCACCACGATCGCTATGTCAGCAGTTTCCTGCGCACCGGCGAGCGCAAGATCATCGGTACCGGCCGCGAGGTGATCGGCCTTCGCAAGGACGGCTCCACCTTTCCGATGGAGCTGTCGGTCGGCGAGGCGAAGCAGGATGGCGAATCGATCTTTGTCGGAATCGTTCACGACCTGACCTCGCGCAAGCAGACCGAGGAGCAACTTCGCCAGTCGCAGAAAATGGAGATCGTCGGGCAACTCTCCGGCGGCATCGCCCACGATTTCAACAACCTGCTCACGGTCATGATCGGCAATGCCGAACACCTCGGCGAGCAACTGAAGTCTCGGGAGGACCTGCGGCGGATCGCCGACGATATCTGCCGGTCGGGCGAACGCGGCGCGGAGCTGACGCAGCGGCTGCTGGCGTTCAGCCGCCGGCAATTCCTACAGCCGCTCGCCGTCGATTGCCACGAACTGCTCGATTCCATGCACAAGCTGCTGCGGCGGACGCTGCGGGAGGATATCGAAATCGTGACCGCTTTCGATCCCGACGGGATTTTCGCCTTTGTCGACCGCGCCCAGCTTGAATCGGCGGTGTTGAACCTTGCCTTGAACGCGCAGGACGCCATGCCCTCGGGCGGCAAGCTGACGCTGGGCACCGACGTCGTCTCGCTCGATGATCGCGCCCCGGGCTCGCATCCGGAAGTCACGACCGGGGAATACGCCCTGATCGCCGTGACCGACAACGGCGAGGGTATGACGCCCGAAGTGATTGGCCGGGTGTTCGAGCCGTTTTACACCACCAAGGAGGTCGGCAAGGGCTCAGGCCTCGGCCTGAGCATGGTGTACGGATTTGCCAAGCAGTCGAACGGTCACGTCTCGATTTACAGCGAGCCGGGGCTGGGCACGACGGTGCGCCTCTATTTGCCGCGCGTCGGCACCGCCGTTCCGCGGGTTCCCGAGCAAGACACCGCCAATGAAGAAGGCGCCCCCAGGGGCGATGAAACGATCCTGGTGGCCGAGGACGATCCCTTCGTCCGCGCGTCGGTCGTGCGCAGGCTGGAAAGCCTCGGCTACACCGTGATCGCTGCCGTCACCGGCGACGATGCCCTGGGCAAGCTTCGGGCAAACCCCGGGATCGATATGCTGTTTACCGATATCGTCATGCCGGGCGGCATGAGCGGCTGGGACCTGGCCGATCTGGCCCGCCAGGTCCGCAGCGGCCTGCCGGTCGTTTTCAGCTCCGGCTACGCGTTGGAGACATTGATCGAAAAGGGACATGCCTCCGCGCGGTCGATCATTCTGACCAAGCCCTATCGCAAGGTCGAACTCGCCCGCCGGATCAGGGAAGCATTGGCGGCCGGGGCGCCGGCGTCCTGATCCGCGAATGCGGCGCGTTGCACAAAAAAGAAGGGCGCGAGCGGCATCACCACGCTCGCGCCCTTCCTTGCCTCCTTTTTTGATGTCGGCTTTCTACTTATTATCCGGGTAATATTGACATAAGTATTATCCGGATATAATTAGGCATGAACGGGAGCCCGGCCCGCAAAGCCGCCGCGGCTGTCGATCTCTCATCATGCCGAGAAAGCCGAATGACCGACCGAACGAACGCCTATACCGGCGATTCCATCCCGCGGACCTTCGCGCGGACCGCGCTGCCGATCATCCTGCTGACCAGCGTCAACGGTCTGCTGACCGTGGTCGATGCGATGTTTCTCGGTGCCTTTGTCGGGCCGGACGCGCTGACTGCGGTGACCATGGTATTTCCGCTCTCGATGCTGATGGTGGCGCTGGCGACGATGATCTCGAGCGGCATGGCGAGCATACTCGGCCGTCTGCTTGGCGCTGCCAGGCTCGACGAGGCGCGCGGCATATTCGCCGGCGCGCATGGCCTGTCGTTCTGCGTCGGCGCCATCGCGATGGCGCTGTTCGCAGCATTCGGCTGGCCGCTGACTCTGGCGCTCGCCACGGGCTCGACGGAACTGGCTGCCATGGCGCACAGCTTCCTCAGCATCACGATTTTCACCTCGCCGCTGCTGTTCCTGCTGTCTGTGCAGTCGGACGCGCTGCGCATCGAGGGGCGGGTCGGCGCCATGGCGCTCGCCGGCCTCATGGTGACGCTGGCCAATATCGGCTTCAACTATCTCCTGATCGCGCCGCTCAAATTCGGCGTCGCCGGTTCGGCCTGCGGCACCGCGCTGGCGCAGGCGATCGCGTTGGCGCTGGTCGTGCTCTATCGCCAGAGCGGCAGGGCGCGGCTGACGCTGGCACCCATGGATCTGGCGTCGTCGAAGACAGGCTGGCGCGAGATGCTGGCGCTCGGCGCGCCACGCAGCCTTGCCTTTGTTGGCATCGCGGCGGGTGCTGCGGCGACCATCCTGTCGCTGCGACTGAACGGCGGCGCGCACACCGACGCGTCGATTGCGGCCTATGGCGTGCTGAGCCGAATGATGACCTTTGCCTACTTCCCGCTGCTTGGCATGAGCCTCGCGCTGCAGGCGATGGTCAGCAACAATACCGGCGCTGGGCTATGGCCGCGATCCAACGCCACCCTGAAGCTGGCGCTGGCCTGGAGCCTTGCCTATGCTGGCCTCGCCGAGGGCCTGCTGATCCTGTTCCGAAAAGACATCGGCGGACTGTTCGTGACCGACGCGGTCGTGATCGCCGAGGTTGCGCGCATCCTCCCGGTATTCGTCGCCGGCTACTTCTCGTCCGGCCCGATGATGATGATCGCAAACTATTTCCAGAGCATCGGCGACATCAGGCGCTCGGCGCTGTTGTCGCTGGCGCGCACCTATCTGTTCGCGATTCCGCTGATCTTCCTCTTGCCGCTCGCGATCGGCGAGCAGGGCATCTGGCTGGCGCTGCCGCTCGCCGACTTCGCCCTGGTGGCGGTGACGCTCGCGGTGCTGCGGGCGCGATCGAGCAGAGCGGGATGGGGGTTGTTTCAGAGGGCGTGAGACAACGAAAAAAGAAGGGCGCGAGCGGCATCACCACGCTCGCGCCCTACGTCGCCGGTCAATGGGGCAGGGGGAATAACCGGCTGCCGTAACTACGCGCAGCCCCCGGATTCGTTCCCGCCGGCCGCAAATCTTTTCGTACACGGTTAAGTGATGGCCGGTTCCCGAACCGGGTTGCTTCGAACCGCGTTGTTGGTCCGATCGCCAATGGGGCGAGGGACAAACCGCCATGTCACAGATATCCAAGGCAGTTTTCGGCGCGTTCGCGATTTCGGTCGCGTGCGGTGCAGTGCAACTGGCGTTCGGCCGTGACCTGACCGGCATTGGGCGAGTTGCTTCCGCGGCGCCCGAGACCGGCATCAACCGCGCCGCCAAGGCGGACCGCGCTCCGGTCAGGCTGGCGCCTGGGCAGACCCAGACCATTGCGTTGCGGCTCAATGGCATGCCTGACACCTCGGTGCTGGTGCGCATGCCCGCCGCAAAGGACAGCGTCAAGGACGAGGCGCGCAACCGTCCGGCGCCCTCGATGATGAAGTCCGGCGACCGGAAAACGACCGTGGCCTGCGAGCCCGTGGTCAGCGTCCTGACCGAGGTCGCCAAGCTGCTGGAGCCCGGGCGTTGCGTGACGTGAGCTGACGATAACACGCCAACACGACTGATTTGCCCGACAACAAGCCGGTCACCGGGGCGACGTGCAGATAGATCACGCCTACTCCGCCGGCGCTTCGCTCGGGGCATCGCTGCTGCCCGCCGCGCCGCGGCTCATCATCAATCCCAGCGCCAGCCCGCCGACGGCGAGGATCGGGATCAGGCGCTTGACGCCGATCGCGCGCACCACCTGGATGCCGGCGGCGACCAGCATCGGGTCGGCCAGCAAGGTATGTGCGGTGGATTTGGCGGCCTGTTCGGCGCGAGCCTTAATCTGGTTCTTGCGCACCAAGTAGCAGATCGCCGCGATCATCGTGACCACGAAGAAGATGACAGCCCCGGTCAGGCAGGCCTGCACCGGGCCGTATTTCTCCAGCACGAACACGAACGCCGCCGCGCACAGAAACGAGGTGGTGACGAACAGGGCCATCGCGGCGGCCGCCGCCAGCGAGGTCAGCCGCAACGCCGTGCCGGTCGAATCCTTGAAGTCATCGATCCATCGCTGAAACATCGACCCGCCTCGATTTGAAAAGAGCGTCAACAAAAGCGACGACTGCGCGCCAGCGGCGCCATCGCGAGATCAAGCCTGGTTTGCTGGCGCGCTTCATCGCAATGCCTGTCGCAGCCATGTTACCGCCACCACGTCTTACCGCCGCCACGTCGCGCCGATCAGGAAGCCGAGGCCGAGCGCCAGCCCCACGGTTGCCAGCGGGCGCTGCGTGATGACGTCTTCCAGCGTCTCCTCGATCGACGTCGCTGCGTCATGGGCCGCATCCATCATGGCGCTGCCGCGCTCCGACATGTCATCGACCGCCGCTTCCGCATTGGCGCGGGCCTGCTTGTAGCCGCGCTGCGCCTGCTTGGTGGCCGTGCCGGCGAAGCTGTTGAGCGCGTCGGTGATCTGGTCGGTCAGGGCGGCGATATCGTTTTTCACGGCGATTACATCCTTTTCCAGGCGTTCATAGGTCGCTTTGTCAGTCATGTTCTTCAATCCAATCTCGCCATCGATACTCGCCATCGAAAGCTCCCGGCTTGCTCGGAGAAAAACGCCCCGTTGCTTTGGAAGTTCCCGATCGGAACCGGTTTAATCGCTCGGCAACTGCGGCGAATCGACCGGCATCAGATGCTCCCTGACGATCAGCGCCACGATCAGCAGCGGCGACGACAGGAACGCGCCCATCGGACCCCACAGCCAGGTCCAGAACGCCAGCGCCATGAAGACGGCGAGCGCATTCAGCGACAGCCTGCGGCCGACGATCGTCGGCGTGATGAAATGACCTTCAAGAAAGGCCATCGCGGCAAACGCCGCCGGCGCGAGCAGGCCGCCACCGAGGGTCGGGAAGGTGACGAGGCCGACCACGACCAGAATCGCAAATGTCGCGATCGGGCCGATGATCGGAATGTAGTTCAAGGTCGCGGCCATCGCGCCCAACCCAGCCGGATTGGGCATCCCCAACACCATGCAGATGAAGCCGGTGATGATGCCGACGCCGACATTGATCATCGTGACCATCAGGAGGTAGTTGCCGAGTTGCTCCTCGATCTCATTGAGGATCCGCATCGTCCGCAATCGCACCGGCCGGTCGCCGAAATTCATGATCATCGCGCGGCGCAGCTCGCGCCAGCTTGCGATGAACAGGATCAGGGTCGGGACGAACAGCAGAAATTCGGTAAAGGTCGGCGACAGAAATTCCACCGTCGGCTGAACCCATTCGATCTTCGGCAACTGGAACGTCGCCAGTGTATCGGATCCGCCCAGCAAGCTTTGTAGCTCCTGCCACAGCGCCAGCGGCCGGTCGAACAGGTGCGCTTTTTCCTTCAGTCGCGCGCCGAGCTCGGGAAGGTTGTTGCTCCATTCCATCACCGGCGAGGCGATCAGCCCGACCATGAACGTGACGGCGGCGCCCACCGCGATAACGATCAGGACTGCCGCGACGGCGCGCGGGACGCGGTAGCGCTCCAGCAGGTTCGCCGCCGGCGACAGCATGGTGCCGATGATGAAAGCCATCGTGATCGGCAGGAAGAACGCCTTCGCCACATAGAGCACCGCAACGACGCAGATGATCAGGAGCGCGACGAGCGCGAACGCGACCATCTCCGCGCGGCGGATCACCGGTGGCGCTTCGGCCTTGCTGTCGGGCACAGGCGTGCCTTCCGGCCCGCTGCGGGGCTGGCGATCGCTGGGGTCGGATTTCTGGCGTTCGCTCGGCACGGCTTGGGTGGGCAGGACTTGGGTGGGCACGGCTTGGGTGGGGGTGACGCGCACAATGGTTCTCCCCCGCGCGGGGCGGCAATAACTCCGCAGAAACGGCGTCGCCCGCGATCTGAATTCAAGGCGCATAACGTCGGGCTATCACCAAAGTTCCATCGCGGAAGGGTGAGCATGCCGCGGCTTGACAGAACGCTCTTGCGCGCGAGTCGGACGGAACCGTGGAGCCCTGACGGTGTTGGTTGATCAGAGCATCACTCGATGCGCACTTAACGGGGCAGTCCGATGACACAGTCTTTCGCAGTCAGCCGCCGATCCTCTTCGCGCGCCGCAAACGCGCTCGCCTTCATCAGCGCCTTGGTGCTGGCGCCACTCGCGCTCCCGAGCGCGGCCGGCGCGCAAACCTTCGGCTACGCTTCGACCCAGCGGAATGGCTTCCCGACCGACGAGGTGATGACGGCGCCCGCGACGAGGGTGCCGTGCCGGAGCGGCTGCGCCGCGCGGTGGTCACTTTCAATACCGCGGAAGCGCCCGGCACCGTCATCATCGATACCGGCAACACCGCACTCTATTACGTGCTCGGCCAGGGCAAGGCTATCCGTTACGGCGTCGGCGTCGGCCGCGAGGGATTCACGTGGGCGGGCGTGCAGACCATCTCGCGCAAGGCGGAATGGCCGGACTGGCATCCGCCGGCCGAGATGATTGCGCGCCAACCCTATTTGCCGCGCTTCATGGCCGGTGGCCCCGGCAACCCGCTCGGCGCGCGGGCGATGTATCTCGGCTCGAGCGAGTACCGCATTCACGGCACCAACGATCCCTCGACGATCGGCAAGTTCGTCTCGAGCGGTTGCATCCGCCTGACCAATGCGGATGTCAGCGACCTGTTCAGCCGTGTCGATGTCGGGACCCGGGTCGTGGTGCTGCCCAAGAATGCCTTGACCAACGCGCCGATCGTAGCGCGCGGCGGGGATACCAGGACCACGATCACGGTTCGTCCGGCCGCAACCCATTCTCGTCCGGTCGTGACCACGCCGCCCTCGGGGCGGCAGGCGATGAACTTGACGGCGTCGCCGGCCAACTGAGCGCTCGGCAATAGCGACGGGAGATGAACATGCGCGTGCAATATGGAAAACCGGCAGCGTGGACAGCGGCGGTGCTGCTGTGCGCCGCCGCGTTGGCGCCGGCAGCCCAGGCCCAGGATTTTTTCTCGGCGCTGTTCGGCGGCTTCGGTGGCCGGGCGCGGGCCCCGCATCCCTATATCTCGATGCCGTTTGCCAACGAGGATGGTTCGATCCCGGCGCCGCGGAGCGAGCTGCGGTCGCGCTATGCCGGTGGTGGCGGCCAGGCGTTCTGCGTGCGCACCTGCGACGGCCGTTATTTCCCGATTACGGCGTCGGACAACGCAAGCCGGGCGGCGTCGTGCAACAGTTTTTGTCCCGCCAGCGAGACCACGGTGGTCTATGGCAGCAACATCGACAGTGCCGCGACCGACAACGGAAAGCCCTATTCGGAACTGCCAAATGCCTTTCGGTATCGCACCGAGATCGTGGCGGGGTGCACCTGTAACGGCAAGGACCAGATGGGCTTGGCGCCTGTCAAGATCGAGAACGATCCGACGCTGCGCAAGGGCGACATCGTCGCCGGCGAAAACGGCCTCGTGGTTGCCGGCCGCAGCGCCGACAGACGCGGCGCCGCGCTGAACTTCTCACCCGCGTCGGAACGCGTGCGCGCGAAGTACCAACGTGCGCCGGTGGTGGCGGCGGAGTGATGGTCTTGTCCCTCTCCCGCTCGCGGGGGAGGCGCAGGCGGCCAGCGGCCGCCGTACTTCACATAAGGACGCCGATGCTTTGCATCGGCTATGGGTGGGGGTGTTGCCGAATTCAGTGTTCGTCATGCCCGGGCTTGTCCCGGGTATCTACGTCTTACTTGCTTGGCTGTAGCGCGAAAGTCGTGGATGGCCGGGCCAAGCCCGGCCATGACGGCGTTAATCGAACCTACGCCGCCCGAATCTTCCCAAGGAAATCCGTGACCTGATGGCCGAGCTGCTGGCTCTGCGTCTCCAGCGTTTCGGAGGCGCTCTTGACGTCGTCAGCCGCTACCGCCGCCGCATCGGCGTCGGCCTTCACACCGACGATGTTCTCGGAGACGTTCTTGGTGCCTTGCGCCGCGTACTGCGTGCTGCGCGTGATCTCCTGGGTCGCGGCGCCCTGTTCCTGCACCGCGGCGGCAATCGCGGTCGCGACCTCGTTGACCTCGCCGATGATGCCGCCGATGCGCTTGATGGCGTCGATGGCTTCGCCGGCGACCTTCTGGATGTCGGAGATCTGCTCGGAAATCTCCTCGGTCGCCTTCGCGGTCTGGCTCGCCAGCGATTTGACTTCGGAAGCGACCACCGCAAAGCCGCGGCCGGCTTCACCGGCCCGGGCGGCTTCGATGGTGGCGTTCAGCGCCAGCAGGTTGGTCTGGGCTGCGATGGTGTTGATCAGGCCGACGACTTCGCCGATCCGCGCCGCGGATTTGGCGAGGCCCTGAACGGTGCTGTCGGTTTCGCGCGCCTGGCCGACCGCGCGGCTGGCAATGCCGGCTGCATGCGCCGCCTGCTGCGAGATGTCGTTGATCGAGGCGCTGAGTTCCTCGGCCGCGGCCGCGACGCTCTCGACACTGTTCGAAGCTTCGCCGGACGCCTTCTCGGCGACCTCGACGCGGGCATTGGTCTGGCGGGAAACCGTCGACAGGCCGGTCGACGTGGTGCGCATCTGGCCCGACGCGTCGCCGAGCTGGTTCAGCGTCTGGCGCACCACGCTCTCGAACTCGCCGACATAGTTTTCGATCGCCTTCTGCCGGCCCATGGCGGCGGCGTTGTGCTCGCGCTCCTGCGCCTCGATCCGGACCTTGTCCATCGCCTGCTGCTTGAAGGTTTCCAGTGCGCCGGCCAGCGCGCCGATTTCGTCCTGGCGCGTGGTGTAGCCGGTGTCGACCGCGAGGTCGCCGGCGGCGACCTTGAGCATCGCGTCGCGCATGTTGTGCAGCGGCCGGATGACGCGACGGGTGACCATCGTCATCGCGCCGAACGTCAAGGCGAGGGCGGCGGCCAGCAGCGACAGTTGTAGCACCAGCGAGCGCATGGCGCTGGAATACTGCATCGCTGAGTGATCGCGGGCCGCGTCGAGCGCGCCTTCGGCGACACCGACGGCGGCGCTGAGACGTCCGACCGTGATCGGGCTCCACTGGTTCGCGGTCAGTTCGGGTTTTTCGCCGGCGATCATCGCCTTCAGCAGGCGCTCGCGCAGGTCGAGATAGGACTGTTCGAAATACGCCTTCTTGTTGGCCTCGATCGCGCTGGCCAACGCCGGCGGCAATTGCATGCCGGACGCGGTCAGTTGCAGCGCGTTCCATGCGGCGTCGGTGCCACCGACGAATTTGGTGAAGGTCAGGCGGGTTTCCGCCGGGATCCGCTCCATCGCCAGTCCGTTCGAAATCAGCAGCGAAGCCTCGCCGGCGGTGTTACGCAGCAGCCAGGCGATCTGCTTGATGGCGAACAACTGGTCGATCACGGCGTCCTGGTGGTTGACGCTGCCGGCGAGCACGCCCGACAGTTTATCGAGGACGTTCAGCAACCCCTGCGTCGTCTCCATGTATTCCTTGGCCAGCGCCGCACGGCGTGGAGATGTCGGCTGCGCCATCAGCTCCCAGAATTCCTTCTGCGCGGCGGTCAGCGTCCTGAACAGGCGGTCGAATTCGGGGACCAGGGTCTGCTGCTGGGGGAATTCGATTTTGCCGAACAGCGCGAGCGCGTTGCTCATGCCCGGCATTTCGGCGTCGCGCAGCGATCGCAGGTATTTCTCGATGTCGCCGTCCATCGGCGCGCCGCCGTTCAGCAGCCGGTTGGTCGTCGAGCGGTCGGTGCGCAGATTGTGCATCGCCTTGAACATGTTGGCGGAAGCGTCGGTGATGACCGAGATGCGTGCGGTCTGCTGCAGGCGCCCCCAGGAATCCCAGGCGTTGAGCGAAAATCCGACCACCACGCAGAAGGAAGTGGCGAGGATGACGGTCTTCAGCAGCGCCGATACGGTCAGACGATTCAACATGATGCTCCCCCCAAGGCTGCCGGCCATTTGGGGGGAAAAGGGTAAATACTTAGGCAGTGTTAATGCCGTATTACTACGAGGATCATTGAAATGATTGGGATTTTGGATGGGATCTGTAGTTCCTCGTGCGGAACCCGTAGCCATCCGGCACGTTAACGAAAACCTAACAGCGCATTTCAACGAATGGCCGAGGGGGCCCCCGCATGCTGGTCAGCGCACTCGTCACGTTTCTCGTCGTTATCCTGATCCTCTATCTCATCAACCTGCTACCACTCGACGGCCGCGCCAAGCAGATTTGCCGCGTCGTCGTGATCGTGCTCGGCGTGATCTCGCTGCTGAAATACATCGCAGTGTTTTAGCGAGCCGTCATTCCGGGGCGATGCGAAGCATCGAACCCGGAATCTCGAGATTCCGGGTCTGGTGCTAGCGCACCATCCCGGAATGACAGACAAACGAAAAAAGCCCCGGCAAATCGCCGGGGCTTTTCCTTGAGACGCGTCCTCGCCGATCAGCCGGCCGCCTTGGCTTCGCGGCGGCGGGCGGTGAGGATGTATTCGGTATAGCCGTTCGGCTGCGTGCGGCCCTTGAAGATGAGGTCGCAGGCTGCCTTGAAGGCGACGCCGTCGAACGAAGGCGCCATCGGCTTGTACAGCGCATCGCCCTTGTTCTGGCCGTCAACGACGACCGCCATGCGCTTCAGCGATTCCATCACCTGAGCCTCGGTGATGACGCCTTGGTGCAGCCAGTTCGCCAGATGCTGGCTCGAGATACGCAAGGTGGCGCGGTCTTCCATCAGGCCGACGTCATGGATGTCGGGCACCTTGGAGCAGCCGACGCCTTGGTCGATCCAGCGCACGACATAGCCGAGGATGCCCTGGCAGTTGTTGTCGATCTCCTGCTTGACGTCATCCGGCGCCCAGTTCGACTGCGACACCGGAATGGTCAGGATGTCGGAGAGTTTTGCGCGCTGGCCACCCTTGGCGAGCTCCTGCTGGCGGGCCTGCACGTTGACCTGATGATAATGCAGCGCGTGCAGCGTGGCGGCTGTCGGCGACGGCACCCAGGCCGTGGTGGCGCCGGCCTGCGGATGGCCGATCTTCTGGGTGAGCATATCCGCCATCTTGTCGGGCGCGGCCCACATGCCCTTTCCGATCTGGGCATGGCCGGGCAGGCCGTCGATCAGGCCCATGTCGACGTTCCAGTCTTCATAGGCCTTGATCCAGGGCTGCGCCTTCATGTCGTTCTTGCGGATCATCGGACCCGCTTCCATCGAGGTATGGATCTCGTCGCCGGTGCGATCGAGGAAGCCGGTATTGATGAAGCAGATGCGCTTCGAGGCGTTCTGGATGCAGGCTTTGAGGTTGACCGTGGTGCGGCGCTCCTCGTCCATGATGCCGACCTTCATGGTGTTCTCGGGCAGGCCCAGCAGCTTCTCGACCGCGCCGAACAGTTCGCAGGTCAGGGCTACTTCGTCGGGGCCGTGCATCTTCGGCTTGACGATGTAGACCGAGCCGGTGCGGCTGTTCCTGGTCTTGGACGAGCCCTTGAGATCGTGGATCGCCAACAGGCCGGCGACCGCGGCATCGAGCAGGCCTTCCGGAATTTCCTCGCCCTTGTCGTCGAGCACGGCGTCGGTGAACATGTGATGGCCGACATTGCGCATCAGCAGCAGGCTGCGGCCGTGCAGCGTCAGCTGCTTGCCGTCGGGCGTCTTGTAGACGCGGTCGGGGTTGAGCGCGCGCTTCAGCGTCTTGCCGCCCTTGTCGAAGTCGGCCGACAGCGAGCCGTCCATCAGGCCGAGCGTGTTGCGATAGACCAGCACCTTGTCTTCGGCATCGACGGCCGCAACCGAGTCTTCCATGTCCAGAATGGTCGAGACCGCCGATTCCAGGATCATGTCGGCAACGCCGGCCGGATCGTCCTTGCCGATGATGTTGCTGCGGTCGATCTTGACCTCGATATGCATGCCGTTGTTGACCAGCAGGATCGCGGTCGGTGCGGCGTCGTCACCCAGATAGCCGGCGAACTGCGCGGCATTTTTCAGCGCGGTCGCATTGCCGCTCTTCAGTTTGACCGCAAGCTGGCCGGCGATGACGCTGTACGACGTCACGTCGGTGTGGCTGCCGGTCGCCAGCGGCACGGCGGCGTCGAGGAAGGCCTTGGCCTTGGCGATCACCTTGTCGCCGCGCGCCTTGTTGTAGCCCTTGCCGCCCTCGCTCGGATCGTGCGGGATCGCGTCGGTGCCGTAGAACGCATCGTACAGGCTGCCCCAGCGCGCATTGGCGGCGTTGAGCGCGTAGCGGGCGTTGGTCAGGGGAACGACCAGCTGCGGCCCGCAGATCTTGCCGATTTCCTCATCGACATTTGCCGTCTCGACCTTGTGGGTCGCCGGCTCTGGCAGCAGGTAGCCGATCTCCTTGAGGAAGGTCGTATAGGCGTTCATGTCGAACGCCTTGCCCTTGTGGGCGCGGTGCCAGCCGTCGATCTTGGCCTGCAGCGCGTCGCGGACGGCGAGCAATTCGCGGTTTTTCGGCCCCAATGTCTTGATGATGGCGGCGACACCGGCCCAGAACGCGTCGGGCGAAATCCCGGTTTTGGGGGTCGCCTCCTTGGCGATGAAATCGAACAGGACAGGGGCGATCTTCAATCCGTGGGCATCGACACGATTCATGATGGGCTTTCTCAATCGAAATGGCGTTTACGGGCTGTTTTCAGAGGAAAAGCAGCAAAAAACGCGCCAAAGGGGCCGCGTTGGCAGCCCTTTTAGCGCTAAAGCCGGGTCAATGAGAAGGCCCCAATAGGCCTGAATGCAGGCCTAGATATTGGCCGCCAGGTCGACCAGTTCGTTGAACAAGATGCCGGTCTCGCCCAGCATCCGCTCGATCTCGTCGGTGGCGTCGGTCACCGAGCGGGTCGAGGTGTCGATCTTCAACTCGCATTCGGTCGGCGGCTGGTAGTCGTTGGTGATTCCGGTGAACGACGGCAGGGTCCCGGCGCGTGCCTTGGCATAGTGGCCCTTGGGATCGCGGCTCTCGCAGACCTCGGCGGGTGCGGCGACGTGAACCTCGCGGAACGCGGTGTCGGCGATGCGCCGCGCCGCGGCGCGATCGGCCAGCGCCGGCGAAACCGCGGCGACGATCGCGATATGGCCGTTGCGCGCCAGATGGGTGGCGACTTCGGCCAGGCGCCGGATGTTTTCGCTGCGGTCCTGCGGAGAAAAGCCAAGGTCGCTGTTGAGGCCGGCGCGCAGCGTGTCGCCGTCAAGCAGAATGGGCGAGCCGCCGTTGCCGAACAGCCGGCGCTCCAGCGCGCGGGCCAGCGTCGATTTGCCGGAGCCCGGCAAGCCGGTCAGCCAGATCACCGCGCCGTTGTGGCGGTAACGCGCCGAGCGCTCCTCGGGGCGCAACGCACTCTCCACCGGCACGATGTCGACGGGAATGGCGCGTTGTCCGGCGTCGACCGACAGCACCAGGCCGCCGCCGGCAATGCGGCCGTTGACCTCGATCACCAGCCGTCCGGTGCGCGGATTGTCGGAATAGGGATCGGCCGCGATCGGCTGCGCCAGCGAGATGTCGATTTCGCCGACGTGATTGCGTGCGATCGCCTTGGTCTCCTCGTTGGAAAGTTCGCCGGGATCGACCGCCTTCTCGATCGCGACCACGCTGGCGCGGCTCTCTCTTGTGCCGAGGCGGATCAGGATCTGATCGCCCTTCGACAGCGGCTTGTCGTGCAGCCAGAAAATCCGGGCGCGGATCCGCCGCGTATCGCGCGGGGTTGCTCCGGCGTGCGCAATGACGTCGCCGCGTTCGATGAACAGTTCGCGGTCGAGCGTGATGCCGACCGAGCGGCCGGCGCCGTGGCTGCCCGGAAGCGGCGTCACCGGCCAGCTCTCGACGGTCTTGATCCTGGCGATCTTGCCGGCGGGCATGATGACGATTTCATCGCCGGCACTGAGGTGGCCGGATTCGACGCGGCCCGCGACGATGCGGCGGTCGTCGAACTTGTAGATCGCCTGCACCGGCAGCCGCAGCGCCAGTTGCTCCAGCGGTCGGGCCGGCTCGAGCGCATCGAGCGCCTCGACCACGGTCGGGCCCCGGTACCAGCCGATCCTGGCGGTGTGTTCGGCGACGCCGTCGCCATCGCGCGCGGAAATCGGAATCACCGCCGACGGCGTCACGCCGAGGGCAACAAGATGCGCGGAAATCTCGTCGCTGATCTCCTTGAATCTGCTGGCGCTGAAGTCGACCCGGTCCATCTTGTTGACGACGATAGCGACCTGCTTGATTCCCAAGAGATGCAGGAGATAGCCGTGACGCCTTGTCTGGTCGCGCACGCCTTCCAGCGCGTCGATGATCAGCACCGCGCCATCGGCCTGCGAGGCGCCGGTGATCATGTTGCGCAGGAATTCGGCGTGACCGGGCGCATCGATCAGCACCACGTCGCGCGAGCGGGTGCGGAAACGGATCTGCGTGGTGTCGATGGTGATGCCCTGGTCACGCTCGGTCTGCAGCGCATCGAGCAGGAACGACCATTCGAACGGCATGCCGCGCCGCGCGCTGACGGCTTTCAGCATCTCGAGCTTGCCCTCGGGCAGGCTGCCGGTCTCGTGCAGCAGCCGTCCGACCAGGGTCGATTTGCCGTGATCGACATGACCGACGATGACGATGCGGACTTGCGGCCGCGTGGTGCCGTTCGGTGTCGCCGAGACGCTTGCGGGAAGGATCATGTTCATCGGAGCCGCCTAACTTGAAAACAGGTCAGAGATAGCCGGCGACGCGGAGCCGCTCGAAGGCATCTTCGGTTTCGTGGTCGAGCGCACGGCCGGCGCGCTCCGGCACCTTGGTGCCGTCGAGCTCGGTCAGGATCTCGTCGATGTTCGACGCGGATGACGCCACCGGATTGGTGATGTCCTGGTCGCCGAGCGAGCGATAACGCTTGCCGTCTTTCGCCAGATAAAGCGGGATGATCGGAATATTTTCGCGCTTGGTGTAGGCCCAGATGTCGGCCTCGGTCCAATGCAGGATCGGATGAATGCGCAAATGCGCGCCCGGCGGCGGCGAGGCGTTGAACTGGTCCCAGAATTCCGGCGGCTGATCGCGGACGTCCCAGCCGCCTTCGAGGCCGCGCGGTGAGAACACGCGCTCTTTGGCGCGGGTTGCTTCCTCGTCGCGGCGGATGCCGGCGATTAATCCGTCGAAACCGTATTTGGTCAGCGCCCACTTCAGGCCTTCGGTCTTGCGCGCCGCGGAGCGTGCGGCCGGCGGCAAGGTCGGATCGACCGCATCGATCGACGGGCAGGGCTCGATCTTGAGATCGAGCTCCCACTCTTTTCCGAAGCGGTCGCGGAACGCATACATCTCCGCAAATTTCTTGCCGGTGTCGACGTGCAGCGCCGGGAACGGCACGCGGCCGAAGAAGGCCTTGCGCGCCAGCCAGATCATCACGTTGGAATCCTTGCCCAGCGACCACAGCAGCGCCAGCTTCTTCAGCCGCGCGAACGCTTCGCGCAGAATGTAGATGCTCTGCGCCTCGAGTTCGTCGAGGTGATCCATCGACGGCGGCGGCAGCCGTCCCGCCGCCAAAATTCGCGGCACGGAAGATGCCTGTTGGAGGTCCGGGCCGCGCAATCGGTCTGAAGCGGATTCGTTGTTGAGAAGATGCATCTCTGAGCCTTGGCGGTAGGAGGCTAAAATTCTATAGTTGCACCGCAATAGAGAAGAAATAATTTTCTCTTTGCGGCCATTGAACGAGACATATATAGAAAATAATTCCAGTCAACCCCGGAAGTGGGGGAAGCGAGTATCGCATGCGATTTCTGCCCGTGTTCCTCGATTTGCAAAGCGGCGTGGTGCTGCTCGTCGGAGCCGGCGATCTCGTGCGCGCAAAATTGCGTTTGCTGACGTCGGCGGGCGCACGGGTTCGCTGGTTTTCGACCGACGGCAATTACGATCTCGGCGGCCTCGAAGACGCCGACGCGGCGCGGATCGAACCCGCGACCGGCGATCCGCTGACCGCTGATCTCTCAAACGTCATCGCGGTGCTCTGCGCCGGTGCCGGCGACATCGGCGTTGCGATGTCGGTGCGGGCAAAGGCGGTTGGCCTGCCCGTCAATGTGATGGACGACCTCGCGCATTCGACCTTCATCTTTCCGGCAATCGTCGATCGCGGCGACGTCGTCGTCGCGGTCGGGACCGGCGGGTCCTCGCCGGTGGTGGCGCGCCGCGTGCGCGAGCGCATCGAAGCCGTGTTGCCGGCGCGGATCGGCGATCTCGCCAGTTTCATCGGCGGCTTTCGCAAATCGATGCATGAGCGCATCCCCGAATTCGCACTGCGCCGCCGCTTCTGGGAACGCGTGATCGATGGCCCGATCGGCGCGCTGATTCTGGCCGGGCGCAGGACCGAAGCCGAAACCGCACTCGAGGACATCGCCGATCCCTCCGGCTTCGCCGGCGCCAACGCGCAGGGCAAGGCAGAGGGCTGGGTGACGCTGGTCGGCGCCGGACCGGGCGATCCGGATCTGCTCACCGTCAAGGCGTTGCGCGCGCTGCAGGATGCCGATGTCGTGTTCTACGACGAACTGGTGTCGGCGGAGATTCTCGATCGCATTCGTCGCGATGCGTCGCGCATTCCGGTTGGCCGCCGCGTCGGCAAGCCCGGTATCGGCCAGGAAAACATCAACCAGTTGCTGATCGATGCGGCCAGGGGCGGCCAGCGCGTGGTGCGGCTGAAGGGCGGTGACTCCTTCATCTTTGGCCGCGGTGGCGAGGAAATCGACGCGCTGCGTCAGGCCGGCGTCGCCTGTTCGGTGGTGCCGGGCATCACCGCGGGACTGGGGGCCGCCTCGCAATTCGAAGTGCCGCTGACCTATCGGCGCGAGGCGACGCGCATCACCTTCCTGACCGCGCACAAGGCCAGCGACGCCGAGAAGGTGGACTGGTCGGTGCTCACGGACGACAAGATGACCATCGTCGTCTACATGGGCATGACCGCGGCGCCGTCGGTCCGCGAGGGCCTGCTGGCCGCCGGCCGCTCGCCGCAGACGCCGGTCGGCGTTTTCGCGCGGGTGACGCGGCCGGACGCGCAGGCCGCGGTCGGCAGGCTCGAAAATCTTCCCGGCCTGGTCGAACAAATCGACGGCGGGCCCGCCGTCCTCATTATCGGCGACGTGGTTGCGCATTCCGCGCCGTGGCGCCAGTCCAACCTCGATGAACAATTCCATCTCAACGAAGTGATCTCCAACCTGCTGGAAGCTGCCGAATGACCTCTCCGCTCGAACAGAAGAAAATCAAATTATCGGGCCCGTCGATGGTGACCGCCAACCGAACCTGGGATGGCGCCGTGATCTACCGTACCGCTCAGCAAGGCTGGTCGACGGAGCTCTCGGATGCCGCGATCGTCCGGACTTCCGATGAAGCCCGCGCGCTGCTGGCCGAATCCGTCGCCGATGACGTCGGCGCGATCGGTGCCTATATCGCGCCGGTCGAGGTCAGGGACACCGGCAAGATCGGGCCCGGCAATCTTCGTGAACAGATCCGGTCGGCAGGTCTGACCATCGATATTCCGGTTCCGGCGCAAGCCTGATCCATCAAGGGTTGATCCATCATGTACGCATATGACGAACTCGACCGCACGCTGATCAACGAGCGTGTCTCCGAATTTCGCGACCAGGTGAAGCGCCGTCTTTCCGGCGAACTCACCGAGGACGAATTCAAGATGCTGCGGTTGCAAAACGGCGTCTATCTGCAACTGCACGCCTATATGTTCCGCGTCGCCATTCCCTACGGCACGCTGTCGTCGAAGCAGTTGCGGGCGCTGGCGCACGTCGCGCGCCGCTACGATCGCGGCTACGGCCACTTCACCACGCGGCAGAACATCCAGTACAACTGGATCAAGCTTGCCGAACTGCCGGATGCGCTGGAATACCTTGCCGGCGTCGGCATCCACGCCATGCAGACCTCGGGCAACAACACCCGCAACGTCACCTCGGACCAGTGGGCCGGCGTCGCACCCGGCGAGGTCGAAGATCCCCGCATCTGGTCCGAAATCCTGCGGCAGTACACCACGCTGCATCCGGAATTCTCGTTCCTGCCGCGCAAGTTCAAATTCGCGATCACCGCCTCGGACCATGACCGTGCCGCGATCAAGATCCACGACATCGGCCTGCGGCTGCACAAGAACGCCGACGGAGAAACCGGCTTCGAGGTGCTGGTCGGCGGCGGTCTCGGCCGCACGCCGTTCATCGGCAAGACTATCAAGCCGTTCGTCCACGGCCGCGATCTCCTGAGCTATGTCGAGGCGATCCTGCGCGTCTACAACCAGTACGGTCGCCGCGACAACATCTACAAGGCGCGGATCAAGATCCTCGTGCACGAACTCGGCATCGAGAAGTTCGCAAAAGAAGTCGAGGAAGAATGGAAGCTGATGGACGACAGCGCGCTGACGCTGGACAATGCCGTCGTCGAGGAAATCCGTTCGCGCTTCTCCTATCCGGCCTACGAAAAGCTGCCGCACATGCCGGACGAGCTGAAGCAGGCGGCGCACGATCCGAAGTTCGAGGCGTGGCGAAAGAACTCCGTGTTCCCGCACAAGGTGCAGGGCTATTCGATCGTGACGCTGTCGCTGAAGCCGGTGGGCGGACCGCCGGGCGACGCTACCGCCGATCAGATGGACGCGATTGCCGACCTCGCCCAGAAATATTCCTTCGGCGAAATCCGTGTCGGTCACGAGCAGAATCTGGTGCTGCCGCATGTCGCCAAGCGCGACCTGCCGGTGTTGTGGAAGGCGCTCGATCGAATCGGCGTCGCCACGCCGAATATCAACCTGGTGACCGATATCATCGCCTGTCCGGGGCTTGATTACTGCTCGCTGGCCAATGCGCGTTCGATCCCGATCGCGCAGGAATTGACCAAGCGCTTTGCCAACCATGACACCGCCAATCTGATCGGGCGGCTGCACATCAACATTTCCGGCTGCATCAATGCCTGCGGCCATCACCATGTCGGCCACATCGGCATTCTCGGCGTCGAAAAGAACGGCGAGGAATTCTACCAGATCACGATCGGCGGCCGCGCCGACGAGAACGCCCAGATGGGCACCCTGATCGGCCCGTCGGTGCCTTACGCCGAGGTCGCCGATGTGATCGAAGACATTGTCGAAGCCTATCTCGCGCTGCGCGACCGTCCCGAAGAACTGTTCGTGGATACGGTCAAGCGGCTCGGTGTCGAACCATTCAAGGAGCGCGTCTATGCCACTCGTTAAGAACGCGAAGATCGTCAGCGATCTCTTTGTCCACGTCGCCGACGGCGCCGAGCTGCCGGTTGACGGCGCGATCCTGATTTCGGCGGCGCGGTTCCTCGAAGACCCCGAAACGCTGTCGCGGCGGGCCGGCAAGACCGGCGTGATCTGGCCGAACAACCGGGACCTCGACGACCTCGTGCCGTATCTCGACCGGCTGGCGGCGGTCGCACTGGTGTTTCCGTCGTTCCGCGACGGCCGCGCCTATAGTCAGGCGCGCCTGCTGCGCGAGCGCCACGGGTTTGAGGGCGAGCTGCGCGCCACCGGCCAGGTGCTGCGCGACCAGTTCGTATTCATGCTGCGGGCCGGCTTCGACGCCTTCGAGGTGAAGAAGGAAAGCGACGCCGAGGCGTTTGCCTCGACCGCCAAGCGCTATTCGGTGTTCTACCAGCCGACCGGCGATGGCCGCGTCACCGCGCTCAATCGGCGGATGCAACTGCGTCATTCGGAGAGTGCCGGCCAGTGAACGCGATCCCGCAACAGACCCTGACCGGAGCGGTCGCAGAGCCGTCGCAGGCCGCAGCGCTCGATCGTGCGCTGCGCGACGCGTCGCCGGCCAAGGTCATTGAAACCGCGCTAAAGACTGCCGGCCGCGAACACCTCGCACTGGTGTCGTCGTTCGGGACGGAATCGGCGGCGCTGCTCAAGGTGATGGCCGATGTCGATCCGGCGATCCCCGTGGTCTTCCTCGACACCGGCTGGCTGTTCGAGGAGACGCTGGCCTATCGCGACACGCTGATTTCGACCTTGGGCCTGCGCGACGTGCGTTCGATCAAGCCATCAGAGGAAACCCTGTCGGCGAAGGATCCCGACCGCGAATTGTGGTTCTCCGATCCCGACGCCTGCTGCCGCATCCGCAAGGTGGAACCGCTGGCGCGGGCGCTGAAGCCGTTTTCGGCCTGGATCAACGGACGCAAGCGGTTCCAGGGCGGAACGCGGGCGGACATCCCTGTCGTCGAGGATGACGGCGCAAAGCTGAAATTCAACCCGTTTGCCAATGTGTCGCGCGCGGAAATCGAGGCGATCTACCAGCTCGCCAAGCTGCCGCCGCATCCATTGGTCGCATCGGGTTATCTGTCGGTCGGGTGTATGCCTTGCTCGAGCCGGAGCGCGCCCGGCGAGGACGAGCGCGCCGGCCGCTGGCGCGGCAAAGCCAAGACAGAATGCGGCATCCATACGATGAAGACTTCGTAGGACAATGACGCCGCGCTACCGCAAAGTATGAAATGCGGTTTCGTTGACTTAAAGCGCCTTCGCCGCGACTTATGCTCTCCGTGTTTTCGATGACAGTTTTGTCGAACCGAATGGAGATTGCGATGGTCCGCCGTATGCTGCCGCTGGTCGCGGCACTGCTCTGGGCAAGTTCGGCGTTCGCTGCCGATATCAGCCTGCTCAATGTGTCCTACGATCCGACGCGCGAGCTCTATGTCGATTTCAACAAGGCGTTTGCGGCGGCCTATCAGAAGGACACCGGCAAGAGCATCGAGATCAAGCAGTCGCATGGCGGCTCCGGCTCGCAGGCGCGCGCGGTGATCGATGGCCTGCAGGCCGACGTGGTCACGCTGGCGCTGGCCTATGACATCGACGCGATTGCCGCCAAGGGGCTGCTGGCGCCCGACTGGCAGAAGAAGCTGGCGCTCAATGCCTCGCCCTACACCTCGACGATCGTGTTCCTGGTGCGCAAGGGCAATCCCAAGGGCATCAAGGACTGGGACGATTTGATCAAGCCTGGCGTCAGCGTCATCACGCCGAACCCGAAAACCTCCGGCGGCGCACGCTGGAACTATCTTGCGGCGTGGGGCTACGCGCAGAAGAAGTTCGGCTCCGCCGACAAGGCGAAGCAGTTCGTCGGGGATCTCTACAAGAACGTGCCGGTGCTCGATACCGGTGCGCGCGGCTCGACGGTGACCTTTGTCGAGCGCGGCGTCGGCGACGTGCTGCTGGCGTGGGAGAACGAGGCGTTCCTGGCGCAGCGCGAGTTCGGCAAGGACAAGTTCGAGATCGTATCGCCGCCGCTCTCGATCCTCGCGGAACCGCCTGTGGCCGTGGTCGACAAGGTGGCCGACAAAAAAGGCACCCGTGACGCCGCCGAGGCCTATCTGAAATATTGGTATACCAAGGAGGGTCAGGAAATTGCCGCGCGCAATTCCTATCGTCCGCGCGATCCGGAAATTGCCAGGGAATACGAAAAATCCTTCGCCAAGGTTGAACTTTTCACCATCGACGACGTTTTCGGCGGTTGGACCAAAGCGCAGAAGGATCATTTCGGCGAAGGCGGCATCTTCGACCAGATCTACAAGAACTGATGGGTCGAAGCCGGAGCAGGGGGACTTGTGAGCACAGCGGTCGCACGACGCTCTAGCCTGCCGGGGTTCGGTCTCACCATGGGACTGACCCTGACATGGCTCTCCGTCATCATTCTGATCCCGCTCGCCGCGTTGTTTCTCAAGACCTTCGAACTGTCGTTCGACCAGTTCTGGGGAATTGTCACCAGCCGCCGCACGCTGAACGCGCTGAAGATTTCGTTCGGCCTGTCCTTTGCCGCTGCCTGCGTCAACCTGGTGGTGGGAACCATCATCGTCTGGGCGCTGGTGCGCTATCGCTTTCCGGGCCGGCGGCTGTTCGACGCCATCGTCGATATTCCCTTTGCGTTGCCGACCGCGGTGGCCGGCGTCGCATTGACGCAGTTGTTCGCGCAAAAAGGCTGGCTCGGCGCGCCGCTGGCTGAAATCGGCATCAAGGTCGCGTTCACGCCAACTGGCATCTTCATCGCGATGATTTTCATCGGCATCCCGTTCGTGGTGCGAACCGTGCAGCCGGTGCTGATCGACCTCGATCCCGAGATCGAGGAGGCCGCCGCAAGCCTCGGCGCCAACCGCTGGCACACCGTGTTCCGGGTGATCCTGCCGGGCTTGATCCCGGCGCTGCTGACCGGATTTGCGCTGGCGTTCGCGCGCGCGGTCGGCGAATACGGCTCCGTCATCTTCATCGCCGGCAATTTGCCGAACGTCTCGGAAATCGCACCGCTTTTGATCGTGATCCGGCTTTCCGAATTTCGCTATGCCGACGCCACCGCCATCGCTGTGGTCATGCTGCTCGCCTCGTTCCTGATCATCTTCGTCGTCAATCGCCTGCAGCGCTGGGCGCAAAACCGCACGCCGGTACATTGAGGACCCATTGATGTCGACGCAATCGGGCCTTGTCACTGCTGCGACCGAGCTGCGGGCCTACGCGCCCGCAGCCGACCTCAGCATTGCTTCGCCGGCTTCCCGCACCGCGGATGCCCGCGCGCGGCCGCTGGGGTCGCGGCGCAATCTGCGGACTGAGCCCGGCCCGATACGTTTCGTCATCATCGGGCTCGCGGTCACGTTCCTCACCGTCTTCGTGGTACTGCCGCTGGTCGTGGTGTTCGCGCAGGCATTTTCAAAAGGCGTCGGCGCCTACTTCAGCGCGCTCGCCGAACCGGAGGCGCTGGCGGCGATCCGGCTGACGCTGATGGTGGCGGCGATTTCGGTCACGCTCAACCTTGTGTTCGGCGTACTCGCGGCCTGGGCAATCGCCAAATTCGATTTTCGCGGCAAGACCTTCCTGATCACGCTGATCGACCTGCCGTTCTCGGTCAGTCCAGTGATCTCGGGTCTCGTCTTCGTGCTGCTGTTCGGCGCGCAGGGCTATTTCGGTCCCTGGCTGCAGGCGCACGATATCCATATCCTGTTCGCGGTGCCGGGCATTGCGCTCGCGACCATCTTCGTGACGTTTCCGTTCGTCGCCCGCGCGCTGATCCCGCTGATGCAGGAGCAGGGCACGCAGGAGGAGGAAGCTGCGATTTCGCTGGGCGCGTCGGGCCTGCAGACCTTTTTCCGTGTCACCCTGCCCAATATCAAATGGGGCCTGTTGTACGGCGTGCTGCTCTGCAACGCGCGCGCCATGGGCGAGTTCGGCGCGGTGTCCGTGGTGTCAGGCCACATTCGCGGCGAGACCAACACCATGCCGCTGCTGGTCGAGATTCTCTACAACGAATATCAATTCGTCTCGTCGTTCGCGATCGCCTCGCTGCTGGCGATGCTGGCGTTGATAACGCTGGTCGTGAAGACCGTTCTGGAACGGCGTCTGGACGAAGGGCAAGCCCCAAGGGACTGTTCAAGGGACTGTTAAGGGATTTTCCAAGTGACCATTGAAGTCAAAAACATCGTCAAGAAGTTCGGCGCCTTCGCGGCGCTCGACAATGTCGACCTCAAGGTCGGCAATGGCGAATTGCTGGCGCTGCTCGGCCCGTCCGGTTCGGGCAAGACCACGCTGCTTCGGATCATCGCCGGCCTCGACTGGCCTGACGCCGGCGAGGTGTCGATCGACGGCGAGGACGCGCTGGCGCAGGGCGCGAGCGAGCGCCATGTCGGCTTCGTGTTCCAGCATTACGCGCTGTTCCGCCACATGACGGTATTCGAAAATGTCGCCTTTGGCTTGCGGGTGCAGCCGCGCGCCATTCGCAAGGACGAGGCCACGATCCGCGCCCGGGTCAAGGAATTGCTCGACCTGGTGCAGCTCGACTGGCTGGCGAACCGCTATCCCAGCCAGCTGTCCGGCGGCCAGCGGCAGCGCATCGCGCTGGCGCGGGCGCTGGCGATCGAGCCGCGCATCCTGCTGCTCGACGAGCCGTTCGGCGCGCTCGATGCCAAGGTGCGCAAGGAGTTGCGGCAATGGCTGCGCTCGCTGCATTCGGAAATCCACGTCACCTCGATCTTCGTCACCCACGACCAGGAGGAGGCGCTCGAAGTCGCCAACCGCGTGGTCGTGATGGACAAGGGCCGCATCGAGCAGATCGGCACGCCCGGCGAGGTCTATGACCATCCGGCGACCGCCTTCGTGCACGGCTTCATCGGGGAGTCCATCGTGCTGCCGGTGGATGTCAGCGGCGGCTCAGTGCGGCTCGGCGGCCGCCCGCTCAACATCGCCGCCAACGGCGCGGCTTCGGGCGCATCGAAGCTGTTCATCCGCCGCCACGACATGCAGATCGGCCCGGCGGGGTCCGGTTCGCTGGAAGGCGCGGTGCGCCATGTCCGCTCGTTCGGCCCGATCCAGCGGGCCGAGGTGGCGCTGGCGGGCGGCGAGGGCGACACCGTCATCGAGATCGACGCGCCCCGGGACCGGGAACTTCAAGCCGGCGAAATCGTCAGCCTGCAGCCCCGCCGCTACCGCATCTTCGCTGCGCAGGATTAAGGTAGGGGTCATTCCGGGATGGTCCGAAGGACCAGGCCTCAGGGGTGCAATTGCACCCCGGGGAATCTCGAGATTCCCCGATGCGCCCTTGCGCATCTGAGGTTCGCTTCGCGCCCCGGAATGACTCCCGTCGGCCCCATCGTTCACCATTCAGCCACGGTTGGTATGCAACAACGGCAGACCATCTGGGGAAATCGGGAATCATGCGGGCTATTTTTGCCGTTATCGGGCTGTTGGCGCTGGGCGGCTGCATGGCCGACAATCCGCCGCCCGAACAGCCGACCATGTATCTGAGCATGGCCAACGGCGGCGCCACGCTCGATCCGCAGGCGGCGGCCTCGATGATCTCGCTGTACCGGCAAAACAACGGGCTCGGCGCCGTGGTGGTCGATCCCGATCTGATGAAGCTGGCCGAGCAGCAGTCGCAGGCGATGGCCGGCCGCAACAAGCTCGATCACGATGTCAAAGGCCCGCTGGAGAAGCGGCTGGGCGCATCCGGCTATCCCGCCACGCTGGCGGTGGAGAACGTATCGGCCGGCTACCATACGCTGGCGGAAGCGTTTTCGGGCTGGCGCGACTCGCCCCCGCACAAGGCCAACATGCTCAAGAACGGTGTCACAAAATTGGGCATAGCGGCGACTTATGCTCCAAACACCAAGTACAAGGTGTTCTGGACGCTCATTCTTGCATCAACTTAAGCGCGCGGTCGGGGCAGGGCCTTTCGAAAAAGCCGCGCCCAAACAAAGCGATAAACTCGGCGTGATCGCTGCATCGATCTCGCGGATTGACGCCGCCGTGAACTGCCGCCACGGTGCTGACGTCATTGCCCTCTAGCTGACGGTCACAATGGATAGTTCCGAGACGGCCTCCGCCACGACGCCCGCCAACGCGCAGCGGGTGCTGGTGCTGCAAGGGGGCGGTGCGCTTGGCTCTTATCAGGCCGGCGCCTTTCAGGCGCTGTGCCGCGCCGGGTTTGAGCCGGAATGGGTTGCCGGGATATCGATCGGTGCGATCAACTCCGCGATCATCGCCGGTAATGGTCCCGACAAACGCGTCGATCGGCTGAAGGAATTCTGGGACATGGTCTCGTCCCCAGTGTCCTGGAATCCGGTCGGATCGGGCGATCGCGCGCGAACGCTGTTCAACGAAACCAGTGCTGCCCTGATCGCTACCTTCGGCGTGCCCGGATTCTTTACCCCGCGCGTGCCGCCCGCGCCGCTGTGGCCGCCCGGCAGTCCGCAATCGCAGAGCTATTACGATACGGCACCGCTGAAGAAGACGCTGGAACGGCTGGTCGATTTCGACCGCATCAACGACCTCAAGACCCGGCTCAGCGTCGGCGCGGTCGGCGTCACCTCGGGCAATTTCAGGTATTTCGACAACTACGAATTCAAGAAGCTCGGCAAGAAAATCGGCCCTGAGCACATCATGGCCTCAGGCGCGCTGCCGCCTGGTTTCCCCTCGATCGAGATCGAAGGCGAGCATTACTGGGACGGCGGCATCGCTTCCAACACGCCGCTGGATTTCGTCCTCGACGAAGTGACCGCCCGTGATCTGCTGATTTTCCAGGTCGACCTGTTCTCCGCGCGCGGCGAGTTGCCGATGTCGTTGCTCGAAGCCGCCGAGCGCGAAAAGGACATTCGCTACTCCAGCCGCACCCGGATGAACACGGACAAGAACAAGCAGATTCACAATGCGCGGATGGCGGTGCGCGACCTGCTCGGGAAATTGCCGGATTATCTCAAGAAGGACCCGTCGGTCGAATTGTTGTGCAAGGCTTCCAGGGAAAACACTGTCACCGTGGTGCACCTGATCTACAAGAGCAAGAACTACGAATCCTCGTCGAAGGATTACGACTTCTCGCATGTCGGCGTGGTCGAGCACTGGAATGCGGGCGTCCGCGACGTTCATTTGTCGATGCGTCACAAGGATTGGCTGGAACGCCCGCAAACCGGGGAAACCATGGTGACTTACGATCTCACGGGGGACATTTCCGATGCCCCCGCAGGCAAAAAGGAGTGAAGGAAAAATGGGTACGTTGACAGGCAAGACCGCGGTGGTGACCGGCTCGACCAGCGGCATCGGATTGGCCTATGCGCGCGCGTTCGCGGGCGCCGGCGCCAATATCGTGCTCAACGGCATGGGCGCGCCGGCCGATATCGAGAAGGAACGCTCCGGCATCGAGACCGACTTCAAGGTCAGGGCCGTGCACTCGCCGGCCGACATGACCAAGCCCGCCGAGATCGCCGAAATGATCGCGCTCGGCGAAACCACCTTTGGCTCGGTCGACATCCTCGTCAACAATGCCGGCATCCAGTTCGTGTCGCCGATCGAGGAGTTTCCGCCCGAGAAGTGGGAAGCGATCATCGCGATCAACCTGTCATCGGCGTTCTACGGCATCCGCGCCGCGGTGCCCGGCATGAAGAAACGCGGCTGGGGCCGCATCATCAACACCGCGTCTGCGCATTCGCTGGTCGCCTCGCCGTTCAAGTCGGCCTATGTCTCGGCCAAGCACGGCATCGCCGGTCTCACCAAGACGGTGGCGTTGGAGCTTGCGACCTTCAAGATCACCTGCAACTGCATCAGCCCCGGCTATGTCTGGACGCCGCTGGTCGAGCACCAGATCCCCGAGACCATGAAGGCGCGCAACCTTACCAAGGAGCAGGTCATTCACGACGTGCTGCTGGCGGCGCAGCCGACCAAGGAGTTCGTGACCTCCGAACAGGTCGCCGCGCTTGCGCTGTTCCTGTGCGGCGACGATGCCGCCCAGATCACCGGCGCCAACCTGTCGATCGACGGCGGCTGGACCGCGGAGTAAAGGCATCTCTGTCTGTCATGCCCGCGAAAGCGGGGCATCCAGTACGCCTGTCTGGCATTGTTGACCTAACCGGCAACCGCGAATACTGGATCACCCGCTCCAGTGCGCAATTGCGCACAAGGCGGGTGATGACAGCAAGATTGCTTCATGCCGATCAAAGCCGGGTTTCCGGCCCTGCGGCGCACCTCACTCAGTGGGCGACGCTCCGGGAAAAAGCCATCATGCTCTCCGGCGACAAATGCAGTTCGCCGGACGCAAGCTTGCCGGCAACCAAAATCAGAACCGACGCCAGCGCTACGCGCAGCACCTTCTCCGGCACGCGCACGGCACAGTAGCTGCCGATGACGATGCCGGGCAACGATCCGATCAGCAATACGCCCATCAGCGACCAGTCGATCGCGCCCAATGCCCAGTGTCCGATTCCGGCGACCAGCGTCAGCGGCACCGCATGCGCGATGTCGGAGCCGACGATGCTCGCCATCGGCAGCCGCGGGTAGAGCAGCAGCAGCGCGGTTACGCCGACCGCGCCGGCCCCTACGGACGAGATCGAGACCAGCACACCCAGCGCCACGCCCACGATCACGGTCGCACGGGCCGTTGTGACGTCATCGAGCTGCTCCAGGCGCCGGCGGTAGCGCTCCAGGATCGCCTTGCGAAAGATCAGCGATATCGCCGTGAGCAAAAGCGCAAAACACAGCACCAGATTGACCAGGCTGCGCTCGGACGCCCCGTTGAGATCAAGTTTCGACATCGCAACGAGCGTCAGGATGCTCGCCGGGATACTGCCGCTGGCCAGGCGAATGACCGCCGGCCAGTGGATGCTGCGCGCCCAGCCATGCACGAGGCTGCCGCCGGTCTTGGTCGCGGCGGCGTATAGCAGATCGGTGCCGACCGCCGTCGTCGGATGGATGCCGAACAGCAGGATCAACAACGGCGTCATCAACGAGCCGCCACCGACCCCGGTCATCCCGACCAGAACGCCGACGCCAAATCCCGATGCAACATAGAGTGGGTCAATCATATCGAGGATCAAGTTCCGGTGGACCCGCAATATAGCAGTGCCGGGATCGGGATGCTTCCGTTCGCGACCGGCCATACGAAATAAGAATGTTTGATGCGCGTACCGGAATTCGATGGGTTTTTCCCCCACTCCGCCCGCGTGCCGCGAAATCGTATTCTGCGCTCGCGCTCGCGCATCCGATGCCGGTATCGGGTGCATGGCGGAACCGCGAAACGTGGCTAGTTTGAGGCTACAGCGCGCTGGCATACCATATGGCACGCTTGGAACGGGCTTGCGGGATCAGCGCTTCCCGAACGCCAGCACGTGCAGCCCGAGCCGCTGCCGGACGATCCAGAACAACAGCACGGTCTCGAACGCCAGCGAGATCGAGGTCGCTGCCGCGGCGCCGTGGCCGCCGAAGCGTGGCACCAGTACGAGGCAGAGCACGACGTTCATGACGAAGGCGAGCGCATAGGCCAGGGCGCAGATATGCTGATGGCCGAGCATGTTGAGCAGCCGCTCGACCGGGCCGATCGCCGAGCGGACCACGAGGCCGATAGCGGCTATGAACATGATGTCGTAGCCGACCACGAATTGCGGTCCGAACAGCCACAGCAGCGGTTTGCCCAACGCCAGCAGCGCCACGGTCGCGGCGAGCGACGGCCAGAACGTCCACCGGATCGCGTGCGCGACATAGGCCGACAGCCGCGCCTTGTCGCCAAGCGCGTGATATTCGGCAAAACGATGCGCCGTCGTCGCCGACATCGCGTAGTGAATGAAGGACACCAGCGCCAGCGTCTTCACGACGGCGAAATAGACGCCGACTTCCTCCGAGGAGCGGAATTGCTGCAGCACCAGCACGTCGGTGTAGGACAGCAGCAAATAGAAGCTCTCCACCAGCAGGATCGGCAACGAGACCGCGAGCCAGCCACGGAAATCATAGGCTTTCGCACCCGGCCCGACATGGCTGCCGAGCCTGCGGTTGAGCACGATCATCTGCCCGATCATCGCGATCCAGACCGCGGCGGCGCTGGCCAGCATCGCGGCGGTGGCGCCGAGATGAAAGCCGAGCACGAAGGCGCCGGCGGTGAAGCCGATGATCAGCGACTGGCGCACGATGAATTGCGGCATCAGGCCGAGCCGCATCCAGTCATGCGAACGCGCAATGCCGTCCTGGGTGTTGGCGACGACGAAGGCCGGCAGCGTCAGGCAGCCGATATAGAGCGGAACGATCGCGTTGGCGTCGATCCACGGCGACAGTCCCTTGACGACGCCGGCGAGCCCCAGCGAGACCACGGAAGACACCGCCAACGTCATCCAGCGGCTGCCGGACAGGAAGCCGCGCAGCAGCGCGTGCTCGCCGCGGGTGCGGTATTCCGGAATGATCTTTTGCGCCGACGCCGAGATGCCGAAATCCATCATGCTGCCGAGCAGCAGCACCCAGGTCCAGACATAGACATAGACGCCGTAGTCCGAGCCGCCCATCCAGCGCGCCAGCACGATCTGCGAGAAATAGGCCAGTGCCGCGCTGACGACACGGATGATGAAGATGGTGCCGGCCAGCCGGCGGGTGACGGAGGCTTCGCCCGCGCCGCCAAGCAGGCTGCGAAGCAGCGATCGCAGCCGGGCGACCGCACCGGCCGGCGAAGCGTCTGCAGATTGCGTATCCGTCACGGCCACAGCCAAACATCCCCGGAACGCGCCGCGAGGCGGCGGTGGTGCCTGATCTATCAACGATTCGTTAAGATTCGGTTGGGTGGGGGTTGTGGGAGCTGTCATTCCGGGGCGCGCGAAGCGCGAACTACGGTGCGCAATTGCGCACCTGAGAATCTCGAGATTCCCCGATGTGCAATTGCACATCTGAGGTTCGACGCTACGCGTCGCCCCGGAATGACCCTTCGGGTCAGTTCAAATTGACATTGAACTCGTACGCCCGGTCGCCGCCGACCAGCGTCAGCTTGAGGGCCGCGCCGTCGGCGCTGGCGCCGGGCGGCAGCCCGTCGAGCTCAAAGGCAAATCGCTTGACGCCGGGCGGGCCGTGCTCGACCAGCTTTGGAACTGGCAGCGCCCAGTCGGGCGTCGGCCCTTCGACGAACAGGCTGAGGTCGTTGGTCTCGGGCGCCGTGACGTCCACCACCACGCTGGTCTTTCCCTCGCGCTTGACGTCGAGCACGGTGAGCGGATTGGGATCGCCGACATTGGCGGGTTTCGGCACGGCGTTGAGCGCTTCCGACAGCGTGCCGTCCTCGGTGCTGGCGACGCTGGCAAAGGCGAGCTCGGCACTGGCATCGACGGGAATGCAGAGCTTTTCGCACACGGCATAGTTGATGCTGGCGCGAAGCGTCACCGGCTTGTCGGCGTTCCTGGGCACGATCCGCAGCGGCAATACGATCTGCTTGAGGTAGCCGAGCGAGGTGCCGCCCGCGCCGTCGTCGAATTTGTGCGGTGCCGGCCACAGCACGGTGACGGCTTCGACATTGTCCGATTTGGAAAAGTCGAAACGCGGCGGAACTCCGGAATCGCCGGGGGTCCGCCAATAGGTGTGCCAGCCCGGCTGCAACTGAATGGCCACGCCGCCGAGCAGGACCGTGCCGCTGCGCGATCCCGCCAGCAGCCGGACCGCGGAATGGGCGTCGCGCTGCCACGGCGAGGCATCCTCGGCGCGAACCTCGAATGCGGCGCATGCGACGGACAAAATGGCGGCGGCGCCGAGCGCGGCGCGGAGTGGAACCGTGACGATCATGAGACGTCTTTACAGGCAAGTTTCGGTGCAAACCATTGAATTGCGTGTGATCCGCGACCGATTGGCGCCGCATGCTTGATTGACAGAAACGACACCCGATATCAGGATGTGAATCAGCACGAGAGGCCTTTGCGGATGAGCCCTGAAGGCAAGACACCGAAACGCGTCCGCCGCAAGCCAGCCGGGGTTGGCGATCATTCGCCCGAGGGCGGGTATCTGGACGGCCAGTTGCTGATCGCCATGCCGGTCATGGGCGATCCGCGGTTCGAGCGTTCCGTCATCTATATGTGCGCGCATTCGCCCGAGGGGGCGATGGGCATCATCGTCAACCGCCCGGCGGGCAGCATCGATTTCCCGGGATTGCTGGTGCAGCTCGACATCATCAAGCGCGGGGACCAGATCGCGCTGCCGGAGACCGCCGAGACCATGAAGGTGCTGAAGGGTGGCCCGGTCGATACCGGCCGCGGCTTCGTGCTGCATTCGAGCGATTTCTTCATCGAGGATGCGACGCTGAATATCGACGACGACATCTGCCTGACGGCGACCGTCGATATCCTCAAGGCGATCGCCAAGGGAACGGGACCGAAACACGCGATCCTGGCGCTGGGCTATGCGGGCTGGGCACCCGGGCAACTCGAAGACGAAATCCAGCACAATGGCTGGCTGCATTGCGACGCCGATCCGGACCTGATCTTCGGCGCCGATGTCGACGAAAAATACCAGCGCGCGCTGCGCAAGATCGGGATCGATCCCGGCATGCTGTCGAACGAAGCCGGGCACGCCTAGCTCGTCATGCCCGGCGAAGGCGGGGCATCCGGTAATCGCCAGTCCAAGCACAATGCTCGCGCTTACTCCGCCGCCTGCTGCGCCACCGTCGGCACGGTGCCGGCGACCGTGGCGCGGCGCATGTCGCGGGGCTGCGACTGGTCGTAGCGGCGGACGCGGTGCATGGTCTGGCGGTTGTCCCACATGATGAGGTCGTGCACCGTCCATTTGTGGACATAGACGAATTCCGGACTTGTCGCATGCTCGGTGAGATCGCGCAGCAACAGCCGGGCCTCGGGCACGGTCATGCCCTTGATGGCGCCGGCATGGGATGACAGATACAGCGACTTGCGGCCATGCACCGGGTGCGTGCGCACCAGCCGCTGCAGAACCGGCTTGAATAGCTCCTTTTCCTCGTCGGTGTAGTCGAGGAAGCCGAGCGATCCGCGCGAATACATCAGCGAATGTTCGCAGATCATGTCCTCGATCTCGGCTTTGGTATCGTCGTCGAGCGCGTCATAGGCCGCGCGCATGTCGGCGAATTCGGTGTTGCCGCCCTTCGGGTTTACCACCCGCGCCGACAACAGCGAGAATTTCGCCGGAATCGGGCGGAACGAACTGTCGGAATGCCACAGGCAGTTGCCGAGGTTGAACAGGTGCACGCGGCTGTCGCGCGGCAGCGGCTTGCCGTCCTTGCCGAGGTTGGAGACGTCGTTGAGCCCGGTCGAGAGCCGCGAATCCTGCGGCTTGACGACATTGCCGCCGCGCGGATTTTCCCGCTCGCCGAAATTCAGCGCGAACGCCATTTGCTGTTCGTCGGTGATGTCCTGATTGCGAAACAGCAGCACGGCGTATTTGTCCATGCCGGCTTCGATGTCGGCCGCCTCCTGCGGTGTCAGCGCTCTGCGCAAATCGACGCCCGAAACCTCGCCGAAGAAATGCTTGTGAAGCTGCCGGATCGTGACCGTCATGGCGTTTCTCCTGAGCGCGGCGGGCGGCTTGTTCCGCTCCATTTGCCGGAAAGGCTACTCCGGGATTGCGCCGTGTCAACGGAGCAGGGCATGCGCTGCGTTCAAGGCGTCATGACCTGTGCAAGATCGGTGCAAGCGTGCGTTGCGGCACGCCTCACGCGTTGCGCGCCATCAGCCCGCCGTCCACCGGAATTACCGCGCCGGTCAGAAACGACGCCGCCGGCAGGCACAGGCTGAGCGTCATATGGGCGACCTCCTCGGGATCGCCGTAACGGTTAAGCGCGGTGCGACGCCGGGCATAGATCGCCTTGTGCTCGTCCGAAATCCGGGACGTGATGGCGGTCGTGATCGGGCCCGGGCAGATGCAGTTCACGGTGATGCCGTCGCGGCCGAGTTCGACCGCGAGCGAACGCGTTAGCCCGGTGACGCCGGCCTTCGCCGCCGAATAGGGGCTGTGCAGCGCGGTGGCGCCGAGCGCCTCGGTCGAGGCGATGTTGACGATCCGCGGGCATTTCGATTGGCGCAGATAGGGCAGCGCGGCGCGGATGATGCGCGGATGCGCGGTCAGCATCACCGCCAGTCCCTTGGCCCAGGCTTCTTCATAGCCGTCATCGTCGATCGCGACGCGCACGGAGATGCCGGCATTGTTGACGATGATGTCGAGCCCGCCGAAATGCTCGGCAACGTCATTCACGACCGTGGTGATGTCGGTGCGGTCGGCGACGTCGAGCTTCCACGCCTTGGCCTTGCCGCCCGTTGCCGTGATCGCGTCGGCGACGGCCTGCGTGGGCTCGAGGTTGATATCGGTGACGGCGACGTTGGCGCCTTCGGCCGCGAATACGCGCGCGGTGGCGCGGCCCATGCCGCTGGCGGCGCCGGTGACGAGAACGGTCAGGCCTTTGACCGAACGGCTGAGCTGCTTGAATTCCGACATTGTATTGGCCCTTGGTTATGGCTCTTGAGGCTCGCAGCAAGGCTGCGGTGCGTTGCAGGATTGACAAGGCTGGCACCGATCCGCAGACAGGTCAAACGCGCATGGTCTGCGGGCAAACAAGAAAAAGGATCGCGGGATGAACGAACTGGATTTCAGCGGCAAGCAGGTGCTGGTGGTCGGCGGCTCCAGCGGCATCGGCAACGGCATCGCGCAGGCGTTCTGCGCCAAGGGCGCACGAGCAGCCGTGTGCGGCACCCGCGCGGCGGCGACCGACTACTCCGCTGCCGAAGGCTCGGATCTCGCGGGCCTCGACTATTTCCAGCTCGACGTCGGCAATCCGCAAGCGATCGATACTTTCAAGCCGCCGTTCGAGAAGCTCGACGTGCTGGTGCTGGCGCAGGGCGCGGTGATTTACCGCCGCGGCGAATTCCAGATGGACGGCTTTCGAAAAGTTCTGGAAGTCAACCTGATCAGCCTGATGGCCTGCGCGACCAAATTCCATGCGATGCTGAGTGTTGCCAAAGGCTCGCTGATCATCGTCAGTTCGACCGCGGCCTATCATTCCACCATGGGCAATCCGGCCTACAACGCCTCGAAGACCGGCGCGGTCGGGTTGACGCGCACGCTCGGCGAGGCGTGGGCCGAGAACGGGATTCGCGTCAACGGCATCGCGCCGGGCCTGGTCGACACCAAGATGACCAAGGCGACGACGGCCAATCCGAAGCGCCTTGAAGGCGCGATCGAGCGGATCCCGCTGAAGCGGCTTGGCACCCCCGCCGACATGGCCGGCGCTGCGCTGTTCCTGGCCTCGCCGCTGTCGTCCTACATCATCGGCCAGACGCTGGTGGTCGATGGCGGGCTGATTTTGTGAGGCTCGGAACCTGATCGGGCTTTGTCGGTTACATCCCTGAAACAGGAGTGATCGAGATGGACAAGGATCGGATCGCCGGTGCGGCGAAGGATTTCGCCGGCAAGGCCGAAGGCGTTGTTGGTGACATGATCGGCGATGCGAAGACGCAGGCCGAGGGACGCGTGCGCGAAGCGGCAGGCACGGTGCAGAATCTGTACGGCCAGGCCAAGGACGTCGCCCGCGACGCCGGCGATGCTGCCGTCAATTATGCCAAGGACGCGCTTGATAACAGCGGCGACACCATCCGCGGCGGCCGGAAGGCGGTGGCGCGGACCGTGCAGGAAAATCCGCTCGGCGCGCTCTTGGTCGCGGGCGGTATCGGATTTGCGCTGGCGTTGATGATGACGCGTCCGCCGCGCCGCCCGCCGCCGCGCTGGCGGTATTACGGTTAGCCTTCGGCTGTCATTCCGGGGCGCGTAGCGCGAACCTCAGATGTGCAATTGCACATCGGGGAATCTCGAGATTCTCAGGTGCGCAATTGCGCGCCGTAGTTCGATGCTTTCGCATCGCCCCGGAATGACTCGTCTTAACGCGCGACACAGCATCTATCGCGTGAAGCTTCCGTCAGGTACGGCCGCCGATCGTCCGACGTTGCCCGGCGGGCGTGGGATCGCCGGTCCCGGAGCGCGAGGCGGCGCGGCCTGTGGCGGCGGGGCCTGACGCGGCGCCGTACCGAAACCGCCGAAGAAATCGCGCAATGACGGTGCGGCCTGCGCCGGTCGAATTTGTTTCTTCTGCTGCGGCGGAGGTGGTTGCTGCGGCAGCAGGAGCTGCTTCTGCCCGGGCGCGACTGGCACCGTTCCATCCGGCGCGGTGGTCGCGACCGGCGTCTCGCCCTTGGCCTGCTCGCGGCCGATTTCGCGGCGTGGCCAGGCGAAATCGTCGGCGCGGCCGGCCGGCGGCGCCAGCGCCTCGCCCTTCACCAGCGTGCGCGCGGCGAGTGCGTCGACGGCGGCCGGGCGCGTGCCGGGTCCGCCGAGCAACTGATCGGTGCCGACGGATGACGCCACCAGCGGCAGGATCGGTCCGGCCAGCGGACGCGGCGCCGGCTTGCCGGGTTCGGCATTGGCGTCGGGCGTCGCGGGTTCGGTCGGCAGCGCGATCGGGCCGGAACGCGAGGCCAACAGGCGCGTGATTTCGCGCTCGACATAATGCGCGAGCTTGCGTGCGCCGGCGGGCTTGGTGAAATACACACCGTCGGCCGAGCGCAGTTGGCGCATCTGGCCTTCGAAGTCGGGGCCCTTCTGCACGAAGCGTCCGGCTTCGTCGACAAACCCGTCCCAGACATCGACATAGGTAATGCCGGCCTTGCCGGCGACGTCACGGTACAGCGCATCGAGAAACAGCATGTCGGCCGTGCCCTGCTGCCCGCGTATCGCAGGCAGGCCGACCCACAGCACCGGCACGCCCTTGGATTTCAGGATGCCGATCATCTCCTCGATCTTTTTGGTGTAGAGTTCGACCCAGCGTTCCTCGCGAAACGCGTAGATGCCGTTCGCCGAGCGTGCGCTCTTTTCCGGCGCAATGACCGGTGGCACGTCATTGTCGGCAGCATCGTCGGGCGACAATTCGGTATCGACCGGCTTGTCGTCGGTCTTGGCCGCGGCGTCGCCTTCCGGCTTCTTCGCGTCGCCCGGTTTGGCATCCGGTTTGGCGCGCGCGTCCTTCTTGTCCTTGTCGTCTTTCTTGTCGGACTTTTTTTCCGCCACCGGCTCGCGGATCGCGACACGGTCGTTGAGGCCGAGCATGACGACGATGGCATCCGGCTTCTCGGTGGCGAGAATACCCCTGGCGGCAGCGGCCCAGTCCGCCGGCTCGCCTTTGGGCTGATACTTGATCAGGCCGGAAACGGTCTTGTGCTTGCGGATGACGCCCATGTCGGGCTGTTCGGCGTAAAGGTCTTCCAGGCCATAGGCGAGCCAGTCGGCCATGGCGTCGCCGAGCACCAGCACGTTGCGTTCCGGTACGGTGTCGCGCTTGGCGGGCGCCGGCGCCCTGGAAAAATCCTGCCGTGGCGCTTGCGGGGCCTGCTGCTGGAACGGTGCGAAGAAGTCGCCGCCGAACCAGCCGCCGGGGCCGCCATTGCTGCGCGGCGCCGGACGCTGCGGCGGGCCACCAAAATTACCAAAATTGAAGAACTGCGCCGAGGCGGGGCCTGCGATCCCGATCAGAAGCGCGAGCGCAACCGCCAGCGCGACCAGGGGACCGGTCTCGGTGAATACGCGAAAAAAGGACTTTGGCTTCGGCATCCGGCTCGGTCGCAATGAAATGGAAGGCATCAGCATAATAGCGGAATCGGGCCGCAAGCGGGCAGATTTCGCGCCCATAAACCGGGCTTCGGGCACAACCGTCAAGCCGCCGGCCAAATTGTGGTTTTCAGGGTTACTTCGGGCCGGAAACCTGGAGCGTTTTCGAGCGAAGCATGCCTTCGGACTTGATCCGGGGTGGACGCCGGTTCGCGTAAAGAAAACGCGTCAAAACAAGAGAGTAGAGCCCCCGTTCCGAAGCTGCAGGACGCTTCAGCGCGCCCGCAGCCGCTCCAGCACGTCGGAGGAGGCGAATCCGTCCGCCGGCGCCCCGATAGAGGCCTGGAAGCTGCGCAGCGCCTCCCGGGTTTGGCCGCCGAACTGGCCGTCCGGAGTGCCCTTGTAGAAGCCGCGCTGGGCCAGCAGCTGCTGCAGTTCCAGCCGCTCGGCCTTCGACAGCACCCGTTCCTGCCGCGGCCAGGGCTGCACGAAGGGCGGCCCGCCGCGCAGGCGGTCGGCGAAGTGCCCGATCGCCATCGCATAGGCCTCGGCCGGGTTGTATTTCATGATCACCCGGAAATTCTGCAGCATCAGGAAGCCCGGTCCCGCGGCGCCGGCCGGCGCCAGCAGGTAGACCTTGTCGGTCGAGTTCGGGAACGGCTTGCCATCGGCGCGCTTCAGGCCCTTGCCCTGCCATTGCGCTGTTGTCATCGCCTTGGCCTTGTCGGCCAGCATGAAGTCAAAACCCTGCGGCAGTACCACCTCGTAGCCCCAGGTCTGGCCGGTCTGCCAGCCGTCCTTCTTGAGGTTGTTGGCGGTGGAAGCGATCAGGTCGGCGGCGTTGTCGACCACGTCGCGGCGGCCGTCGCCGTCGCCGTCGACGGCGTAGCGCTTGAAGGCGGTCGGCATGAATTGCGTCGGCCCGAACGCGCCGGCCCAGGAGCCGCGCATCTGCTCGGGCCGCAGATCGCCGCGGTTGAGGATTTCCAATGCGGTGAGGAACTCGTCCTTGAAATAGGCCTGGCGGCGGCCGATGCAGGCCAGCGTCGCGGTCGACTGCACCACGTTGCGATCGCCCATCTGGGTCGAGTAATTCGATTCGATGCCCCAGATCGCCGCGACTGCGTAGCGGTCGACGCCGTAGGCTTTCTCCGCCGCGTCGAACTGCGGCTTGTACTTGGCGAGGATCTCGCGGCCCTTGGCGAGCCGGTTGTCGTTCACGAGGATATCGAGATAGTCCCAGATCGCCTTGGTGAATTCGGGCTGCGAATCCATCAGGTCCATGATGCGCAGGTCAGGCTCGAGCCCCGCCGTGAAGCGCTCGAAGTTCGGCTGCGTGATGCCGCGGCGTGCGGCATCGGGCCACATCCCGGCGACACAGTTTGGGAAATTCGCGGCCGCCTCGCGGATCGCCGAGGCCGTCATCAAGGGGTGCCCGGAGGCGCCGTCCTCGCCGCTCCAGGGCGGTGGCGCGCCGTCGGGGCCCGGCGTTGCCTGTGGCGAGGGCGCCGATTTCGGCCCGGAGAAGAGATTGCCGAGAAAGTTCGAAACCCCGTTATTGCCGGAGGTTTGGGCATTGGCTTTGCCAGATATCAGCGCGGGGTCGAAAAGCAGCAGCGCCGCCGCAACCATGATCGCGCCGGTTCGTTTGTTCATCGCCGATTCCGTCCAACGCATGTCGTGCCTATCAGCCGCAGGAACCCGTTTCAGAAGGCCTTGTCACGGTTTCCAATAGCTTAACAAAGGCCAGATTTTGTTGTTTCCGCAGGCTTCTGCAAGGGGAGGTGTAGCGGAAGACGGCAGATCACCTCCACACATCCGCCTTTGTTCCCGGCTGCAAACCGGTTACCAACGTGCGATCAACGCATTTCCTTTCTCCTCGTTTTCAAGGCCCGACCATCCCCATGAAAATCCGAAAAGCCGTTTTCCCGGTTGCCGGTCTCGGCACCCGCGTCCTGCCCGCCACCAAGGCGATGCCGAAGGAAATGCTGACCATCGTCGACAAGCCGCTGATCCAGTATGTCTACGACGAAGCCAGGGAAGCCGGCATCGAGCATTTCGTCTTCGTCACCGGGCGCAACAAGGGCGTGATCGAGGATCACTTCGACTTCATGTTCGAGCTCGACACCACGCTGGCCGCGCGCGGCAACAAGAAGGCCGAGCAGGACATCCTGGCCCGCGACCAGCCTGCGGCCGGCGCCACCAGCTTCACCCGCCAGCAGGCGCCGCTCGGTCTCGGCCATGCGGTGTGGTGCGCACGCGACATCATCGGCGATGAACCCTTTGCCGTCGTGCTGCCGGACGAACTGGTGCTCAACACGCCGGGCTGTCTCAAGCAGATGATCGATGCCGCGAGCAAGCTCGGCGAGAAATCCAACCTGCTCGCGGTCGAGGGCGTGCCCGACCATCTCACCCATCAATACGGCATCTGCGGCGTCGGCAAGCGCACAGCCTCCAACATGTTCGAAGTCGACGGCATGGTGGAGAAGCCGCCGAAGGGCACCGCGCCATCGAACCTTTCGATCACCGGGCGCTATATCCTGCAGCCGGAGATCTTCAAGATTCTCGAAACCCAGGAGCGCGGTGCCGGCGGTGAGATCCAGCTCACCGACGCGATGATCGGCCTCGCAAAAACGCAGAAATTCTACGGTGTCGAATTCGAGGGCGAGCGGCACGATTGCGGCTCCAAGCCAGGCTTCCTGCGCGCCAACATCGCCTACGGCATGGCGCGCCCCGATCTGCGCGACGGCCTGCGCGCGGAGATGAAGAAGTATCTGGAGAAGTGAATGAGACCTAGCGCTCACACTCCGCTGTCATCATCCGCGAAAGCGGATGATCCAGTACTCCGCGGCGGTAGTGTTCAACCCGAAACAGCGCGGCGTACTGGATGCCCGCCTTCGCGGGCATGACATCACGCCACCAGCGCCAACTGCGGCAGGCTGGCGAGGACGGACTGGTTGCGGCCGTTGGCCTTGGCGGCGTAGAGCGCCTTGTCGGCGGCTTCGATCAGGTCGGACCAGTCCAGCGACGCGACCGGAATCATGCTGGCGACGCCGATGCTGACGGTGGTGACGCTGGGATCTTCCGACCAGTGTTCGACCTTCAGGCGGATGGTTTCGGCCACCTTGAAGGCCTCTATGCTCGACAGGCCGGGCAACAGCACCGCGAATTCCTCGCCGCCGAAACGCGCCGGGCAATCGCCGGCCCGCCGCACCGCGTCCGAAATACAGATTGCAATGCCGACCAGCACCTGGTCGCCGGCCTGATGGCCCCAGGTGTCGTTGTAGGATTTGAAATGATCGGCATCGAGCATCAGCAAGGCGACCGGCGTTCCGCTGCGTGCTGCGCGCCGCCATTCGAGGTCGATATCGGCATCGAACTTGCGGCGATTCCGTAACCCGGTGAGCGCGTCGGTGGTTGCGAGTTCTTCCAGTCTTTCCTCGGCCTCGGCGCGGCGGCCGATCTCGCGGGCCAGGAACAGCGTGGTGCCGAGCACGACCAGAACCAGCGCCGTCATGATCGCGCCGATCCGCGTCGCTTCGGTGCGCCACAGGTTAAGGATGTTCTCCCAGGGCTTTCCGACTTGAACAATAAGAGAGAAGCCGCTGTCGCGCCATACGAACAGGCGGCTCAGGCCATCGACCACGCTTGGCCTCGAATATGATCCGCTCGGTTGGGTCAGCACCTGGTGCATACCGGGTACCTGGCTCATATTGTGGCCGATGACGTCGAGATCGAACGGTGTTCGCATGATGACGGTGCCATCGCGGCGAAAAACAGTAATGATGTCGTTCGAGCCGAGCTGCAATCGGCCGAACAGATCGTGGAAATAGCTGAAGCGGATCGAGCCCGCGACCACGCCCTGAAAGCTGCCGTCATTGCCGGTAATACGCCGGCTCAGCACGATGGAATAGGCGCCGCGATGCAGCATCGGGCGGCTGACGAACAGGCCGGTGTCCGGGCTGTCGAGATGCGCCCTGAAATATTCCTCGTCGCTGCGATTTTCGGGCACCGGGTCGAGGCTCGCCGCATCGACGACCAGCTTGCCCTGTGCGTCGAACACCTGGATGGCGCCGAAATGCTTGGCGGTGGCGGCATGATCGAACAGGATCAGATGCCGGATCTCCTTGCTGACGTTCTTGGTCTCCGGCATCACGATATTGCTGGCGACGGCGCGCAGCGACAGGTCGTACAGCTCGATATTGCGGTTGATGTCGGCGTCGATGCCCGAGGCGAGGTTCTCGAGCGTCTGGCGTGCCAGCTGCTCCTCGCCGCGGCGCATGTCGAGCATGACACTGGCGCAGATCGCGGAAAAGCCGATGACGGTCAGGACCGAGGACGCGATCAATAGCTTGGCCGACAGCCGCCAGGGCCGCCTCGCCGGATCCTTCCTGAACGGCCCTCTGCCGGCCACGCCTTTTCGCCGTCCGAATAGCATCGTCCGCTCCCAGCCCGTCTGTATGCATCGGATACGTTGTTGCTGCCTTAAGCGGCGACAGCGATAGAATAATGAGTTAACGCTTGGTTGAGGAAATGAGCCGTTTTGCGCCAACCACCATCGGGGATTTTGGTGAACGATTACGACCTGCTGCGGGACTACCTGAAGAAGCAGAAGCTTCCCGAATTCGTGCTGACCTTCGAGCAGATCGAGGAGATCATCGATGCGGCGCTGCCGCGCGCGGCCCATCGCGCCTCGTGGTGGGAGACCGAGCGCAGCCCGCAGGAGAAGATGCCACAGCGCGAAGCCTGCCTCGACGGCGGCTACATCGCGACCCGGCAGTCGGATGGCAAGAGCGTGAAGTTCAGGAAGATACCGCCGCCGCGCCGTCCCCGCGACGGCGGGGAGTTTTAGAGCGTTTTCGAGCGAAGCGGATGTCGGTTCGCGTAGAGAAAACGCGTCGTACCGCCCTCTTGCCTGCCGCGCCATGCACTGTTTCGCCTGCGCCCGCAACGACAAATGCCTGCGACAAATCAACCCGACGGGCAAATCAGGGCGGTCACGCAAAAACCTGTCCAGTCCCTCGCGAAAAAATATTCCCGTTGCCCCGTCGGGCAAATCAGGAGTTCAACTCCGCCCGTCTACCGCGACAAGAGGGGCGATCGCGATCGTCACGACCGTGCGGTGGGATGCGATGGACGCGAAGGCTGCGACTGACGAGCGTGGCAAAAGCGTACGGCGAAATCGTTTGGGTCCGACGCCCCGGTGCTGGCGTCAAGTCGGCGGAAGCGAAAGCTGACGTCGATGATGGTGGCAAGAAAGCCGGTCACCAGGACGAAATCGTATAAGCCGTAAAGCCATTGCGCAGGGAAGGCCGGATGCTCTCCGCTGAACCTGTATGCTCATGTGCAGCATATCTTTATGCACATCGCACATGAGACCGCGGGTGCAGCGCGCACCCGGTCTTCCCTGCGCCCTCTGTATTTCGAGGGCAAGGTTTCCAGCAAAACTCCGGGCAGGTCATGCCGCGAGAATAATTGTTGCTGTCATCGTCCGCGAAGGCGGACGATCCAGTATCCCAGAGAAGCTGATGATTGAACCGACAGGCCGCGGCGTACTGGATCCCCCGCCTTCGCGGGTGATGACGGGAGTGTGGAGCTTCACTCGCCCGCTTCGGAACGACTCAGCTCGCCGCTTCCAGCCGCTCTTCCGTCAGCAGCCGCATCGCCGCGTCGGCGTCCATCGGCTCGCCGAAGGCAAAGCCTTGCGCGTATTCGCAGCCGAGCTGATAGAGCTCGACCGCGTCCGAATCGGTCTCGGCGCCCTCGGCCACCACGTCCATGCCGAGGTCATGAGCGAGCGCGATGATCGATTTGAGGATCACCGGGCGGGTGCCGCGGCTGGTGGTGCGCACGAACGACTGGTCGATCTTGATGGTGTCGAACGGGAAGCGCTGCAGGTAGGCCAGCGAGGAATGGCCGGTGCCGAAATCATCCAGCGACAGGCCGGTGCCGAGTTCGCGGATGCGCGTCAGCATCTGCGCCGCGTGCTCCGGGTTCTCCATGACCAGCGATTCCGTCAGTTCAAGTTTCAGCGTGCCGCGCGCCACCGAGGAGCGCGACAGCACGGTGCGGATGTCGTGGATCAGGTCGTGGCGCAGCAACTGCCGCGAGGAGACGTTGACGGAGGCAAAGATCGGCTCGCGCGAACGCATCGCGCGCTGCCAGATCGCGAGCTGGCGCGCGGTCTGGTCCATCACGAACATGCCGAGGTCGACGATCAGGCCGATCTCCTCCGCAATCGAAATGAATTCCGACGGCGACATCCGGCCGAGCTTGGGATGATCCCAGCGCGCCAACGCCTCGAAGCCGGCGATCGAGCGATCTTCCAGCCGCACGATCGGCTGGTACAGAATGGTGATTTCCTGCCGCTCGATGGCGCGGCGCAATTCGCTTTCCAGCGTCAGCCGGTCGGTCTTGCGGGCGCGCATCGCTGGCTTGTAGACGTCGATGCGGTCGCCGCCGATGCGCTTGGAATGGTACATCGCCAACTCGGCATCCTTGATGATCTCGTCGGACAACTGCGTCTGCGGATCGCTCAGCGCGAGGCCGATCGAAGCGGTCAGGAATATCTCACGGTCGTTGAAGGCGATCGGCGCGCGGATGGTCTTGCGGATGGTCTCGGCAAAGGCGGTGATCCGCGCCGGGTCCTGCTCCGACATCAGGATCAGGCCGAACTGGTCGCCGGCGAGACGAGCCAGCGTGTCCTGCGGCTTGAGAATCCGGGTCAGCCGCCGCGCCAGCGTCAGCAGGATCGAATCGCCGACCGCGATGCCGACGGAATCATTGACCTGTTTGAAGCGATCGAGGTCGATCACCATCAGCGTCGGCCGCAGGTTCGGCATCGACTTGGCGAAATTGGCGACGGCGCCCAAGCGGTCCATGAACAGCTTGCGGTTCGGCAGGCCGGTGAGATTGTCATGCACGCTGTCGTGCAACATCCGCTCTTCGGCGTTCTTGGCGTCGGTGACGTCGGTCAGCGTGCCGACCACGCGCGAGACCTCGCCGTCGGAGCCGACCACCGGGCGCGCCTTCAGCGCGAACCACATGAAGTGACCGTCCGGCGTGCGCAGTCGGAAATCCTGCACCAGCCGGCCGCGGCGCTGGTCGAGCACAGAGTCGAGGGCGGCCCTGAACCGATCCTGGTCGAGCGGATGCAGCACTTCGAGCCACTTGGCGGCAGGGCCTTCCAGCGTGCCGCGTTTCAGGCCGAGCAGGCTCTCGGTCTCGGGGCTGGTGAACACCTTGTCGGCGGAAACGTCCCAGTCCCAGATCAGGTCGCCCGAACCGGTCAGCGCCAGCGCGCGGCGCTCGACGTCGGAGACGACGCCGGTGGTGGCGCCGCCGCCGGCAAACGCGTGCTGCATCACCGTAAACCCGATCAGCATCACGATCAGCACCAGTCCGCCGAGCAATGCGGGGCCGACGATGTCGTTGGTGACAGAGCCCGCCACCGTCATGCCGGCGGCAACCACCCAGATCACCAGCAGGAACCAAGTCGGGATCAACAGCACGGCGCGGTCGAAACCATGGGTCGAGAGATAGACGATCAGCGCGAATCCGGCGAAGGCGATCAAGACCAGCGACATCCGCGCGATGCCGGAGGCCACGGCCGGATCGAACAGCGCCAATGCCACCAGCGAGCCGAGGAAGGCCAGCCAGCCGACCGTGATGTGGGAATAGCGCACATGCCAGCGGCTGAGATTGAGATAGGCGAACAGAAACACCAACAGCGTCGCGGCGAGGATCGCCTCGCCCGCCGCGCGCCAGACGCGCTCGGCGTTGTTCGACATGTCGAGCACCTTGCCCCAGAAGCCGAAATCGACGCCGATATAGACCAGCACCGCCCATGCCAGCGCGGCGGCGGCCGGGAACATGATGCTGCCCTTGACCACGAACAGAATGGTGAGCACGAGCGCCAGGAGTCCGGAAATGCCGATCACGATGCCCTGGTAGAGCGTGAACGAGTTGACCTTGTCCTTGTAGGCGTCGGGTTCCCACAGATAGAGCTGCGGCAGCTTGTCGGTGCGCAGCTCCGCGACGTAGGTGACGACGGCGCCGGGGTCGAGCGTGATGCGGAAGATGTCGGCGGTCGCACTTTCCTGGCGCTCGGGCCGGTCGCCGGTCGACGGCGTGATCGTTGCAATGCGCGACAGTCCGAGATCGGGCCACAGCAGGCCCGACGACACGATGCGATAATGGGGGGCGACGATCAGGCGGTCGAGCTGGTCGTCGGTGTTGTTGGCCAGCGCGAACACCACCCAGTTCTGGCCGCCTTCGCGGGCGCGGACCTCGATGCGGCGGACGATGCCGTCGGTTCCGGGCGCGGTGGAAACCTGGATGCGGTCGGTGTCGCTGCGCTGATGATCGAGCACCGCGGTGAGGTCGATCGCAGGCGCGTCACTGCGGACGCTGACCGCGTCGATGGCGCGCGCCGGGGTCGCGGCCGCAACAATCATGAAGCCCAGCGCAACCAGCGCAAGGCGCCTGATCAGACGCAATGTCAGTACTCCGCGGTCAACGAATTTCCGGGGCCAGCGCATCGCCCCGTGTTGCCGCGATAAATGACATGAAAGCGAAGCAAATCAAAGGGTTTCCGCCCGGGCTTCGCGCCTCATCGTTAAACCGACAACACAATTTTGCCAATATGTTCGGAGGTCTCCATCCGCCGGTGCGCGTCGGCGGCCTTTTCCAGCGGAAATGTGCTGTCGATCAGCGGTTTTACGCGGCCCTCGCGCAGCAGCGGCATCACCTTGGCCTCGATCGCGGCGACCATCGCCGCCTTATCCGCATTAGTACGGGGACGCAGCGTGGAACCGGTATGGGTCAGCCGTTTCACCATCACCTTGGCGATGTTGACCGTGACCTTGGGGCCGTTGAGGGTCGCGATCTGCACGATGCGGCCGTCGACCGCGGCGGCATCATAGTTGCGGTCGACATAGTCGCCGGCGACCATATCGAGAATGAGGTTGGCGCCCGCATTGTTGGTTTCCGCCTTGACCGCGGCGACGAAGTCTTCGGTCTTGTAGTTGATGGCGCGGTCGGCGCCGAGCTTCAGGCAGGCGTCGGCCTTTTGCTGCGATCCGACGGTCACGATCACCTTCGAGCCGAACGCCTTGGCCAGCTGGATCGCCATGGTGCCAATGCCGGAAGAGCCGCCATGGATCAGCAGGGTTTCGCCGGGCTTCAGCCCGCCGCGCTCGAACACATTGTGCCAGACCGTCATCAGGGTTTCCGGGATTGCGCCGGCTTCCTGGATCGACAGCTGTGGTGGCACCGTCATGGCCTGCGCGTCTTGCGCGATGCAATATTGGGCGTAACCGCCGCCGGCGACCAGCGACATCACCTTGTCGCCGAGCTTGTGCTTGCTGGTATCAGCGCCGAGCGCGACCACTTCGCCGGCGATTTCAAGGCCGGGCAGGTCGCTGGCGCCGGGCGGCGGCGGGTAGGCGCCGGAGCGCTGCGCGACGTCGGGGCGGTTGACGCCGGCGGACATCACCTTGACCAGGATTTCGCCCGGACCGGGCACGGGAACGCTGCGGGTTTCCGGTAGCAGCACTTCCGGGCCGCCGGGCTTGCTGATGCCGACAACGGTCATTTGCGCGGGCAGCTTTTCCATGATTTGTCCTTGCGAAATGCGGGAATTAGAGGCGGCCCCTGATTAGCCAGCCAGGCTCTGGCTGGCAACCGCCGACCGCCCGGTTGCCGAACGGAGGAAACGCATGGCGAGCGAGGATGACGACAAGCCGCGAAAGAAAATCACCCACGAGATCGGCCAGGACCTGTCGCTGCTGTCGGTCGAGGAGTTGACCGAGCGCATCGCGCTGATGAATGCGGAAATCGAGCGGCTGCAACAGGCCTCCGCCAAGAAGCGCGCGTCCAAGGACGCCGCGAACAGTTTTTTCAAGTCGTAATTTTCAGAACGCGCTGTCCCGCCATGTCGTTCTCGCCTGGTGCGCCATTGCGCGCTCGGCGGGGACGACGGGGTCGGACGAGTCAACCGCGAAACTCGGCCAATGGCCGACATGGCAAACGAAGCCTGAAGAAATTCCATCATTTACGATCAATTAAGCTTTCTCGTTTATGACTGTGAGCGTCCTCGTTTGGACACCGAGTGGCTCCTGTCCACTCTGTTTGACGCCTCCCTGTTATCAACTTCAAAAGCCGCCGGAAACGGCGGCTCTTTTTTGTCCGCCGCATGAGCTGGAAACCATAAATCCGGTTGCCGCTGGACTCCCGACCGCACAAGCGCAATGATTTGTTCATCATAAGCCGGCGCCTTTAAAGCCGGCAGCGTATCAGTGGCGTGAGGGCGTTAACCATGGCGGACCGTTCGCATAGCGAATCCGCGCTCGTTCAGTTCAGCGAGCGACTGACCAATTCCGCGGCGTTCGGCACCTTGTTCCGGGAAGGCATGGACCTGGTCGAGGAGACCGCCGCCTATCTCGACGGTGACGGTCGCACCGAGGCCAAGGCGCTCGAACGTTCCGTCAGCCTTACTTACGCAACCGAAAGCATGCGGCTCACCACCCGCCTGATGCAGCTGGCGTCATGGCTGCTGCTGCATCGCGCGGTCAAGGAGGGCGAGATGACGCTGTCCCAGGCCAACCGCGAAAAGACCAAGGTCAAGCTCACGGCGGCCGATCCCGGCCCAGAAGACATGATCGGGAAACTGCCGCAGCAATTGCAGGATTTGATCACGCGCTCGGTGAACCTGCAGTCGCGGGTGCGCCGGCTCGATATCAGCATCCATGCAGCTCCCGCCGAGCGCGCCCCGATCGGCAATCCGCTGGTGCCGCAGCTCAACCGGCTCAAGGCCGCGTTCGAGCAGTAATCGGAATTGTCATTCCGGGTCTGGTGCTAACGCACCATCCCGGAATGACAGCAGTGAAAGCCAACAAAAAACGCCCCGGAAAACCGGGGCGTTTTGCATTTCTGGGCCGGAAAGAGCGGGGCTGAAGCCCTCAGTCCTTCTTGAGGAAGCCCGAAAACTTCTTCTGGAAGCGCGAGACGCGGCCGCCGCGGTCGAGCAGCTGCTGCGAGCCGCCGGTCCAGGCCGGATGCGACTTGGAGTCGATGTCGAGGTTGAGTTTGTCGCCTTCCTTGCCCCAGGTGGAGCGGGTCAGGTACTCGGTCCCGTCGGTCATCACGACCGTAATCGTATGATAATTCGGGTGAATTTCGGCTTTCATGGCATATCCTTTGGCGCGCCGGCGCCCAGCTCTAATGTCAGGAGATACGGGATTTGGCGGTTCTATAACGCAGTAAGCCCGCCAAAACAAGCTACGTAGATGCCCTGATTGGGAATCTCCCGGATTTGCCAGCGGGGGCCGCGGGGCCTATCTGGGGGCGACAAAACAGGTCGGATTTCATGAGCGCAGCGGAACAGCTTGAAGACGTCAGCGGAGTTAAGCCGCCGCGGCGGGATGCGCTGCTCGAGGAAGAGGCCTTCATCGAAGCCCGGCTGACCGAGTCGCCGGCCCGGACCGGCGCCAGGCTGCGCCCGCTATTGGCGTTGGCGCCCTATGTCGCGCGCTACCGGGGGCGGGCTTTTCTCGCCTTCGTCTCGCTGACGGTGGCGGCGATCACCACCCTGGTGGTGCCGGTGGCGGCGAGGCGCATGATCGACTTCGGCTTTAGCCCCGAAGGCATCGCCCTGATCAATAGCTATTTCAGCGTCATGATCGCCGTCGTCGCGGTGCTGGCCGGCGCCAGCGCGTCGCGGTTCTATCTGGTGATGACGATCGGCGAGCGCATCGTCGCCGATCTCCGACGCGATGTGTTCGCGCATCTGATCTCGCTGTCGCCCGCGTTCTTCGATTCCGCGCGCTCGGGCGAACTGGTGTCGCGGCTGACCGCCGATACCACCCAGATCAAATCCGCGGTCGGCGCCTCGGTATCGATCGCGCTGCGCAATCTGATGCTGTTCATCGGCGCCGCCACCATGATGGTGATCACCAGCCCGAAACTGTCCGGCTTCGTGCTGCTGGCGATCCCGGTCATCGTGATCCCGCTGGTGGCGTTCGGGCGCTGGGTGCGGCGGCTGTCGCGCAACGCCCAGGATACGCTGGCGGATGCGACGTCGTACGCCTCCGAACTGCTCGGGGCGATCCGGACGGTACAGGCCTTTACCGGCGAACGGCTGGCCAATGCACGGTTCGGCGGCGATGTCGAACAGGCCTATGAGGCGGCGCGGACATCGACCCGGGCACGTTCGATCCTCACGCTGATCATCATCTTCATCGTGTTCTCCAGCGTCGTCGCGATCCTGTGGGTCGGCTCGCATGACGTGCTGACCGGCGCGATCACGCCCGGCCGGCTCGGCCAGTTCGTGTTGTACGCAGCCTTTGCCGCCAGCGCGCTCGGACAGCTCAGCGAGGTCTGGGGTGAAGTCTCGGCCGCCTCCGGCGCCGCCGAGCGGCTGTTCGAGATCCTGCACGTCAAATCGCAGATCGCGGCGCCGCCGCGGCCGCTCGCACTGCCGGTGCCGGCGCGCGGCGACGTTGGTTTTGACAATGTCAGCTTCGCCTATCCGACCCGGCCCGACGTGCTGGCGGTCGACGGCGTCACGCTGTCGGTCCGCGCCGGCGAAAAGGTCGCAATCGTCGGGCCGTCAGGTGCCGGCAAGAGCACGCTGTTTCATCTGCTGCTGCGGTTCTACGATCCGGCAAGCGGCGCGATTTCACTCGACGGCGTGGCGATCAGGTCGACTGATCCCAGCGAGTTGCGCGCGCGCATGGCGCTGGTGCCGCAGGACTCGGTGGTGTTCGCCGCGACTGCGCGCGAAAACATCCGCTTCGGCAGGCCCGACGCCAGCGATGCCGAGGTCGAGCGCGCCGCGGACCTCGCCCATGCCACCGAATTCCTGCGCCGGCTGCCCGGCGGCTTTGAGGCCCAGCTCGGCGAGCGCGGCGTGACGCTCTCCGGCGGCCAGCGCCAGCGTATCGCGATTGCGCGCGCGATCCTGCGCGATGCGCCGCTGTTGCTGCTCGACGAAGCCACCTCGGCGCTGGATGCGGAAAGTGAAACCCTGGTGCAGACCGCGCTGGAGGAATTGATGCGTCACCGCACCACGCTGGTGATCGCGCACCGGCTTGCCACCGTATTATCCTGCGACCGCATCATGGTGATGGACCAGGGCCGCATCGTCGAGCAGGGCACCCACGCCGAGCTGGTCGCGGCCAACGGCCTCTATGCAAGGCTGGCGCGGCTGCAGTTCGAGGGGATTTGAAGATCGGCGCGGGGCGCCCGTTGGGTCGTCGCAATGACGGCGTTATCACGGCTTCCATGCCATCTTCAGGATCAGCCGTTTTGACGTCGGGTTCACATCCTCGCCGTCATGCGCAAATCCGTTGCGTTCGTAGAAACGGATGGCCCTGTAATTGTCGGCGTTGACCTTCAGCGTGACGCCGCCGGGCGACAGCCGCTTGGCTTCGTCGACCAGCGCGGTGGCGAGTGGCGAGCCCCAGTGATCGGGGCTGACCACGAGCTGGTCGAGATAACCTTGCCTGTCGATGGTGACGAAGCCGATCTGTGTCTCTTTCTCTTCAGCGACGATGATATCGGCGTTCGGCACCAACTCGTTGCGCCAACGCTCGCGCCACCACGCCACCCGGGCCGCGAAGTCGATCGAGGGATAGGCCAACTGCCAGGTCCGCAGCCACAGGGCGATGGCCGCGTCTTCGTCTTGAGGACGATAGGGGCGTAAGTGAAACCCGCGCGCCACTAGCGTTCCGTTAGCTTCAGCTCGATGCGGCGGTTGCGCTTGTAGGCCTCTTCGGTCGGCGCCGTATCCAGCGGCTGGAACTCGGCAAAACCGGCCGCGACCAGGCGCTGCGCGGGGACGCCGAGCGAGACCAGGTATTGCACCACCGAAATGGCACGCGCCGACGACAATTCCCAGTTCGACTTGAACAAGGGGCTGTTGATCGGCCGCACGTCGGTGTGGCCATCGACCCGCAGCACCCAGGCGATTTCGCTCGGGATCTGCTTGTCCAGATCGATCAGTGCGGTGGCGAGCTTGTCGAGTTCGGCCTTGCCTTCGGGCAGCAGCAGCGCCTGTCCGGTATCGAAGAACACTTCCGACTGGAACACGAAGCGGTCGCCGACAATGCGGATATCCGGCCGGTTGCCCAGAATGGCGCGCAGGCGGCCGAAGAATTCTGAACGGTAGCGCGACAATTCCTGCACCCGCTGCGCCAGCGCCACGTTCAACCGCGATCCCAGATCGGCAATGCGGCCCTGGGATTCCTTGTCGCGCTTCTCCGAGGCGTCGAGCGCTTCCTCAAGCGCGGCGAGCTGGCGGCGCAGCGCGCTGATCTGCTGGTTCAGCACCTCGATCTGCGCCAGCGCGCGCGACGAAACCTGCTTTTCGGAATCGAGCGCCTTGTTGAGTTCGGTGGCACGGCCTTCGGCGTTGCTGCCGGCGCCGGCGAGTCCGTCATAGAGTCCCTTGATGCGATCGCGCTCGGATTCCATCGAGGCCAGCCCGGCGCGCGCCTGTGAGAGCTGGTCATTGAGGTTGAGCCCGGAAAGTTTTTCCAGCGACAGCAGGTCGTTCAACTGCGCGATCTTGGCATTGAGCTGCTCCAGCGCCTTGTCCTTGCCGGTGACTTCCTGCGACAGGAAGAACTGCACCACCAGGAACACCGACAGCAGGAACACGATCGACAGCACCAGCGTCGACAACGCGTCGACGAATCCCGGCCAGTAGTTGAATCCGGATTCGTTGCGGCGACTGCGGGCGAGGGCCATCGGCTTCTTTCTTGCTGATTAAGGGACTTAGCTCTTCTCGGGCTGCCTTGCGATCCGCTCCAGCAGTTTCTTGATCTCGCGGTTCTGTTCGCCCTGGCCGTCGGCCCATTCGCGGATCATCTGCTGCTCGGTGCGCATATGGGCGACCAGGCCCTGGATCGCTTCGGCGAGGTTGGCCATCGCCGCCGTGGTGCTGCGGCCGCCGCCGCCTTCCTCGACCACCGCGCGCAGGCGCTCCATCGCGTGCTGCAATTCGCCGCTGATGCCGGCGCCTTCGCCGGAATATTCGCGCACCGTGGAGGCGAGCCAGTCCTCGAGGTCGGTGTAGAAGCGGTTCTGCGCCTGGCTCGACTGCAGGTCGAGAAAGCCCAGGATCAGCGAGCCGGCGAGGCCGAACAGCGAGGACGAGAACGAAATGCCCATGCCGCCGAGCGGCGCGGCCAGCCCCTCTTTCAGGGTGTCGAACAGCGCGCCGGCATCGCCGCCGACCTTCAGCCCGTCGATCACCTTGCCGACGGAGCCGACGGTCTCGATCAGGCCCCAGAAGGTGCCGAGCAGGCCGAGGAACACCAAGAGGCCCGTCATGTAGCGCGAGATATCGCGGGCTTCATCCAGCCGGGTCGCGATCGAATCCAGCAAATGCCGCATGGTCTGCTGCGAGATCGTCATCCGCCCGATGCGCTCGCCGCCGAGAATCGCCGCCATCGGCGCCAGCAGCGTCGGGCGCCGCTCGACGGCGAGGCCGGGATCGGCAATGCGGAAATTATTGACCCAGGCGACTTCCGGATAGAGCCGGATCACCTGCCGGAACGACAGGATGATGCCGATCAGCAGCACCGCGCCGATCAGCGCGTTGAGGCCGGGATTGGCAAAGAACGCGGTGACGATCTGCTTGTAGAGTACGACCATGACCAGCGCGCACAGCACCAGGAACACCAGCATCCGCACCAGAAAAATCCGCGGCGAGGACAATTTGCTCAGTTCGATCTCCATTTCGGAGCGGGAGGAGGGTCCTGAGGGCATTGCGGGTGTCATCCGTTGCGAAAAGCCGCGCGTGGACGCCAATATGGCACAGCGGGCGAGAGAAAAAAGATCGAAAGGCCTGATTTCAGGAGAGGATCACCGGAACTTCGCTGAACCCGGCTGGGTCTCCAGCGTATTTTGGAAGGGGTCAACTTCCAACCGCGATATTTGGGATTTTGCATGACCGTTCTGCATCTCGGAGCGCTGGCGGCATTGCCGTTTTGCTCTCGATTCTGATGGCTGGCGGTGGTGTAGCAGCCGAACCGGCAATTGCGGCTGGGTTGACACCATCTGAAAACGTTTCGCATGCGATCGCCTCGCAATCTCACCGCGTGTTGCCGTCCTGCGCAGGAAAGTGGCGCGTTCGTCATCAGCGGTTTTGAATTTCATTCGCACCCGCTCCGATGGAACCCGCTCACAATCCAGTGAGTCGACAAAAGATGCTGCTCGTTCAAGGTGATAGCCTTGTGTGACATTGGGCCGCCACGAAACGTGTTGCATCGCAATAGGCGCCTCTTATCCTGATCCCATCAAACAATGCTTCGTCATCGCGACGTCGCGCGCGGATTTGCATTCGCGTTTCAACTCGAATTTTGGGGTGACCTTTGTCTATGTCTGGATTTCGCGCGCAATCGGCCGGCATTGCCTTGATGCTCGCTGCCATGGCGCCGTTGTTGGCCGGTTGCGACGAACCGAACGTCGCCGTCGCCGCCGCACAGGCCACCGAGCCGGATGTCAGCATCGTCACCGTCAAGCCGCAGGCCCGCGCCATGGTGCGCGAACTGCCGGGACGCATCGCGCCGACGCGGGTGTCGGAAGTGCGTCCGCGCGTGTCCGGCATTGTCGTGCAGCGGCTGTTCCACCAGGGCAGCGAGGTCAAGGCCGGCGATACGCTCTACCAGATCGATCCGCGTCCGTTCGAGGTCGAGGTGCAGTCGAGCGAGGCGGCATTGGCGCGCGCCAAAGCAACGCTCGAGCAAGCCACCCAGCATGCCAACCGCATCGCAACGCTGACCAGCCAGCGCGCCGCACCCGAAGCCAAAAACGAGGAGGCGGTTGCGAGCCTGCGTCAGGCCGAGGCCGATCTGGCCGGCCGCAAGGCCGACGTCGCGCGCGCCAAACTCAATCTCGATTATGCGACCATTCGCGCGCCGATCGACGGTATCGTGGGTGCTGCCCTGGTCAGCGAAGGCGCACTGGTGGTGCAGAACGAGACCGCGAGCCTTGCGACCATCCAACAGCTCGATCCGATCTATGCCGACTTCACCCAGTCAGTAACCGAACTCAATCACCTGCGGCGCGCGCTCGAGTCCGGCGAACTTGATCGCATCTCGCAGGACGCCATGAAGGTCCGCCTCGTGCTCGACGACGGCGGGCTCTATCCGCAGGCCGGTAAACTGCTGTTCTCGGACGCCAAGGTCGATGCCCATACCGGGCAGGTGACGCTGCGCGGCGAGTTTCCCAATCCGAAGCGCGAATTGCTGCCCGGCATGTATGTCCGCGTGCAGATCGAGCAGGGCATCGACAGCGACGCCATCGCGGTGCCGCAGCAGGCGATCCAGCGCAATGTCGGCGGCGGCAGCGAAGTGTTCGTGGTCAAGGACGACAATATGGTCGCGGTGCAGCCGGTGCGCACCGGTTCGATCCAGGACGGCCAGTGGTTCGTCACCGAAGGCCTGAAGGCCGGCGATAAGGTCGTGGTTGAGGGATTTCAGAAATTCGCCGCCGGCGACAAGGTCCGCCCGCAGGCCTGGGCCGCAGCGGACGCGTCCGACCTGACGGCGGCCGCCAGGCTTGCCGCGCAAGCGCAGCGGTAAATTCCGATGCCGAGCTTCTTCATCGACAGGCCGATCTTCGCCTGGGTGGTTGCGCTGTTCATCTGTCTGATCGGCGCGATCGCGATCCCGCTGCTGGCGATCGCGCAATATCCGATCATCGCGCCGCCCTCGATCTCGATCTCGACCAGCTATCCCGGCGCGTCGCCGGAAAACCTCTACAACAGTGTCACCCGCCTGATCGAGGAGGAGCTCAATGGCGCCTCCGGCATTCTCAACTTCGAATCCACCAGCGACTCGCTGGGACAGGTTGAAATCATCGCCAACTTCGTGCCGGGCACCGAGACCGGCGCGGCGTCGGTGGAAGTGCAGAACCGCCTCAAGCGCGTCGAGGCGCGGCTGCCGCGCGCGGTGATCCAGCAGGGCATCCTGGTCGAGGAAGCCTCCAGCGCCGTGCTGCAGATCATCACGCTGCGCTCGACCGACGGCAGCCTCGACGAGATCGGCCTCGGCGATTTCATGATCCGCAACGTGCTCGGCGAAATCCGACGCATTCCCGGCGTCGGCCGCGCCACGCTGTATTCGACCGAACGTTCATTACGGATCTGGGTCGATCCCGCCAAGCTGGTCGGGTACGGGCTGACCGCCGACGACGTCAACAAGGCGATCACGGCGCAGAACGCGCAGGTTGCCTCGGGCAGCGTCGGTGCCGAGCCGAGCACGGCGGACCAGAAGGTTTCCGCGCTGGTGCTGGTCAAGGGGCAACTCGCTTCACCGGACGAATTCGGCGCCATCATCCTGCGCGCCAATGCCGACGGTTCGACGGTGCGGCTGCGCGACGTCGCCCGCATCGAGATCGGCGGCTTGAGCTATCAGTTCAACACCCGTCTCAACGGCAAGCCGACCGCGGGCCTTTCGGTGCTGCTGTCGCCGACCGGCAACGCGCTGGCGACCGCGAGCGCGGTAGAGGCCAAGATGAAGGAGCTGTCGCGCTTCTTTCCGGCCAATATCGCCTACGAAATTCCCTACAACATCACGCCGGTCGTGAAGGCCTCGATCGAGAAGGTGCTGTCGACGCTGGTCGAAGCCGTGGTGCTGGTATTCATCGTGATGTTCCTGTTCCTGCAGAACATCCGCTACACGATCATTCCGACCATCGTGGTTCCCGTGGCGCTGCTCGGCACCTGCGCGACGCTTCTGGTGGCCGGCTACTCCATCAACATGCTGACCATGTTCGGCATGGTGCTGGCGGTGGGTATTCTGGTCGACGACGCCATCGTCGTGGTCGAGAACGTCGAGCGCATCATGGCGGAGGAGGGCCTGCCGCCGAAGGAAGCCACCCGCAAGGCGATGTCGCAGATATCCGGCGCCATCATCGGCATCACGCTGGTGCTGGTCGCGGTGTTCGTGCCGATGGCGTTCTTCCCGGGCTCGGTCGGCATCATCTACCGCCAGTTCTCGGTCACGATGGTGGCGGCGATCGCGTTCTCCGCGCTGCTGGCGATGTCGCTGACCCCGGCGCTGTGCGCGACCTTGCTGAAGCCGGTCACGGCTGGGCACGGCCATGCCAGGAAGGGTGTGTTCGGCTGGTTCAACCGCATGCTCGATTCCAGCCGCGACGGCTATGCTCGCACCGTGAACGGGTCGCTGAAGCGCACCGGACGGCTGATGCTGGTCTATGCGGCGCTGCTGATCGGATTGAGCTGGGCCTTTGTGCGCCTGCCCGGCGGCTTCCTGCCGGTCGATGACCAGGGCTTTATCACCACCGACGTGCAGACGCCGTCGGACTCTTCCTACGCCCGCACCGAGGCCGCGGTCGAGAAGGTGGAAAATTATCTGAAAGGCCGCGCCGGCGTCGAGAACGTGACGTTCCTGACCGGATTCAGCTTCCTCGGCCAGGGCGTCAACACCGCGCAGGCCTTCATCTCGCTGAAGGACTGGTCGGACCGGCCTGCGGCCGATTCCGCCGCGGCCATCGTGGCGGATATCAACCGCGACCTGTCGTCGATCCGCGACGCCAAGATCACGGCGCTGCAGCCGCCGCCGATCGACAATCTCGGAAATTCCTCCGGCTTCTCGTTCCGCCTGCAGGATCGCGGCCAGAAGGGCTATCCGGCCCTGACGGCGGCGGCCGACCGGCTGATTGCGGAGGCCAATGCGAGCCCCGTGCTGCAGAAGGTCTATGTCGAAGGCCTGCCGCCGGCGCCGCAGGTCAACCTGACCATCGACCGCGAAAAGGCCGGTGCGTTCGGCGTCACCTTCGAGGACATCAACAGCACCATCTCGACCAATCTTGGCTCGAACTACATCAACGACTTTCCGAACCGCGGCCGCATGCAGCGCGTGATCGTGCAGGCCGACCGCGGCAGCCGCATGAACGCCGACGACATTCTGAATTACAACGTCAAGAACAGCCGCGGCCAACTGGTACCGTTCTCCGCGTTCGCCACCGTCGAGTGGCAGAAGGGGCCCACTCAAATTGCGGGCTTCAATTTCTATCCGGCGGTGCGCATCAGCGGCGAGGCCAAACTGGGCTTCACCTCCGGTGATGCCATCGCCGAGATGGAGAGGCTCGCGGGAAAACTGCCGCGCGGCTTCGGCTTCGAATGGACCGGGCAGTCGCTGCAGGAAAAGCTGTCGGGCTCGCAGGCGCCGTTCCTGCTCGGGCTGTCGGCGCTGGTGGTGTTCCTGTGCCTGGCCGCGCTCTATGAGAGCTGGACCATTCCGCTGGCGGTGTTGCTGACGGTGCCGCTCGGCATCTGCGGCGCGGTGCTGGCAGCGTCGCTGCGCGGCCTGCCCAACGACGTCTATTTCACCGTCGGCCTGATCACCATCATCGGCCTCGCTGCCAAGGACGCCATCCTGATCATCGAATTCGCCAAGGATCTGCGCGCGCAAGGCAAGCCCCTGATCGAGGCGACGGTGGAAGCCTGCACGTTACGCTTTCGGCCGATCCTGATGACAGGCCTCGCCTTTGTCTGCGGCGTGCTACCGATGGTGATCGCGCAAGGCGCCGGCGGCGCCAGCCAGCAGGCCCTCGGCACCAGCGTCATGGGCGGCATGATCGCGGTGGTGATCCTGGCGCTGTTGATGGTGCCGGTGTTCTTTGTGAGCGTGCAGCGCGTGCTGGCGGGGGACAGGGAGAAGGTGGCGGCGACCGCGGGAGCCGAGGTAGTCGGCCAGCCGGCGCCAGTGAAGCGATAGACGCTGTCATGCTCCGCGACCTCGCGACGCCCCGGCTTCGTCGGTGCTTGCGGCCGTCGAGAAGCCTTGGAGCAGAGGCGGCCGCTACAGCCAGTCCATGAACCATGAATTTGCCGGGCTGAAGCACGAAAGTCCGCTATGCCCCGATCGCCGACATGCTACTGCATGGCAGCGAACCGACGCTATGTGCCAATAGGCGACCTCGTTACTCCGTCTGATACACGGACAACTGAACCTCCATCCCTGCCTCACCCGCAGCCGCGGCTAATTGGGCCGGAATGGTCAAAGACTTGGACAACGACGAATGGGGAAAGGCCATGGCTACGTCCAAGCTCGGCGTTCCAATCGCACCCGCGGAAACCAGCCCCGGAATGAAGGCGCGAATTGATTGGATAAGATCGAGAGCAGCGGCCCATTTATCTCCGTGATCTGCAATGTCGATCTGAGCATACGCCCGCCCAGAGGACGCCTCATACCGGTCGACTTGTAGCCCCAACGAGGCATTCAGATCGGAACGCGAGAGAGCCACGTCTGGTATGCGAATTACGATGGTAAGCGGCTGCGAGCTTGGCATCGTGGCGGATCGGTTGCTGAGCTTAGTCGGCGATGATGATCGCGGGGCGCTCAATTAAAAACCGCGCTTTTGCCATTTCATCGAATGGGACAGCAGTGCTGGCTTGAAGAGCATCGCCGCGAGTCACATGTCATAAAGATCGGGGATCGTTGGCCCGACACACTGGCAACGCACCCACCGCCTCATTGAAGGTCGCGTGCGTCCAAATAAGAGCGAGCACGGGCTGCGTTCGAGCACCGCTCGACACAGTACCTCTACGCAAATGCAACGGCACGAGCCGTCAAGGAAAACCTTGGCGGCTTTTGCGTGTGTCACGCCTGCGTCGCTCTTGACGCTCCAGCCACCCGATAATTTCGCCATCGATGCAAGCCCAGTGCACGCGCTACCAGCAAAACACGCCGATCAAAGGGGTCCCTTTTGGATGCCGATAAGGGGTCCCATTCCAACGCCGATTGACACAAGGTGCTTCACGACCGATGCTGTCCGGGGGGCTCAGATCACTCCTTTGCGGAGCGCGGCACAAGACGACGTGCCCAAGTGAGGCGCCTTGGGAATACACCTACTTTCAAAGACCCTTGGACACGGCGCCGGTCCGGAGAAACGGATGGCCTTCCACCGGAACTCTCTCATCAATGGGTGTCTTCGGCGAGCGCATGTGACGGGTGACGTGTATCGCCGCGCCGGTTCTGTGGGCGAACGTACATAATGACCGCTTCTGGACGCTCTGTCTTGACCTTCAGTGCGGCGTCGAGCGCGTCTTGTGCGTCTGCGACGACATGGTCCGCCTTTCCTTTTAGCTTAAACCCAACGGTAAATTGCATCTGCAACCCTCCACGCCTTGCACCGTTACACCGCAGCCGACTAGCCCAGCGAGTTGATGATTTCTCGATAAGCTGCTTCGAGAAACGCTTTGCGTCCGGACGTTTCCCAGCATGCCCAGCTGTAGGTTGAAACGTGCTGCCACAGCGTCGTCATGAGCTTCGTCGATTGCGACGATGTCATAGTCACTCATGGTGAGGTAGAAGGATTTGAACTCACCGCTCATATCTTTGAGAGCTTTCTTCGCGGCGTCCAGACGACGTGCCGAGTCCTTCATCTTCACGATGACTTGCTCGGTCCATGCAAGTATGACGTATTGGTCATAATTGTCCTCCTTCTGGTACTAAGCAGTTGTGGCTACGCCGTTGAGCTCTAGCCGGTGGCTTTTCGTGCTCCGCCAGAACAGGCGGTGAAGCGACTTCCTCCAGCACTTCAGTCAACCTGTCCACGGCCCCCTCGACTTGCGACTCGCTAATGATCAATGGCGGCGCAAAACGTATCGTGGTGCGATGCGTATCCTCGGTCAGCGTGCCAACTTGAAGCTGGCGTCTGGCGTCTGGCTACCACACCCGCAGCCACCATATCCCGGTGCAGTTCGACGCCGGCGAACAGGCCCCGCCCGCGCACCTCGCGAATGACCGGATTGTCGATCGAGCGAGCGTGCGCAGCAGATGAGCACCGACGGTCGCGGCATGGTTCACCAACCGCTCTTCGATTAGCGTGTCGAGCACCGCCAGGCCAACTGCTGCAGCGATCGGATTTCCTTGAAATGTGCTCCCGTGATCGCCCGGCGTAAAGACATTCATGACGTCCCGGCGGGCCAGAAACAATGACACCAGCAGAAGCCCGCCTTCCAAAGCGGGTCAGAAATGCTGACCTGCGTAAGCTGTCTTGTCGTTTCGAAGCACCGGTACGACTGCCTATCCGACGTCGTCAGCAACCATCGGATGATCGAAATCGTGTTGGAGAAATCGGTCGACAGCGGGATAATGAGCCCAATTTGTCTGATGCTTCGCAACGAGCAGCAGGCCGCGCACTCGCGCGAAAGTGAGGGTTGTTGCTTCGACCCTCTTGAAGTCAACCATGGAGGTTGACCATGTCAATGGCCCCGACGCTCGCAAGATATCTTGATCAAAACGTCACGTACGACACTCTCTTCCACGAGCCAACGATGTCCTCGATGCGCACAGCACAGGCCAGTCACATCTCTGGGGATTGCCTGGCCAAGGGTGTAGTGCTGCGGCACAACGGCTCATATCTGCTTGCGGTACTTCCAGCATCACGTCGCATCGACCTGCCGGAACTGAGAGTAGAATTCGGTGCAGACGTCGATATGGCCCGTGAAGGCGAAATCGACGGGTTGTTCGAGGATTGCGCCCACGGGGCAGTGCCACCCGTAGGCGAATGCTATGGGCTCGAGATGCTCGTCGATGAGAGCATCGATCGCCAGCCCGAGATTTACTTTGAAGCAGGCGATCACACGACGCTGGTCCATATGAGCCAATCGCAGTTCGCGCAATTGACGGCTGACGCCCGGCATGATCGGTTCAGTCTGCATAGCTAAGATCACGCCCGATCGAAGGCGAGCTAAGGATCTCAAAACGAGTTGAAGGAGCGCTAGACGGACTTGGTATTTTTGACCATTACGCCTATCGGCGCACCGCCGCCGGGCGTTGTGGCGACTAAGCAGTCTACGGGGCACACGTCGACGCAGTCCATGATTTTGCAGCGAATACAGCTCTCGTTGACGACGAAGGTCAATTAAGCGTCCTTTCAGCAGATCGCAGCGGTGAACTCATTCATGGTGTCTGTCCGTCCTCGCGGTGCTCGTTCATTGGTTGAAAATGGACGCACAGAAGACCTACGTCCTCTGGCTGAATCGGAACACCAAGGAGCAGGCATTCAGCGGCCGAGGAGCCCGTGCTAGGCAGGTTGCCGCACATCTCTCTGCCGAAATGCGTGCAGTCCGGGCAAACACCGAAGCGCCGATGCGCACCACCCGCAGCTAGAGTGGACAGCACTTGGTGCAGGGCGCGACGTATCGCAGTTCGCTCTGTCGCGTCGAGCGAATCCACGGCGCGCACCAGAACTTCGAACGGATCGCGTGCAAGCGCTTTTTTGCCCTTGCTTGTCAGTCGCAGACTTACGCTTCGCCCGTCCGTCTTGAGTGGCTGTCGGACCAAGTACCCACCCGCTTCAAGCGCCTTAATGGCTTGTGTTGCAGTGCCGCGGGTTGTCGCTTGAAATTCCGCGAATGCCGACGGGGTCCGCGAGAACGGGTTGGCACGGGCGAAGAAGCGGAGCGCCATCCATTGGGCCGGACTGAGTTCGCCGTCATAGCCCTCAGCTTGTACGAGTCGTCCCACCTGCAGCAGGAGCTCTGCCGCTTCGCGCGCTGACATGATTACCTCTTCGGAAATATAATAGTGTTTCGAAATTAACTTGACAATCGATAATCGGATACAGATAATTTTGTTTCGAAACTAATTGGGACGGCTTGATCATGGCCCGCAATGTGGCTCTGCCGATCCTCACGGCCGAACTCGGCCTCACCCATTATCTTGAGGAAATTCAGCGGTTCCCGATGTTGGAGCGCCAGGAAGAATATCTGCTAGCCAAGCGCTGGCGCGAGCACGGCGATCGCGACGCGGCGCACAAGCTGGTCACCAGCCATCTGCGGCTCGTGGCAAAAATCGCCAGGGACTATCGCGGCTACGGCCTGCCGATCGCCGAGACGATCTCCGAAGGCAATGTCGGCTTGATGCAGTCGGTCGAGCGCTTCGAGCCGGAGAAGGGCTTCCGGTTCGCTACCTACGCAGTGTGGTGGATCAAAGCGGCGATCCAGGAATACATCCTGCGGTCGTGGTCGCTGGTGAAGATGGGCACCACCGCCAACCAGAAGAAGGTGTTCTTCAACCTGCGCAAGGCCCAGAGCAAAATCTCCATCCTCGACGATGGCGATATGCGGCTGGACCAGGTGAAGATCATCGCCCAGCGGATCGGCGTCGCCGAAACGGACGTGATTTACATGAACCGGCGGCTTGGCGGCGACGCCTCGCTCAATGCCGCGATCCGCGGGGACGGCGATTCCGGCGAGTGGCAGGACTGGCTGGTGGACGAATCCCCAGACCAGGAGACGACACTCGCCGCGAGCGAGGAGTTCGATAACCGCCACAAGACGCTGTCCGATGCGCTCACCGTGCTCAACAAGCGCGAGCGGCGCATCTTCGAGACACGCCGGCTCGCCGAGGAACAGATCACCCTCGTGGAGCTGGCCGAGGAGTACGGCGTCTCGCGGGAGCGCGTGCGCCAGATCGAGGTGAGCGCCTTCGCGAAGGTGCAGAACGCAATGATTCAGAGCGTCGCGTCGATGGCGACCCCGGCGCCTCTGCAGGTGCGTTAGCTTCCAACCCTCTCCCGTGGTGGGAGAAACTGACGGTGGACGTCGCTATGCGTACGTTTTTACGGCAGCCGAACGACGCGAGAGGGGCGCCGCTCACCGGGTGCTGAACGAGCCCTCGCTCGACGATCCATGCACGGCACTTTGCATCATCGATCGGGCGCCCAAGCCGCGCGCTGCAGATGGAAGGCTATCCAACGTTTCATAATGAAGTCGGGGTGCGGATCGTGCGCATTGGCTGCCGCGAGTTCAAGTGCATTGGGGATAAACCGCCGCAAGATCACCCACACATCTACCTCAAGATGGGCGATGCCAGTGAGATCGTCTGCCCCTATTGCTCTACGCTATTCCGCTTCGATCCCAGCTTGGGCGCACACGAAGCTGATCCGGCAGATTGTGCTTACGGTGACAGGGACTGAGTTGAAAAGCAGCAACGTTGCTTCCTTCGTCATGCCGGCCGCAGCCAACCAGTGCCAGGCGCCACCGTCCCGCAGTCTCGGGGCGGTTCACGATGGCCACGAACGACCCCAATTCGGCAGGGTGCAAGCGTCACGACGGCCAAACAGCGATGGCGGTTGCGCGCGACCAAGTCATAGATCGCGTCTCGGATCATCCGTGGGATGAAATGGAAGATCCCTGTCCACTTCAGAGTCAGGAACGAAAGTATCTGCTACGTAGTTTTTATCGACCGAACCAAACCGGATAATAGTGTGCGTATAAATCCAGCCACCCGGCACTCTGAAACGAAATATGGTTTCGTCATACTGACCGGAGACATGATCTTTAAAGACTTCTTCGTGGGTGTGAAGCTTTTGCTTAGGCATGAACAACTTTCGAGTGCCGTTGCCAATAGCCACCAAAATCAACTGACTTGCCACGCTTCAAAGACAAAGCTGAGAGGCGGTTGACTTGCTCACTGTTCGACAGACGGCGGTTGTCCCCTCTCCAAGATCTCTCTTGAGCATACGGCAAAAAGTACGCACCGGCAATGTGGTGATGGATGCCTTCCAGTCGATCCATCCAGGTCGTCCATGGCAGGGGAGCTGATCGCGCATGCCACTTCCGAACCACCATCCGGTCATAGTCGTAGCTCGCGCGAGCGCCATGTCACGAGACCTTCTTCTTACGAAACATCCGCCATCTGTTCGCGGTGCAGATCTCAAGCCAGCCTATGCCGGCGGCAAAGGCTCGCGCACGAGTTCACTTAGATTTAAAACCTCGCCGCTTTCCGTGATGTCCAATCGGGATAGGAACGTGGGAGCCCCTTTCTCAGGCGCGTGACATCGCGTAATGTGTGATGAGCTGCCCTTTAAGACGGGACGAGCCGACGTCGCCGCTTGCTGGAATGGGCAGCGATCAGGCCGTCGGCAGGCTCGCAATCTGAACGCAGCGCCTACCCTTGTGGCGCTCTCGCAACTTCAACATAGAGCAGGTTGGCCTACCGCGCGAGCGGCAAGCAATGGGCTTGTGTAACCTATGGAGGAAGACATGCCGACATTCATATTGACGATCAACTGGACCGACCAGGGAATTCGCGCGGTCAGGGACGCTCCCAAGCGCAGTCAAGCGGCGAGAGAACTCGCCAAGAAAGTCGGGGTCGAGATCAAGGAAATTTATCTCACCTCTGGCGAGCATGATCTCCTTGTCATCGCCGAAGCACCTCTCGGCGACCATGTCACCAAATTCGCGCTTGCAACCGGTTCGCTGGGAAACGTGCGCACCCGCACCTCCCGAGCTTGGACCGAGCCCGAATGGACCAAGCTGATGTCCGAGCTTCCGTAGCGGCTTCGGATTTCTGACGCGCCGCCTGCGGGCGGTCCACCTGGTTCGCGGCGCCTGGGATTTCGACGCTCGGCGATCGGCCGTCAATGAGGCACTGTCGCCGAGCGCCTGCAACAAGAGGCACTGTCACTGTATAATTTCTTCTGTCGGTAGTTCGAAGGGCGAAATAGCGAAATGTATTCCGCCACGAGGCGATGTCTCAAATGGGTCAAAAGCACCGTTTTGAGCGTCGGGTGATCACTTTCGGTCTGCCCCTATAATCCGACGTCTTTGGTGTCAGCCGTCACTTCGCAAGAGGGCCAAATGCGGTCATCCCGACCTTTGAAAAATTAACCGAGCGCTAGGTTCGCTCCAAACTCATTGTCATCTTGTCATCCATTCGCGCAAAGTCATAAAGCGGATACACGTCCCTTGCCCGACCGAAGAAGAATTCGTCAAACGCTTTCGCCGCATCGGGACGCAGTGGATTATTGACGCGCGCTAAGGCGATCTGGGTGAAGAACGGCTCTGCGCCCGGAACGGCAACGAACTCGAAGTGATTTGGGAATATCCGCGCCCAGTATGAAACGAGGTGATACCATGTGAAAGCCACGTCCGCGTAACCGCGGGCAATCATCTCAGGAAGATCGCGATGCATGATGCCAAGGCGACCTGGGAAACTCGACTCAGCCGCGACGAGAGCATCGGCGGCTGGTTTTCCAAGCAGCGCCTCAGTGGCAGCAAGACATTTCGCACGAACATCGCCCGTATCCGGCAGCGCGACCCTCGTACCCGTACGTATCACATCAGCCAGGCCACGAATGCCGAGTGGATTGCCTTTTCGGACAAGTAGCGCGACACCGCGATTCTTACAGAAGAAGCGCGCCTGAGGCTCGACCACACCCAGCTGATGCAACTGCCGCAAGGGCTCTGGGTAGCCCATGAAGATATCAGGATAGAAGCCAGAGGTACGGCTGACATCGAGCGAGAGGTTGCCAAGCGCAACTCCTCCAGCGCGGATCATCTGGACAAGGATGGGCTGAGGCAAGGTGACCAAAATGATGTTGGTGAGATCGAGATTGGCGTATTGCGGCTGGGATTTGGCCCATGACGGAAATGCGCCGACAATATCATCGCCCGACAACACCATCAGGTGATTGCCTTCGGTAAAGATCACCAAGCTCGGCGGCGCTCCGATCCGGCCAATGACGTCGAGCACCGTGTCCGCATGGCCAACGAAGGATCGAACGCCCGCAGGTAGCTTCGTTACAATTGGCCAGACCAGCGGCTCAGGCAGTGCCTTGGCGACTGGATTTTGTGCTGTGGCTGTTGCCGATTGCGCTTTGCAAGTCCCTAAAGTGACCGTGCTCAACGTGCTACCCAGGAAGGCGCGGCGTTTCATCATGTCGGTACCTCCGCACGAACCCCAAGTTTGTGGGAATTTAGCACATGCCGGCACCAGTCCGCATTAGGTCCTGTTTGGGTCAATCGCTACAGGGGCGACACTGCGGCAAGTCCGGCCATGTCGGCTCTGCCCCGAAAGCGGAAGTAAATTCAGAGCTTGGCGGCTTCGTTGGAGGCGGTGCGGATTGACGACACTCGGCCGATGTCGTTCAGCTTCGAGACTGGAGCCCCGAATCATGCGCTCCGAATCCAGCGAACATGAGTGGACCGCCCTAGACGGATGTTGCCGAACAAGCGGTGCGGCGTTCGGCAAGTAGACGAACGACGGTCGCGTGCCGATGGCATCGTCTGGGTCCGGCGTTCAGGAGCGCCATGGAGCAACCTGCCGGCGACTGATGGTCTCCGCACGACTCGTTACAATCGGTTCGTCGGGTGGATCATGGCGTTATCCCGCTGATTTGCCCGACGTGTCAATGTTTACTTCGACACTGGATGAGTGCCGGCTACTGTGCATGGGGTTGTTTTCAATATTTTGGCTGGGAGCGCTGGGCTCCTCCGGTCCGCCGCCTCCGGAAGGCTGAATCACCCGATCGCCGATGAAGCGACGGGCGTCGCTTGGAACCGTCGCCCTACTTCCCCAGTCCCTTGATGATCTTCACCAGCTCGCCGTGGACGAACTCGTTGCCGCAGATCACGTGGCCGGTTTTCAGCGGGTCGCTCGAGCCATCAACGCAGCTCACCGTGCCGCCGGCTTCGCGGACCATGATCTGGCCGGCTGCCATGTCCCAGGGCTGCAGGTTGCGTTCCCAATAGCCGTCGAGACGGCCGGCGGCGACGAAGGCCATGTCGAGCGAGGCCGCGCCGAAGCGGCGGAAGCCCGCGACCTTGCTCTGCAACGAGGCCATCTCCCGGAGTGCCAGTTCATGGTCGCCGCGGCCGATATGCGGCAGGCCGCAGGCGACCACGCATTCATTGAGCTGGCGGCGTCCGGCGACGCGCAGCCGCTGGTCGTTGAGGAACGCGCCCTTGCCGCGTTCGGCGATATAGAGCTCGTCGTTGGCGGGATTGTAGATCACCCCGGCGATGATGACGCCTTCGCGCTGCAGGCCGATCGAGATCGCGAATTGCGGAATGCCGTGCAGGAAATTGGTGGTGCCGTCCAGGGGATCGACGATCCAGGTATGGCTCTTGTCGGCGCCTTCGCGGTTGCCGCCTTCCTCGCCGATGAAGCCGTAGCCCGGCCGCGCCTTTGCCAACTCCTTGTAGAGCACTTCCTCGGCGCGCTTGTCGGCGAGCGACACGAAGTTCGCCGGCCCCTTCAGCGACACCTGCAGATGCTCGATCTCGCCGAGGTCGCGCTTCAGGCCACGGCCGGCGGTGCGCGCGGCTTTCACCATGACGTTGATAAGGGCTGAATGCAGCATGATGCGAGGCTTGTGGGGTAAGAGGAAACCGGCCGTTGCCGTGGGAAGTCAGGGACTGGGTGCCCTGCTGATGTGCCGCCGTCAAGGCGTCATTTATTGGTGTTGCCGATCCATTTGCGCGCGGCCTCCTGGGCCTTGGCGCGATCCTCGGGGCTGAGGCCCGCCAGTGCCTCGTCCAGTTCCGGGTCGCCTTTTCCGGCGGTTTTGGCAACAATGTGCCATTTCAGGCCCTCGATCTTGTCGATCGGTGCGCCCTGGCCGTTCACCAGCACGCGGGCGAGGCGGTTCTGCGCGATCGGGCTGTTCTGCCGTGCGGCCTTGCGCAACAGCGCCACGGCGGCGGACTGGTTCTGCGGCGTGCCGGTGCCGTTGAACATCGCGATGGCGTATTCGACCTCGGCGTCGACATTGTCGGCCAGCGAGGCGGCCTGCAGCAGGCGCACCGCCTTGTCGATGTCCTTCGGGACGCCGGTGCCTTCCTTGTAGAAAGTCGCGAGCGCGTATTGCGCTTCCGGATTGCCGGCATCGGCGGCAAGGCGCAGCAGTTCGGCGGAGCGCCTGAGGTCCTGCGGCAGCGTCTGGCCGTCGAGATAGAGCAGCGCCAGGTTATAGGCGGCCTTGGGCTCGCCGAGCTTGGCCGAGGAAGCCAGCAGCCTGACGGCCTGCTCGCGGTCGACCTTGCCGCCGCGACCGGAGAGTTTCATCATCGCGAGCGCGAACATGCCCTCGCGGTCGCCGGCATCGGCCGCGCGCTGATACCACTCGGCCGCCTTGGCATAGTCGCGCTTGACGCCCATGGCGTTGGCGTAGAGCTCGCCCAGCATCGTCATCGCCTTCGGGTCGTTGTTGAATTGAGCGCGCGTGGTGGCGAGATCGAATGCGGTCTTGTAGAGGCCGCGCTGATAGGCGCCGTAGACGAGGTCGACATTGGGATCGTCGAATGTCGCGGTCGGCGAAGGCGTGGGTGTCGGCGTCGCTGCCGGTTTGGCCGTCGCGGCTGGTTTCTTCGCGGCGGAAGTCGCCTTCGGCATCGGTGCTTGTTTCGGCTTTTCCTTCTTCGCGGCGGGCGTGCTCGCCGGCGGCTGGGCGGCGGGCGGCGTCAGCGAGATCTGCGCGGACGCCGTCGTCATCGCCATCGCAAGGCCCGCGAGAATCGATATGGGACGCAGGAGGTTCATGTCCGGCGTTATCCCTGACCGGTCATTTCTTTTCCAGACTGTTGCTTTCCAAGTGCGGCGGCATGCGCCTGCTTGATCGCCTGATCGACGTCGGCCAGTGCCGCCCCGGCGCCACGCGGATCGGCCCAGATGAAATCGCCGACCAGGACAAAATCCGCGCCGGCGGCTGCGAATTCGGCGGCCTCTTCGCGCGAGACGGCAAAGCCGACACAGGGCGGTTCGAACAGCTCTTCCCACCATTGCAGGCGCTCGGCGATCGCCTCGATCGAGGGGCGCTGTCCATTGCGGTCGGGCTCGCCGAACAGCACGTAATCCGCGCCGGCTTCGCCCGCGGCCATCGAATCGTGCCGTGTCGTGAGACCGCCGACGCCGGCGATGCGATCGGGTTTCAGCGACGGCATCGCGTCTTCCATCGCCGCGATCCCGTTCAGATGCGCGCCATCGGCGCCGGCCCGCGCCACCAGTTCGACATGCCCGTCCAGCAGCAGCGCAGCACCGCTGTCCTGCACGGCAGGCGCCAGCGCCTTGATGCGCGAAATCATGGTTTTCTGGTCGGTCTCGCGAAGCCGCACCAGCACCGCGGCGACATCGGCGCCTGCGAGCAGGCCCGGCAGGCTTGCCGCCAGTTGCGACGGATCGTCCAGTTCGGGCGTTGCGAGATAGAGCCGCGGTGCCGGGCGCGGAGGGGGAGGTTTGGTAGCCAAGTCTATGCCGCCTTCTTTTCGAGATCGGGCTGCCATTCGCCCTTGCTCGCAAGCGCATTCATCCGGGCGCGGTGGATGAAGGCTTGCTGGCCTGCGGCGACGTTTGCGGCCTGGCCGGCCCAGGCGTGCTGCGGCGCCGCCTGCAGCGCGCGGCCGTAGGAGAAGGTAAGCCGCCACGGCAGGCCGCCGATCCGGTTCATGGCGTCGAGATGCGCGGTGGCTTCCTGGTCGGATTGTCCGCCCGAAAGGAACGCAATGCCGGGAACGGCCGCCGGGACGCAGCTCTTCAGCAGCCGGATGGTTTTCTCGGCCACCTCTTCGACGGAGGCTTGCGTAGAACACTTCTTGCCGGAAATGGCCATGTTGGGTTTCAGGATCATGCCTTCCAGCGCGACGCGCTGGACGCGCAATTCCTCAAAGGTCTTGTTGAGCACGCGCTGGCTCACCTCATAACAGCGGTCGATATCGTGATCGCCGTCCATCAGCACTTCCGGTTCGACGATCGGCACGATCTGGGCGGCCTGGCACAACGCCGCGTAGCGTGCGAGCGCGTGCGCGTTGACGGAAATCGCCGTCATCGAAGGAATATTCGTGCCGATGTCGATCACGGCCCGCCATTTGGCAAACCGCGCGCCGCGTTCGTAATATTTCTTCAAACGCTCGGCGAGCTTGTCGAGCCCTACGGTGACCAGTTCGCCTGGACAATTCGGCAGCGCCTGGGTTCCCTCGTCGACCTTGATGCCCGGGATGGCGCCGGCCTGTTCGATCAGCTTGATCAGCGGCGTGCCGTCCTTGGCGTTCTGCCAGATCGTTTCGTCGTAGAGGATGACGCCGGAGATGTACCGGCTCATCGCTTCCTGCGAGCGAAACAGCATTTCGCGGTAGTCGCGGCGGGTTTCCTCGGTCGATTCGACCTTGATGGCGTCGAAACGCTTCTTGATCGTGCCCGAGGATTCGTCGGCGGCGAGTATGCCCTTGCCCGGCGTTACCATGGCGAGGGCGACCTTGTTGAGGTCGGCGAGATTCATCGGAACGTTCTCCAGAGCTTGCCTTGCAAACCAAAATGGGCGGTTCTCGGGCAACGGCCGAGAAAAGCTTCGCTTAAGGGCAGGCAGCTCGCGGAGATCAGCCGGATGTCACGCGACCTTCGGATCGAGCTCGCCCTTGGTATAACGCTTGGCCATATCGGCCGTCGTCAGCACCTTCTTGATCTTGCTGGCCTGGCCCGCGGTGTTGAATTCCTGCAGCCGCTGCCTGCACAGCTTGGTCATCGCTTCCATCGCCGGCTTGAGATATTTGCGCGGGTCGAACTCTTCCGGATTGTCCTTCAGTACTTTGCGGATCTGGCCGGTCATCGCCATGCGGTTGTCGGTGTCGATGTTGATCTTGCGGACGCCGTGCTTGATGCCGCGCTGGATTTCGGAAACCGGCACACCCCAGGTCGGCTTCATCTTGCCGCCGTTGGCGTTGATGATCTCCTGCAGGTCCTGCGGCACCGAGGACGAACCATGCATCACCAGATGCGTGTTCGGCAGCTTGCGATGGATTTCCTCGATCACGTTCATGGCAAGGATGTCGCCGTCGGGCTTGCGGGTGAACTTGTAGGCGCCGTGCGAGGTGCCCATCGCGATCGCGAGCGCGTCGACCTTGGTTTCCTGGACGAACTTCACCGCTTCGTCGGGGTTGGTCAGCAACTGGTCGTGCGACAATTTGCCCTCGGCGCCGTGGCCGTCTTCCTTGTCGCCCATGCCGGTTTCCAGCGAGCCGAGCACGCCGAGTTCGCCTTCCACCGAAATGCCGCCGAGATGGGCCATGTCGGTGACGGTCTTGGTGACGCCGACATTGTAGCTCCAGTCGGCCGGGCTCTTGCCGTCGGCTTTCAGCGAGCCGTCCATCATGACCGAGGTAAAGCCGGCCTGGATCGCGGTCATGCAGGTGTCGGGGCCGTTGCCGTGATCGAGATGCACGCAGACCGGAATCTGCGGATAGATTTCGGTGACCGCATCCATCATGTGCTTGAGCATGATGTCGTTGGCGTAGGAGCGCGCGCCGCGCGAGGCCTGGATGATGACGGGGGCATCGAGGCTGGAGGCGGCCTCCATGATGGCCAGCGCCTGTTCCATATTGTTGATGTTGAAGGCCGGCACGCCGTAATCATGCTCCGCCGCGTGGTCGAGCAATTGACGCAACGTAATCCGAGCCATCCTTATTCTCCCTTGTCGTTGCGGCGCCGCAGACGCCGGGTCTGATATTTATAGCGTTTTCAAGCGAAGTGGGTACCGGTTCGCGTGAAGAAAACGCGTCAAAACAAAAGTCTTAGCGCAGTTTTAGAACTTCGACACCGGGCAGAGGTTTCCCCTCCATCCATTCAAGAAACGCGCCGCCGGCGGTCGAAACATAGCTGAAATCATGGGCAACGCCGGCCTGGTTCAGAGCCGCGACGGTGTCGCCGCCGCCGGCGACCGAAACCAGCTTCTTGGCTTTGGTCCGCTCCGCCGCATGCCTGGCCGACACCATGGTGCCGCGGTCGAACGGCGTCATCTCGAAGGCCCCGAGCGGGCCGTTCCAGACCAGCGTCGCGGCGTCGTCGATGGCGGCATGAATCCGCGCGATCGATTGCGGGCCGACGTCGAGGATCATGCCGTCGGCGGGGATCGCGTCCAGCCCATAGGCATGGGACGGTGAATTGGCTGCGAAATGATAGGCGACCACGGCGTCGACGGGCAGGATGATGGCGCAGTTGGCGGCTTCCGCCTTTTCCATGATCCGCAGCGCGGTCGCGGCGAGGTCCTTTTCCGCCAGCGACTTGCCGACGCCGACGCCCTGGGCGTGCAGGAAGGTATTGGCCATGCCGCCGCCGATCACCAGCGCGTCGACCTTGCTGACGAGGTTTTCCAGAAGGTCGATCTTGGTCGAGACCTTGGCGCCGCCGATGATTGCGATCACCGGCTTGGTCGGCGCTTCCAGCGCCTTAGCCAACGCGTCGAGTTCGGCCTGCATGGTGCGGCCGGCATAGGCCGGCAGCTTGTGGCCGAGGCCTTCGGTCGAGGCGTGGGCGCGGTGCGCCGCCGAGAACGCATCGTTGACCCAGATGTCACCGAGTTTTGCCAACTCGGTCACGAAAGCCGGATCGTTCTTTTCTTCCTCTTTATGGAAACGGGTGTTTTCCAGGCACAGGATGTCGCCATCCTTCATCGCGGCCACGGCCTTGGCCGCGGGCTCGCCGATGCAGTCGTCGGCAAAGGCGACCGGCTTCTTGATCACCTCGGAAAGCGCGGCGGCGACGGGCTTCAGCGAATCCTTGGCGTCGCGCCCCTTCGGCCGGCCGAAATGCGCGAGCAGGATGACTTTGCCGCCCTTGCCGGAAATCTCGATGATGGTCGGCGCGACGCGTTCGAGCCGCGTCGCATCGCTGACACGGCCGTTTTCCATGGGCACGTTGAGGTCGACGCGCAGCAGCACGCGCTTGCCCTTTACGTCAACGTCATCGAGGGTGCGGAATGATTTTGTCATAGCGAGTCTCGCACGTGGCCCATCCTTCGAGACGCCTCGCTGCGCTCGGCTCCTCAGGATGAGGTCTGTCCCTCATGGTGAGGAGCGCGCTCTTCGCGCGCGTCTCGAACCATGAGCGATGAAGTTACAGCAGCTTCCCCATCGCCACGGCGGTATCGCCCATGCGGTTGGAGAAACCCCATTCGTTGTCGTACCAGGACATCACCCGCACCAGCGTGCCGTTCTGCACCTTGGTCTGGTCCACGTGGAACGTGGACGAGTGGGGATCGTGGTTGAAGTCGATCGAGACGTTCGGCGCGGTGGTGTAGCCGAGGATGCCCTTGAGTTCCTGCTCCGAGGCGCGCTTCATTGCCTCGTTGATTTCCTTCACATCGGTCGCGCGCTTGGCGACGATCTTGAGGTCGACCACGGAGACGTTCGGCGTCGGCACCCGGATCGCGACGCCGTCGAGCTTGCCCAGAAGCTCCGGCAGCACCAGGCCGATCGCCTTGGCCGCACCGGTGGAGGTCGGGATCATCGACAGCGCAGCAGCCCGGCCGCGATAGAGATCGCTATGCAGGGTGTCGAGCGTCGGCTGGTCGCCGGTATAGGCGTGGATCGTGGTCATGAAGCCGGTCTCGATGCCGACGGTGTCGTTCAGCACCTTGGCGATCGGGGCCAGGCAATTGGTGGTGCAGGAACCGTTGGAAACGACCAGGTGTTCCTTGGTCAGCTTGTCGTGGTTGACGCCGTAGACGATGGTCGCGTCGGCTCCGTCGGAGGGCGCCGAAACCAGCACGCGCTTGGCGCCGGCGGTCAGATGGGCCGTTGCCTTGGCCTTGGCGCTGAAGATGCCGGTGCATTCCATCGCGATATCGACGCCGAGTTCCTTCCACGGCAGCTTCGACGGATCGCGCTCGGCGGAAACCTTGATCTTGCCGTTGCCGACGTTGATCGAGTCGCCGTCGACGGTCACGGTACCGGGAAAACGGCCATGCACGGAGTCGAAGCGCAACAGATGGGCGTTGGTCTCGACCGGGCCGAGATCGTTGATCCCTACCACTTCGATATCCCTGCGGCCGGATTCCGCGATGGCTCGCAAGATGTTGCGGCCGATGCGGCCAAATCCATTGATCGCGACCCGAATTGCCATGCTTTTTCTCCCTTAATAGCTGGCGCCGTCCCCGCAGACAGTTTCCAAAAGGAGACTTTCCACGAGGGGCTTACGGCGGATCGCCCGGTTCTGCCGGGCGAGAACGGTCAAGATGGGAACTTTGGTAGACCTTTTTCCCTGTAATCTCAACCTCAACCCAAGCGTTTCAGGGCCGCGTTAACTGCAGCCTCAGCGGTAATTCCGAAGTGCTTGTAAAGGTCCTTGGCCGGCGCGCTGGCGCCGAAGCCGTGCATGCCGATGAACTCGCCATCCTGGCCGATCACGGCATCCCAGCCCCAGCGCACCGCGGCCTCGATGGCGATTTTCACCGGCGCATTGCCGATGATGGCCTTCTGGCGGTCCGCCGGCTGTGCCAGCAGCAACTCGAGCGAGGGTACCGATACCACCCGCGACGCGATGCCGCGTTCCGCCAACTGCTTCTGGGCGGCCACCGCGATCTCGACCTCGGAGCCGGAAGCGAACAGCGAGACCTTGGCTTCGCCTTGCGCCGCGACCAGTTCGTAGGCGCCGTGGCTGCAGGGATTGTCCGCGGGCGCGGAGGTGCGCAGCTGCGGCAGGTTCTGGCGGGTCAGCGCCAGCACGGTCGGGCCGTCGATACGATTGAGCGCCAGCTCCCAGCACTCCGTGACTTCGACGGCGTCGCAGGGCCGGAACACGCGCATGTTGGGCATCGCGCGCAGCGCGGCCAGGTGTTCGACCGGCTGATGCGTCGGACCGTCTTCGCCGAGCCCGATCGAATCGTGCGTCATGACATAGACGACGCCGGTGCCCATCAGGGCCGCGAGCCGCATCGCCGGCCGCGCATAATCGGTGAACACCAGGAAGGTCGCGCCGTTCGGCGCAAAGCCGCCGTGCAGGAAGATGCCGTTCATGGCCGCGGCCATGCCGTGCTCGCGGATGCCGTAATGGATGAAACGGCCCTTCGGCGTCTTGGCGGAAAACGCCGTCGCCGACTTCGCCTTGTTGTTGTTGGAGCCGGTGAGGTCGGCGGAGCCGGCGAGGAATTCCATCGGCATCGTGCCGGCGATCACCTCGATCGCGGATTCCGATGATTTGCGGGTGGCGACATTCTGGGGCGTCTCGAGCAGCCCCTTCTTGTGCGCCTTCAGTGCCTTTGCCAGCGAAGCCGGCCGCTCATGGCGCAGCCGCCGCTCGAATTCGGCGCGCTTGCGGTTGCCCAATTCAGCAAAGCGGCCTTCCCAGGCCTTGCGCTCGGCGGCGCCGCGCGAGCCGGCTTCACGCCAGGCTTTCAACACATCCTCGGGCACCGAGAACGGCTCCAGCGAAATGCCGAGCTTTTCCTTGGCGCCCTTGAGTTCCTCAGCGCCGAGCGCTTCGCCATGGGCTTTCGCGGTGCCGGCCCGGGTCGGCGCGCCGAAGCCGATCGTGGTCTTGCAGGCGATCAGCGACGGCTTGCTGGATTTCTGCGCGCGGGTGATCGCGGCCGCAATCGCCTTTTGATCATGCCCGTCGATCAGTTCGGCGGCCCAGCCGGCGGACTTGAATCGCTTCACCTGGTCGACCGAGTCGGCAATCGAGGTCGGGCCGTCGATCGAAATGCCGTTGTCGTCGTACAGCACGATCATCTTGTTGAGCTTCCAGTGCCCGGCCATCGCGATCGCTTCCTGCGACACGCCTTCCATCAGGTCGCCGTCGGAGGCGAGCACATAGGTGTGGTGGCCGACCACCTTCTTGCCGAACTCGGCGGCCAGCATCTTCTCCGCCAGCGCCATGCCGACCGCGGTCGCGATGCCCTGGCCGAGCGGGCCGGTGGTGGTCTCGATGCCCTTGGTGTGGAAGTTCTCGGGATGACCCGGCGTCAGCGAGCCGAGCTGGCGGAAATGCTTGATCTGGTCGAGCGTCATGTCCTTGTTGCCGGTCAGGTAGAGCAAGGCATAGAGCAGCATCGAGCCGTGCCCGGCCGACAAGACGAATCGGTCACGGTCCGGCCAGTTCGGCTCGGCGGCGTCGAATTTGAGGAACTGTGTAAACAGCACGGTGGCGACGTCAGCGGCGCCCATCGGCAGACCCGGATGGCCCGATTTCGCCTTCTCGACGGCATCCATGGCAAGGCCACGGATCGCATTGGCCATACGGGAATGATCGACCTGCGTCATGATGAAAATCCGCTTGAAATGAGGAGGTTGGTGGGGATTCGCCCGCCGGCGAATTGCAGCGATATTGTGCACTGTGGCAACAGAACGTCAGGCTGGATAGCACCTCAATCCCCCGAGTCCAAGGCAAGGAAACGCGCTTCCGGTGCGAAAAGT